>JAFDZE010000009.1 GCA_018267155.1 Bacteroidota bacterium | reverse complement strand
CGCGAACGGGAGTACGCCGCCATGATCGAACGGATATTCAAAAACAGGTACCAGTGAACGGCCGCTCCGGCCTCATTTCGCGCGTTCGTTCTCCAGGAAGCTCTTGTGCAGGTCGTAAATGATGCCCAGACTCACCATCAGGCCCCCGAGGCATTGCTCCACCATCTGCCAGAGCACGTCAACCACCATGTGCATCAATTTGCCGCCGGTGAAAGCCATGCCGAAGACCAGGGCGATGAGATAGACGACGAACCCGACAACGGCACCATACAGCATCGCCTTCAACGGGAATGCACGACGGATATCGATCCATCCGTTCGCCATGGCGTGATGGATACTGAATGTGAGGATCGCACCAATGATCAGATAGGCGACAGCCGCGAGTGCGATGTACAATCCCAAGGGGATCGTCAGGTCGCGCAGGTCGTTCAGGGCCAAGCCGTGCCAGACCCACGACAGACCGAACATCACCAGTGCGCTGAGGCTGAGGGGAACTAAAATGCGGCGCTGAAGGCCCATGACCAGGACAGGAACGAAGGCGAATCTACGATGGCCGGCACGAAAACGGCGTTGACCGGCGTCACCTACCTTTCCACCCCATGATCTTGCGTTACTGGACGCTTGCGGCCGCTCGCACGGCACTCCTGGCGCTGGCCCTTTCGGCCTGCCAGAAAGCAGCGGACGAAACACGTTGGGACGTGGATGTGGCCGTACCGTTGGTGCGTGTGACCTTGGATATCGGCGACCTCCTGGGTGATACGTTGATCAGTGCGGATGGCCAGGGAAATGTGAGTCTCGTACACACGGCACGTCTCTTCGAATTGGGGCTGGACACCTTGCTGGAATTGCCGGACACCATGATCCGGTTGCGCTACCCGGAATACAACATCCCCCCGGGCTCCACCTTCGACCTCACTCCAGGCGCCCCCTTCACGGGTTCTGATCAGAGCACGCACTTCGATCTGCAGGATCTGCAGTTGCGGGAACTGCGCGTGCGTTCGGGCACGCTTGGCATGGCGTTCGTCAACCGGGTGGGATCAGTGCTCAACGGGCAGTTCGCGCTGCCCGGCGCAACACTCGGTGGCGCACCGCTGGCCTGGTCCCCGTCGATCCCGGCGGGTTCATCCTCCGCACCGGCCACGTTGTCGCAGAACTTCCCCCTGAACGGCTACAGCATTGATCTGCGCGGGCCAGGATACAACGAGGTGAACACACTCGCCATGGACCTTTCACTCACCAACGCCTCAGCGGTCACGATCGGTTCGGCGGACAGTGTGGAAGCCTTCGTCAGCTACCACGACATCGAGCCCCGCTACGTGCGCGGATATTTCGGTCAGCACGAGTTGGACATCGATCCGGATACGAGCGAGCTTGATGCGTTCGATGGTTTGAGCGGCCTGCTCGATCTGGACCAGGTCACGGCCACCCTGCGCATCACCAACGGCATCGGCATGGACGCACGCGCACGCATCAACAGCATCCATTCATTGAACAGTGCCACCGGGATCGTTGTGCCACTCACGCACACCATCACCGCAGGGCCGCTCAATCTCGACCGTGCGCTCGACCTCGGGAATACCTTCCAACCAGCGGTGAACAGTTGGACGATGAACAACGGCAACAGCAACATCGACGCCTTCATCGAGAATCTGCCGGACGCCATCGCGTACGACCTGGATGTGACGGCGGATCCACTGGGCGATGTGAGCAACGGGAACGACTTCCTGTACGACGACAGCCGGATCACGGCCGATCTGGACGTGGACATCCCGTTGAACATCATCGCCACGAACCTCACCCTCTCCAGGCGCATGCCGGTGGAACTCAGCGGCACACTTGAACATCACGCCCTCCAGAGCGGCACCCTGCACGTGTTCGTGGAGAACCGGTTCCCGTTCTCGGCCCAGGTCATGCTCAGCCAGGAAACACAGGAAGGAACGGTGATCAATACCATCGGAACGGGAGGCACCATCGCCTCGGCGCAGGTGGACCCCGATGGCCACGTGATAGCCAGCACTGGTTCGCAGCTCGACTTCAACCTCGATCCGGGGCAAGTGGACCTCTTCTACCCCGGATCCTCCGCAGGTCCCGATGGTGCACGGCTGCGCTTCACGATCGTTTTCAATACTGCCGACCAGGCACAACATCTGCGGATCCGTACGGACCACACGATCAGCATTGCGGTATCCTTGGAAGGGAACTACATCGTGAATGGGGATGAATAGGCGGTGGGTCCTCATCGCCATCGGATATGCATGGTCGCTCGGCACGATGGCCCAGGAATCGGCCAGCGGGACCGTGGCATCCATCCGTACAGTTCCGGACAGTGGTTACTTCTGGCCTGGCCGACCGGTCGATCATCAATTGGTGTTCCGCACACGGGCGATGTACGATGCGTCCTCCATCCGCAACGAGTTGGTGAGCGCCCTGTGGCACGGTGGGAACATCGATCGCGAACTGCGCGAACGTTCCGCGAACAACGGTGGTGGACCGGAGCGTGCGGGGTACCTCCTGGAAGCCGATCTGTCCTATGCCGGCGGGGATCGCCTGTTCGGCAACGAACGCATCCGCCCGCTTGTTTCCGTGGGATGGCGCCAGGTGATGGGCGTACGATACAGCGATGATCTGTACAACCTCACCTTTTTCGGGAACGGGGCCCATGAGAACGCCACGATGGCGCTGGCACCGTCGGCATTCGAGCAAGTGCGCTACCAGACCCTGGGGTTAGGGATCCAGGCAGTAGGCTCCGGGTCGTTCATTGCGCTGCATCTGGTCAACGGCCAGGACATGAGTGGTGCACGCATCCGGCAGGCGGATCTTTTCACCGCGACCGACGGTCGATACTTGAACCTCGCATTGGATGGAGACCACGTCCGAAGCGCCGACGACGGGAACAACGGCTGGCGCTCACGAGGCATCGGTGCGGCGTTGTCTTTCCAATGGGTGCGGCCGTTCACGGCCGGTCGCCATGGGCTGTGTGCCGTGATCGGAGGTAGCGACCTCGGGATCACCGCATGGAACAGGCGTTCGCTCAGTGTCCGACGCGACAGCACGATCCTTTACCAGGGTATCCGGCTTGACGGGGTGCTCGACCTGGACAACGTACTGATCAGCCGTGAGGGGATCCAGGACACACTGGGGCTCGGGTTCAAAGAGGGCGGTTTCATACGTCCATTACCGGGCAACGTGTACGCATCGCTGCGTTTGGACGGCGCATTCCGCATGCGCTACCAGGCGGAGGTGGACATGCGATACCTGCCGGGATACCTGCCGCACGCCGTGCTGAGCGCCACCCGCGCGCATGAACGGGTCTGGTACCGGGCCGAAGTGAGTTATGGCGGCTTTGGTGGAATGCGCGGAGGCCTGATGGCCGGCTGGCATCCTTGTGGCGGGTACTGGCTGGAGGTCGGCTTGCGGAATGTGACGGGACTGATGGGCGGCCGCATGCGCGGACAGGCCTTGTCCGTGGGAATGGGATACGCTTGGTAAGGGATCAGCGGACCTCGGCGAGCGCCTCCCGCTCATAGACCAGCCGCGAAGTACTCTGGCCATCCTTGAAATAGAACGTCTGGCCATACTTGTGGGTCACCTTGCGGTACTCCGTACGCTCTTTTCCATTGTCCAGTTGGATGCGCACGATCACCTGATTCGGCTCCACGATGAGTTCCTCGTTCCGCAGGATCTCCGGTACCGGTCGCTTGATCTCGGGCTTCGTTTCGGATCGCTCGTTGACCGGCGCGGGTCTCACAGGGGAGGGTTCTGACGATTCCCGAACAGCGAGGGTGCGCCGTTGGTCCTCGCCGCTGACCGGTTCCTTGCGCAGGCCCTTGTCAACCGAGCGGGCCGGTGGCGGAGGAGGAGCAGGCTTGCGCGGTTTCGCCACGGGTTTCGGCTCCCGAGCAGGCGAAGCAGGAGGCGGTTCCGCCTTCTTGCGTGCTTCCGCTGCCCGCAGTTCATCCGCGGCCTTCTTCGCTTGTGCTTGTTTCATTGCCTCCTCGCGTTTGGCGGCCTCGGCGGCCTCCTTGTCGGCTTTCGCCTTCTCCCTGGCGGCTTCGGCCTCCTCTTTGGCCTTTGCCGCATCGGCGCGGGCCTTCTCCTTCGCGGCCTCCGCCTCCGCCTTGGCTTGCTCCGCAGCGGCCCGGGCCTTCTCCTTCGCCTCGATCTCTTCGCGCCCCTTCTCCTGCTCCTGCTTGGCGGCCACATTGCGCATGGTCTCCTCCAGTGCGCTCTGGATGCTCTTGGTGTAGTCGGTGTCGTAGTCGAAATCCTGCGTGTTCTTGTCGAAACGGATCATGCCCACCGGCTGGTTGAACACGACCGTATTCACCCCGTCGTACTGCTTGAAAAGGCTCACCACGAACTCGAATGGCGTGAAACCATTGGTGATGGCCTCGGCGGGAGCGTGCGTATCGAATGACAAACGCTTGGTCACGAAACCGCTCTTCTCAAATTCAAGGATATAATTCGAGTTCAAGTCGAGGTCCATGGTGAATTTGGCCAGCCCGCTGTTCAGGGTGCGCTGCTTCTCCCCGTTCTTGTACACGATCATGCGCGCGCCGTCCAGCGACCCATCCTCCACCTTGAAACGACCGTTCACCTGGAAGTTGCTCTGCGCGCGAACACCGGTAGCACTGGCGAATACCAGCGCCCCGATGAACGCGCAGACCTGAAGAGTTCCCGTTCTCATCATCGTTCACACCAACGCGGCGATCAGGCCTTTGGCGGCCATGGCGGCCACCACCCCCAGCATGAGGGCACCGGCCATGATCAACGTTCGAGCGGCGACGGATGAATTCTTGCTTTCCATGTGTTTTTGGGAACTATTGGCCCTTCGTTACGTAAACGCGCCCCGAAAGTTCCCGGACCACATCCCCGGGCCAACACCAGAACCACATGAAACTTCCGATCCTTCTCCCCTGTTTGATCCTGACTGTCGGCGTTGTGAACGCGCAAAAGACGGCCGAGGACCTGGATGCCATGGTCAACAACGACATCGCGGCGCTCAATGCGCATTTCAACGGGATCGTTCGATTCGCGATCGACAAGAAGGACAGGCTCGTGGTGGATCACCTGATCGATGGCACGAGCCAGCGCACCGATGTGGCCTACGTCGATTTCCTGGATGCTGGAACCTGTGCGTACAGCGCTGAAGAACAGCGCATGGTACTCCAGTGCCAGGATCCCCGGTCCAAGTGCATTGAACAGGGGATCAAGGGCAAGGGCGATGCGGTCCCAACGGGCCGTATGAGCATGGCCCTGCCCGGCGGCGATGCCAAGGGCCAGAAGGCGCAGGAGCTGATCGTTCGCCTGATCGAGCACAAGCAGGAGGCCGAACTCTCGCGTCTCGCCGAGGCCAATACACGCGAGCGCAAGTAAGATGGCCTTCATGCAAAAGAGAACCATCATCACTTTCGGGGCCGCATGGCTCCTGAACGGTGCGTGGGCGCAGTCCAATGCGCAGGGTACCGGGGATCTCGCCTTGGTCCCGCCCGACCAGGAGACGGAACGCCTCTTCCACGAAGGGGAGAAGGCAGCCCGCTCAGGTGATGCCGCAAAAGCCATCGGCTTCTATGACCGGGTCCTCGAACGTGACCCGAACCACCTGAATGCCTGGCTGCAACGCGGTGCGAGCCATATCCGGCTGAAGGACTACGCTACCGCGGTGAACGACTTCACGGAGGTGATCGAACGGAAGAGCGACCACCAATGGGCCTTCACCAGCCGGGGTTGTGCGTACCTCAAGCTTGGCAGGAACGACGAGGCCCTCCGCGATCTGGACACCGCGATCGAACTGGACCCCAAGGACCAGGAGGCGTGGAACAACCGTGGATGGGCGTACAAGGCCATGGGCCGGATGGACACGGCCTGCCGCGATTGGAAGACGAGCAAGAAAATGGGCAACGCCGAAGCCCGCATCATCCTGGAGAACAACCACTGCAAATGACCCGGAAAAGCCTTTCTTTTCTTCTTGCCCTGTCGTCCATGGCCGCCTTGGCACAGGATCGTGATGCCGCCGATTGCGTGATGAAGATCCGCAGCGACTGGGGCCAGCCATGCGAGAAGTGCGAATCGTACGTGGAATCGTACAAGCGCGACTATCGCGGTGTGTACCGTGTGGAGTTGAGCAACACCTGCGGCAATGCCATCGAATTGAAGGTGGCCATGCAGGAGGCCAATGGTCGCTGGCGCACCTTCCCGGTCAAGGCGCTCGCCAACGGGGAAAGCATGACCGCCTTCGCGTGCAACGGCACGGGCAAGTACCTGTACTGGGTGCGCAGGCTGAACGACACGGAGATCCTGTTGCCCAGCGACCAAGAGATCCTCACCGAATACAGGGATCGGCGTTGAGACCGGTCGGGGTCAGAAATAGCTGGCCACACCGAACTGGAAGCCACCGGTGCGTGCCGGCGGGTCGCGGAACAGGTCGTACGCGCGTTCGATACGGTAGTTGAGGCGGATCACCGTGCCGGGCACGGGCCTGAACGAGAGGCCGGGAACGATCTCGAGTACCTCATCGCCGATCACCGTCCCCGACTCTTTGAAGCGGCCGACGTTGTGGTCCACATGGCCCAAACGCAGCGCCAGGTTGAGCACAGCCTTGTTGAAACCGAACACGCGCCTCCGCAACACCGGCTGAACAATGTCGACGAAGCCGCCCCGTTGACGTGTGCCGAACTGCTGCGAATAAGTGGCCGGAACATCCACCACCACCCAGGCCCACTCGCCCAAGACAGAAGTGCCCCATCGCTGCGAAACGGTATTGAAATCGATAGCGACCACATCTACGCGCCGACGCCGGTCGAGCGTCAGACCGTCCGCCTTGAACTGGTTGAACACCCCCCCCATGGTGCTGATGCCGACCTCGCCCAGCCGTTCGTGACGTACGGCCGCCTTCGCCGAGACCAATGGCACCCCATTGGCGCTCTCCGTGAAGCGATCCGGGTTATCCCTTGATGCCGGTAAAAATGTACGGCCTTCGGCATTGCTGATGATGGTGGCATCGAAGCCGTTGGTCAGGTAAGCCTCGTACCCGTAGGTCCATGCGCCTTTGGAGCGCTTGCCATGCACCCCGAAGCCCGTATTGCTCCACGTGGCCGGCAGCATGCGCACGGCGGCCAGCGGCCTTTCGGTGAACTCCCATTTGGGTCCGTCGTGGTTCTGGTTGAACGCACCAATGGGCGTCATGATCACGCCGCCACGAAGGGCGAACAACGGGTGCAGCTCAAGATCGAGCGCCGCGAATTCCAGGGCGATCTCCCGTCCTCCCTCTTCCAGTTCCACTTCGGTGAGGAAGCGGAGGCGCGGGCCGATGGACGAGGCCATGAACAGGGTCATGCGTTGCAATGCGAACGAGAGTCCATCGCTCACGCCATCGGTACCGATATGCTGCGCTTTGGCTTCCACATAGCCGCCCAGGCTCACGGGCACCTGGTCGAAAGTGAGAAAGGGCCGCCGGTACACGGCATCCATGTTCAGGGAGCGATTCCCCGACGTATCGGCCGTCGCCCTTCCACGAAGCAGGGTGCTGTCGATCTGCCCACTGGCGACCGCGCCCGACAAGAGGAATACCGCGAGCGGCCAACACCTCATGCCTTCAAGGAGATACGGAGCCGACCGTCCTGCTCGCGTACCGGGAGCACACGTAACGGACTGCTGGCCGGACCTTTCAACACGGCGCCCTGGGCATCGAACGCGCTACCATGCGCAGGGCAGTCGAACCGGTCGCCCGTAAGGCGCAGTTCAGCGCCCCGATGGGTGCAGCGCATCAGCACGGCGTGATAGCTGCCGCTGGGATCGCGGAACACGGCGATCGGCCTTTTCAGAGAATCGTTACTGACCACTACGCTGGATTTTTGAGTTCCGTCCGCAGCGGTGAACGCTCCTGGAGCCAGCACCAGGTCATCTCCTTCCATGGTGGCCGCAAGCGGAGCGGCCGAGGCACAGGAGTTCAACAACGACGTGGTCATCAGCGCAGCGCAGGCGAAACAACCGTGGTGAATGAAGGTTCGGCGATCCATGGTCAAAGACTTTGGAGAAAAGTAAGCAGGTTTTCCCGGTCACTGGGCGGGAGTGCGTGGAACGCATCGCGCGCAGGGCGGCCCTCGCCACCGTGAAGACCGATGGCCTCCTCGATGCTGTGTGCCCGACCATCGTGCAGCAGGTAGTATTGTCCACCCTGGCTCGCGGGGAAAAGGCCGAGTCCCCAGAGCGCAGGTGTGCGCCATTCGGCCGGGAGCGCGATCCCTTCCGTGTAGCCATCGTCCAGATCGGGTCCCATGTGGTGGAGCAGGAGATCGGTGTACGGGTGGATGGTGCGATCGGCGAGCGCCGCGATGGGCGAATGGCCGGTGGTGAGGTCGGCGCGATGGCACTTTCCGCAGCCGATGGCGTGGAAGACCGCGGTTCCGGCGACCACGGCCGGCCGGCCCGCATCGCGCTGAACGGGTGCCTTCAGGGTGCGCAGGTAGAAAACCACGTCGTGTACGGTCGTGGTGGCCACCTCGGGGTCTTGTGGTTCCTGACTGTACGGATCCAGCGGTTCAAAGGCACTGACCACCCCGATATCCTGGTTGTAGGCTGAAGCGGTCTGCTGCAACAGGTCGTACACCGAGGCCTTGCGCCCGAACCGACCGACCACCAGGCCATCCACCTCGACCGAACCGGCACGCAACGGGGAGTATGTTTTTCGTTGCAGAAGATTCGGTCTGCCGCTGATCCCGTCGCCATCCGCATCGAACTCGTCGGCCCAGGCCAGGATCTCCGCGTCCGGCACGGCATCCAGGAAACCAAGACCCGTGTTCAAGGGCGGCAGGAAACGGGCGGACGGCGCGTCCACGGGCAGCGATTCGGGCTGCACGCCAGGAACGGCCCGATGCTGGAGTTGTGGACCACCTTGATCCAGGTATTGATTCCCGTTGGCGTCCGCTTGTCCGAAACGGGTCAGTGTGGTGAACGGATGCCCCGGTCCGTCGCCCACATGGCAGCTCCCGCAGCTCGTGGCCACGAAAACCGGCCCCAGGCCGTTCCCGGCATGGAAGACCTCCTCGTTGAAGGCCTGGTCGCCACGATGGAAACGCAGGAGTTCCTCCGAAGAAAGTCCCGCGATCGGTCCGTCCAGCAACTCATGGTCGGCCGGGGCGGAAGGCTCCATGGCGGCACACCCCGCCAGCAGCGGGATCATCAACGGGCCCAGCGTCCTCATTTCGGGGGTGAAGTAAATAATAAATTAGGCATGTCTAATATTTTGTTTACTTTTGCCCCATCATGCTCACCCGGAGCGAAGAGGATCATCTGAAAGCGGTGTACGCACTCCTGCAGCACAGCGACCAGGAGAATGGCCGGAACAGGACCGCCTCCACCAAGGCCATCGCGGAGCGCCTGAGCACCAAGGCCAGCAGCGTGACCGACATGTTGAAGAAACTGGCCGAGAAAGGCTTGTTGAAGCACGTGCCGTATTACGGCGTGAAGCTCTCGGCGAAAGGACAGGCTGCCGCCTTGCGCCTGGTGCGCAAGCATCGCCTGTGGGAGACCT
Source organism: Bacteroidota bacterium (assembly GCA_018267155.1). Classification (GTDB taxonomy): domain Bacteria; phylum Bacteroidota; class Bacteroidia; order Flavobacteriales_F; family PHOS-HE28; genus PHOS-HE28. Next base: position 64,021 of record JAFDZE010000009.1, on the reverse strand, counting down.
TCCTGGTGGAGCGGTTGGGCTTCGGCTGGAACGAGGTGCATGAGGTGGCCGAGCAGTTGGAGCACGTCAGCAGCGACAAACTCACGAACAGCCTGGAGGAGTACCTGGGCCACCCGCGCTTCGACCCGCATGGTGATCCCATTCCCGATCGTGACGGCAACGTGCAGGTGCGATCAACACGACCGCTGACCCGATGCGTCGTGGGCGAGCGCGTGCGCCTTGCCGCAGTGAAAGGTCCGAACGACGCGTTGCTCCAGTTGTTGGACCAGAAAGGCATCGGTATCGGGATGGTGTACCATGTAAGGTCGCGGCAGGTCTTCGACGGCAGCATCGAACTGAGGTCGAAAGAGGGCCAGGAGAGCACCGTATCCGAACAGGTGGCGGCACAACTGCTGGTTGAACCCGTGCGCCCATGAGTTCCGGAGGTCCTTCGCTCAGCGAGGTGCATAGCACGGTGGCGATCCCTGCGGGTCGTGGACGCTGGCGACGGGTAATGGCTTTCCTGGGACCGGCCTATCTGGTGAGCGTAGGCTACATGGATCCCGGCAACTGGGCCACGGACATCGCCGGTGGAAGCGCGTACGGTTACCGCCTGATCTGGGTGCTGCTGATGAGCAACCTGATGGCCCTGCTGCTGCAGAGCCTCAGCGCGCGGCTCGGCATCGTCCGAGGACTCGACCTCGCCCAAGCCTCCCGCCATACATACCCGCCGGTGGTGAATATTCCGCTCTACCTTCTGGCGGAGGTCGCCATTGCGGCATGCGACCTGGCCGAAGTGGTGGGCCTGGCCATCGGCCTGAACCTGCTTTTCGACATTCCCCTGCTGTACGGTGTGCTCATCTCAGGGCTGGACACCCTGCTGATCCTGCTCCTGTTGGACCGTGGCATGCGGGCGATGGAGGTCTTCATCGTATCGGTGGTCAGCCTCATCGGAGCGGCCTTTCTCGCCGAGATGTTCATCGTGCAACCGGATGTCGGCGCGGTGATGCGGGGCTTCGTACCGTCGTCGCTCTCGGGTCAGGCGCTGTACATCGCCATCGGGATCATCGGGGCCACGGTGATGCCGCACAATCTCTACCTCCACAGCTCCCTTGTACAGACCCGGCGCTTCGAGCGGACCGAAAGTGGCCGACGGGAGGCGATCCGTTTCAACTTCATGGACACCGCCATCGCGCTCAACATCGCCTTCCTGGTGAACGCGGCCATCCTGGTGCTGGCGGCGGCGGCGTTCCACGTGAACGGGCATTTCGACGTGGCGGAGATCGACCAGGCGCACACCCTCCTGGGAGAATTGTTCGGTGGACTGGCGCCAGCATTGTTCGCCATCGGGTTGATCGGAGCGGGCCAAAGCAGTACGGTAACGGGCACCCTGGCCGGGCAGATCGTGATGGAAGGATACCTTGATCTACGGATCCGCCCCTGGCTCCGGCGTTTGATCACCAGGCTCATCGCCATCGTACCCGCCGTGGTTTGCATCCTGTGGTACGGCGATGAGGCGCTGGGAGAATTGCTGGTGCTGAGCCAGGTGGTGCTGAGCCTGCAACTCGGCTTCGCGGTGGTGCCACTGATCCACTTCTGCTCGGACCGCAGGCACATGGGCACGTTCACCATCAAGCCGTGGGTGCAGGTCCTCGCCTGGGCCGCGGCCCTCATCATTATTGTGCTGAACGCCCGGCTCGTGGCCGACGAGGTGATGGAGGCGCTGGCCGGCCACGGTCCGCATGTCATCTGGGTGAAAGTCATTGCGCTTCCGGTGATCGCGGCGGCAGCGGTCCTGTTGTTGTACATCATCATCAAGCCCTTCATCCGACGCGAACGGATGGCCGAGGATCACCTGCATGATGCCGTACCGGACCTGCATCCGCCCAAAGCCGTACCCGTTCGGCGCGTTTGCGTCACGGTCGATTTCAGCGCGATGGACCAGCGCAGCATTGATGCCGCCATCGCGCAGGGGGGGATCGGAGCGGAGTACGTGCTGATCCATGTGACGGAATCGGCCGTTGCGCGGTACTCCGGAACGCTGAGCCACGACCGCGAAACACAAGGCGATGCCCGGAACCTCACGCGTTATGTGCAGCACCTGCAGGGGCTGGGTTACCGCGCCACGGGCCGCACCGGTCAGGGCCACGCCGTCAGCACCATCGCCGCGATCGTGAACAGCAGCGACTGCGATCTGCTGGTAATGGGTGCGCACGGCCACCGCGGCCTGAAAGACATGCTCTTCGGCGCCACGGTGAATGCGGTGCGCCACAGGGTGAAGGTGCCAGTGCTGATCGTGCGCTGAGAGGGTGATCCAGGGCGATCGCAGGGGCCGCCACCCGGTCCATCGGAACAGCCACCCTGAACGTTGTACCGGTCGCCTCTGCCCTGCTCATCCGCACATTCATCATCTTCGCCCCATGCCCGCCGCCATGCCCGAGGTGAAGAACAAACGTGCCGCGTTCGAGTACTTCTTTCTCGAGCAGTACGAATGCGGGTTGCTGCTCACCGGTAGCGAAGTGAAGAGTCTGCGCAATGGCGATGCCAGCATCGCCGAGGCGTTCTGCACCTTCGTGGGTAACGAACTGGTGGTGCGGAACATGACCATTCAACCCTTCGAGAAGGCGAAGAACTACGGGCACGAGCCCAAGCGCGACCGGAAGCTGCTGCTGCACCGTACCGAGTTGAGGAAATTGCAACGCAAGCTGAAGGATCAAGGGGTGACCATCGTTCCGGTACGCGTGTTTTTCAGTGAGAAAGGGCTCGCCAAACTGGACATCGCACTGGCCAAGGGCAAGAAAACGTACGACAAGCGCGACAGCATCAAGGAACGCGACGTGAAACGCGACATGGCACGGGAGGGATGATGCCATCGACCGACATGCCGACACGCGCACGTGGAACTCCGGGAGGGAACCTCTCCCCTACGCTCCATGAACTGGCGGCAGCACCTTCGAAACCCCTACGAAAGGAAACATATCCATGGGATCCGGAACCATGACCTGGCGTGAACGTGTTGCGGAAAGTGCGCAGCAGTGCGTACCCGGCGGCATGCAGGAGCGCATCGCCCTGGGCATACTGCTGGTGTTGGCTCTGGTACTGCGGTGCTGGGGATTCCCGCACATCCCCTATACGCACGACGAGATCAGCGCATTGGTCCGCGTGGACTTCCCCACCCTGGGCGATGCCATCTCCAAAGGCGTGTGGAACATCGACACGCACCCTCCCGGAACGCACGCCTTGCTGTGGTGCTGGACGCACGTCTTCGGGTCCAGTGAAGGAGCGGTCAAGCTGCCCTTCATCCTGATGAGCGTGGCCGCGTTGTTCCTGCTGTACCGGTTCGCGCACGCGTGGGCCGGTGCCGGTACGGCGGTGATCGTGACCGCCCTGCTGGCCACCCTGCAATACACAGTGATGTACGGACAGATCGCCCGGCCGTACGCCATGGGCCTGTTCACCACGGCCCTGCTGGCCGACAACATGACCAGATACCTGGGATCAGGGCGCCGCTCCTGCTTGGCGGGTATCGCGATAGGGGCCGTACTCAGCGCGTACACGCACCACTTCGCGCTCATGCTCGCCGCGATCATGTGCGCCACGGGACTGTTCCTGGTAACGGTGGAGCAACGCAAAGGCTTCCTGATCGTACTGGGCATCGCGGCCGCATGCTACCTGCCGAACCTGCCGCTCTTCTTCGCGCAACTCGGCTGGAAAGGTCTGGACGAGTGGCTCGCACCTCCAGGGCCGGATTGGATCCTGAAGTACGCCTGGTGGATCGGCCATTGTTCCATGCTGCTCTGCGGAGCGCTCGGCCTGTTGCTGGTCCTCTCAGGTGCCATGCGGATCAAGCACCGCTCCATCTCGCGCCCGGTATGGGCGATCGTTCTGTTGTGGGGTCTGCTGCCGTTGATCATCGGCTACGCGTATTCCGTGTTGCGAGCACCCGTGCTCCAATACAGCGTGGTGCTCTTCTCATTCCCCTATCTGGTCATCGGGGCACTGGCCGGGTTGAGGCACGTGAAACACACCTACGCCCTGGGTATCGCAGGAGCACTGGCCATTTTCTCCGTTCTCACCTTGGTTACGGACCGCAAGCACTACCAGTTGTTCTACCAGAGCAAGTACGAGGAGATCGTACGCGGGACCGTGGAAGCGGAACGGTCCGGTTCGCTGGCCATCGTGCATATCCCCACGGAGGTATTGAACTTCTACCGTGATCGTTGGAACATCGGAGAGAATGCGGCCCCTGCGGTGAACCTGCACCTCCGTCCAGCCTCGACATTGGACAGCGCATTGGGGAGCACCACAGCGAAAACCGTGTTCTACGGACAGACCTCCCAGGCCCAGCCGGAGAACATCGCCAAGGTCCAGATGCGTTTCCCCTTCATGGTGGAGCGCCATGACCGGGTGGAAGGACAATTGTTCCGCTTCGCGGCACGTCCCGTGGAACAACCGATCGACGACATGCAAGGGACTTCCACCCGGACACCCGAGGCACTGGAAGGCAAGGGCTGGGAGGTGGATGCGAAGATCCCCGTGATGACGGATACCACGGCAAGCGCTTACGGCGGTGTGCGACCCAAGCGCTGGGACTTCACGGGACATGAATACGGAGCGGTGTACGACGGGCCGGTCTATGAACTGGCCAAAGGCCCGAACGACGTGATCGAGGTGCGCGCGGACCTCCATTCCCTGGACCCAGCGTGCGACATGAGCCTGGTGGTGGAGTTGAAACGGGGTGACATCACCCATTTCTACCGCGCCACGCAATTGGCGGATGTGCTGCGAAAGGGGACCAGTGCGGTGCTCATCGCCGCGGTGAAACTTTCGGACATCCCCGGCCATGGTGAGGGGCTGCGCCTGCGCACGTACCTGTACAACCCGGGTCGTAAACGGGCCCTGGTGAGCGCGCTGAGCCTGCGGACGCGCAAGGGCGATCCGGTGCTTTACGGACTGTTCGAGCCGATCACAGGTCGGCTGGAATTCAGGTAGAGCAGGCCTCGCGGCCGTCAGCCGCCCTGTTTCACCACCATCTCCTTCTGGGGCCCTTTGATCCCTGCCGCCGCAAGTGCTTCGCGTCCCTTTTCATAGGTACCGAAATACACGTCCCAATAATGGGCCGGATCGCACCAGGGCCGTACAGCCAGTTCAACCCCCTCCATGTGGAGCTTGTTCACGGCGACGGAAGGTGCGGGATCCTTCAGGACCTTCGGGTCATCGGCCATTGCGCGCAAAAGCACCTCGCGCACACGCGGAACGGACTCGGAACCGTTGACCATGAAGGCGAGATCGACGCGCATACGACCATCCGCGCTGTAGTTGATGATGTTCCCATTGGCCATGGCGCCGTTGGGGATGATGGCGGTCTTGTTCTCCGGCGTGAGCAGCACGGTCGTGAAGATCTGGATCTCCTTCACCGTTCCGAGGACGCCTTGGGCATCGATAAGGTCGCCCAGTTTGTACGGTTTGAAGAGCAGGATGAGCGTGCCTCCGGCGAAGTTCGCCAGTGTGCCCTGCAAAGCCAGGCCCACCGCCAGGCCCGCGGCACCGATGATGGCGATGAAACTGGTGGTCTGCACCCCGAGCATCTGGATGCAGGTGATGAACAGCAGTATGCGCAAAGAGATGGTGACCAAGCTGTGCAGGAACCGTTTCAGCGTGGGCTCCACGCCGCGCCGATCGAGCACCTTGCCCAGGAGTCGGGCCAGCATGCGGATCAGGATGGTACCGATCCACAGGATGACGAGTGCCATCAGGATCTTGGGGGCGTAATCGATGATGGACGACAGGGCCTTCTCACCCCATTCATTGACCTTGTTCACTTGTTCGTTCATGGGTTCAGCAGGTTGGTGCGGGAAACTATTGGACGACGCAGGCCCCGGTTCGTCACGGGGAAGGATGGCGATCTTACCACAGCGGGACATTCCGGCATGCGCTCATACCACTTTCATGTACGCGCACGGACACAGGCCATCCACACCGGGCTGTTGGCCGGAACAAGCGGAACGCCCGTACAGCACAACCGCCGCTCACCTCCTTTGCCACGATCAGATCGCTGTAGCCGATGGCCCTGAGCCGATTCTGGACGTGGATGCTCCTGCTGAGCATCGGGTTCGTGCTGTTCAACCTGTTCAGCGGCCGGATCTATTCATTGGGCATACTGGCCAACGGGGAGCAGGGGGAACCGCTGGTGGTGGCCGAACGGGACACGCTGTCCGTCGCGGGCACCGAATGGCTGGCGGCCCTGCGAAGTGCCGGGAACGCAGGTGTGCAACAGGGCGACACGTTGTACACCCTGAGCAAGGCGGGCAACGTGCAAGTGCATGTGGGCACGGTACCGGCCGACGGCCTGTTCCCCACCTGCGAGAACACGATCACGGGCATCTGGTTACCGCTCATCGGGTATCTCACCTTCTTCTGCGGGCTGTTGAACCTGCTGGTGGACGCGCGGGCCATGGAGAAACTGGCGCGCGCGCTCGCCCCCATCTTTCACCGGATCTTCCCGGGTCTGCGCAAGGACCACCCGGCGTACGGGTACATGACCCTGAACTTCGCGGCGAACTTCCTCGGGCTGGACAGCGCGGCCACCCCATTCGGCCTGAAGGCCATGGAGAGCATGCAGGCCGACAATCCCACGAAGGACCGCGCCACGGACAGCCAGATCATGTTCTTGTGCCTGCACGCTGCGGGCCTCACACTGCTTCCGGCGAGCATCATCGGCTACCGGGCGGCCAAAGGCGCGGCGAATCCGGCGGACATCATGATCCCGCTGATCATCACCTCGTTCGTGGGCACGTTGGCGGCCATGGTGTTCGTGGCCATCCGCCAGCGCATCAACCTGCTGAACCTGCCTGTGGTCCTCTTCGTGGCAGGCGTCGGAGGCCTCATCGCGGGGTTGATGGCCTACCTGATGACCCTGACCGGCCTCGGCAGATCGCACTTCACGGACAACTTGAGCAATGGACTGCTGCTGGTCATCATCGCCCTGATCGTGCTGTACGCCTTCTTGAAGGAGAAAAACTTCATCGAGAAGGGAACGAATCTGTTCGACTCCTTCATCGAGGGCGCCAAGGACGGCTTCACCACGGGCCTTCGCGTGCTGCCGTACATGATCGCCATGCTCGGTGCGCTCAGCATCTTCCGCAACAGCGGGCTCATGGGCATGGTGATGGACGGCATGGCGTGGCTGCTTGGCGCGGTGGGCGTGAGCCGCGAAGTGATCGATGCGATACCCGTGGCGCTCATGCGTCCGTTCAGCGCCGGAGGTGCGCGCGGTTTCCTGCTCGACGCCATGGAAACGTACGGGGCCGACAGCCTCACCGGCCGCCTGGTCTGCCTTTTCCAGGGTGCGGCAGAAACCACCTTTTACGTGGTAGCGTTGTATTTCGGCAGCGTGAACGTGAAGGACAGCCGCTACGCGCTCGGGGTGATGCTGCTGGTGGACCTGGTGTGCGTGATCACGGCTGTGGTGGTGTGCGCGGCCTATTTCTGATGTGCTGGAGGAACTCGCAGGACCATGTCGGGCGCATGCCTTGTTGATGCAAATTCGCGGCCGCAAAGCCGACCGGCCCCAGCGACGAACGATCATTCCGGTAGACATGAAACAGAAAGTGGAAGTCCGCGGATCGAGGATCCATGGCCGTGGCGTGTTCGCCACCGCCGACATCAAGAAAGGTGAGCCCATCATCGAGTACACGGGCAGGCTGATCACGCACGCGGAATCGGACGAACGCTACAGCACGGACATGGAATCGGGCCACACGTTCCTGTTCATCCTGAACGATGAATGGGTGATCGACGGCAACCGCGAAGCCAACGATGCACGCTGGATCAACACCGGTTGCTCGCCCAACGCGGTTGCCTTCGTGCATGAGCACAAGGGCAAGGACCGCCGCAAGGACAAGGTGATCATCGAGGCCCGCCGGGCGATCGCCAAGGGCGAGGAGATCACGTACGATTATGGGATCAGACTGGACACACCGCCCACCAAGGCCGAATTGGAAGCCTGGACGTGCCGTTGCGGATCGCCCAAGTGCAAGGGGACCATGCTCAAATGGCGCAAGCCCCGGAAGCCCGTCGCCAAGCGTTCGCCTCGGAAGGCCGCCTGATGGCCCTGGCGGCTGAAGTCACGGCACGCGTCTTGCCAGAGGCACCCCGTCACCGGTCCTTGTACCGGGAATACTTTCGCACCGCCATGAGAACCACCTCCTTCCTCCTGTCCACGGCCACCCTGTTCCTGCTCGGACATTCCGCGTGCGCACAGGACGATCCGAAAAGCAAGGCCATTGTGGACCAGTTGATCGCCAAGAGCAAGACGTGGACGAGCTTCGAGGCGGACTTCACCAACACGCTGGTGAACAAGTCGAGCCAGTTGAACGTGAAGCAAGAGGGCAACGTGCGTGTAAAGGGCAAGCTGTTCAACCTGGTGGTGGCCGACAACACGGTGATCAACGACGGCCAGGCGGTGTGGACCTACAGCAAGAAGAGCAACGAGGTCACCATCACGGACCCGGCCGAGATGGAGAAGGAACTTGACCCCACCAAACTCTTCACCATCTACCAGCAGGGCTTCAAGAGCCAGTTCGTGGAAGAGAAAAAGGCCGCGGATGGCACCGTTGAGCAGACCATCAAGCTGTTCCCGCTGGAACCCGGTAAAAAACCATACCACACGGTGGTGATGACCATCGACAAGGCCCGCATGCAGCCCCGCGTTGTGCGCATCCTGTACAAGGACGGCAACGAGGTGACCTACACCCTGAAGAAATTCGTGCCCAATCCGGACATCTACGACAGCGTGTTCACCTTCGACAAGGGCAAGTATCCGGGTGTGGAGGTGAACGACATGCGCTGAGCCGCAGGAGGATCGTGCTCCGGCCCTTGTCGGGTCATCGATACGCACACCCGGTTCCTCAGCCGGAACCATCGGCGCACATGGCCCGCAGTGCATCCGGTCCAAGCCGGATCGATGGGGCATTCATGAACGGCCAACGGCACACTGAGGTCCCGGGTCACGGGCACCGTTCGATCGTTCGTGGAAGCTGTTCGATGAAGATGTACTCATCCGCACCATCGCCTTCGGCGGCCGGCCCCATACCCAAGGTGCAGATCGCTTCAACCGTCCATGGATCGCCGCTGCGTTTCACCGCCTGCTTGTAGGCCTTCTGCAGGTCGGCATTGTTGAACCGCACGATCGGCTCGCCCTCCTCCTCGCCTAGATCCATGCCCCCGGTGCAAGGCCAGGAGAATTCCGCACCACACGGCTGGAAGCTCTGGGAATCGGCCCAATAGGTAAAGGTCCCGATGAGCCGCATTCGCGGGATCGCGTCACCGATCTCGTCCGCGAACTTTTCGATCGTCCAGTCCTGCTTGCTGTTGTCAGCGACGCCCATCTCATCCACCGTGAGCAGGCCGTCGGCGGTGTAGCGATAGAACTCGGGCTTATCACCGGTGTAGCCGACGGTCATCAGCCCGTTGACCACATGCCACCGACCAATGATGCCCTCGGGGATGCTGTCCAGACCGATGCGCTTCTGCAAGCGGATGAAGGTGCTGTCGCTCCGGATCCAGAGCTGGGTATCCAGGCCAGGGCAATCCAGGCACGGCAGGGTGTCCGAATAATAACCGGGCCAGTTCGCTGCGAGTTTCGGGGTATCCACAATCACCGAAGGACTGTCCGGAGCAACGACCTTGCCCGTATCGGACGGGGGATCACCGCAAGCGACGAACAATGCGAACAGGGGTGCGTGTCGGACAATAAGCTTCATGTCGGCCAAAATACCGATCCATCTTCGCACCCTTGGAACCCATCCCGCTCCTCTCCTCCTTCTACTTCGGCAGCGTGGAACACTACCGCCTGCTGGCGCAACACCATCGCGTGGTCATTGACGTTGGCGAGCACTACGAGCGCCAGAGCTACCGGACGCGGACCAGCATCGTTGGCCCGAACGGCGTGCAACACCTCAACGTGCAGATAGCCCGGGACCACGGCAACAAGATGCCCTTGCGCACCGTAGGCCTCAGCTACGTTGAAAGCTGGCCACAGCAGCACCTGCATGCCATCCGCAGCGCGTATGGGCAAACACCCTGGTTCATCCACTACATCGACGACATTGAAGACGTCGTGCTCCGGAAGTACGATCGTTTGGTGGATCTGGACCTCGCCACTCTTGCCTTGGGCATGAAGTGGCTGGGGGTCACTACCGAAGTGTTGGTCTCCGAACAGTACGTAGAGGGCGACTCCTACCACGTGACAGCCGGAGGTTCCGGTCCGGTGACGCCTTCCACGCCATTGGAGGAACGGTCTCCCCTGCTGGACTTGCGCACTTCCTTCCACCCCAAACGCACGCTGCCTTCCGAAGTAAGCCCCTGCCCACCCTATCCGCAGGTGTTCGCGGACCGGCACGGCTTCGTTCCTCGTCTGAGCGTGATCGACCTGGTGTGCAACTGCGGGCCGCGGTCCCTGGTGCATCTTCGTACCTGATCATGAACCTTGCGAACGATCATCGCGCCGTGCGGGACTACCTGCAGCTCTTCCACCCTCTGGAGGATGGGCCGTGGAACGCGATGGTCGCCGCGTTCCGAACGAGGACATACGATCGCGGCCAGGTGATCACCGGCGTGGGCGACGTGCAACGCGACCTGCTGTTCATCCTCGAAGGTGTACAATACAGCTACTTCCATAAGGATGACAAGTCGTACGTGATGGCCTTCACCTATCCGGTAGGCATCAGCGGCATACCTGAGTCGTTCCTGTCGCAACTCCCCAGCACCTACTCGCTGGAGACCATCAGCGAAACACGGGCGCTCGCACTATCTCACTCCGACCTGCAACGGCTCTATGACGCGCATCCCGCCATCGAGCGGTTGTTCAGGAAGATCACGGAGGCCATGCTGATCGCCTCGGCGCAGGGGCGCTATCGCCAGGTGAGCACCAGTGCGGAGGAACGATTCCGGCAGTTCGCCGCACTGAGCCCGCACCTGTTCCAACTCGTTCCGCACAAGCTCCTCGCGAGCTACCTCGGTATCCACCCCACCAATTTCAGCAAGCTGTACAACGCCGTCCGGATCTGAAGAAGTTGGTTTTCGCCAAGAACGCGCGTCAGCCCGTGGTGGAGCTTTGCTGCCATGGATCCCCGACAACCATCCTGGCTCGACCGTAACGAGTTCCCGTTCGCCACACACACCTTCGCCCATCCCGATGGCCGCATGCATTACGTGGATGAAGGCGAGGGTCCGATCATCCTCTTCGTCCACGGCACGCCTGATTGGAGTTTCGGCTTCCGCCACCTGATCAAGGCCTTCCGCAGCACGCACCGCTGTGTAGCGGTGGATCACCTGGGTTTCGGCCTGAGCGATAAGCCACGCTTGGCGGATCTCACCGTGCAGGCACACGCCCGAAGACTACAGGCCTTCATCGACAACCTTGGGCTGCAGGATGTGACGCTGGTGGTGACGGACTTCGGCGGGGGTATCGGGCTGCAGCATGCGCTGGAGCGTCCGGGGAACGTTAAGCGGATCGTGCTCTACAACACATGGATGTGGGCCTTGAACGACGATGAGCGTTTCGCGCGGCCAGCGCGGATGATGCGCGGCTGGCTGGGGCGCCTGGCCTACCTGCGCTTCAACTTCAGCGTGAACGTTATGATGCCCACAGCCTATGGTGACAGGAAGGTGCTGACACCAGCGTTGCATACGCAGTACAAGCAGGTCTTCCCCACCCCAGCCTCACGCGAGCCCTTGCATAAGCTGGTGAAGGAGATGCTCGACGCTGGTCCGTTCTGGGCGGCGCAATGGAAAGAGGTGGACCGGCTGCGTACGATCCCCACGCTGATCGCCTGGGGCATGAAGGACCGCTTCTTCCCGCCGGACCTGCTGGAGAAATGGCGGCAGGCGCTCCCGCACGCCACTGTACGAACCTTCCCGGAGGCCGGGCACTTTGTCCATGAGGAGGCCCCACAGGAACTTGTCCAGGCCATCCGCACATTCCTGATCGAACACTGATCCCGGTGTGTGATCGGGCCGCTTCGCTATACCGATCTCCAACACCCAGGTCGGGGATCTTTCACGTTGACCCCGGCGGTACGAGAACCGCAACCTGCTTCCTTTCGGAAAACCTTCCGGAATATGCGTGTGGAACAGCTTGTAGTTGGCGCTTCCTTCTCGTTCCTGGCGATGGACTGCGCGGCGCAGGTGGCCGATGCGGGGCCGGATACCCTGCTTTGTGAAGGCGCCTACACCATGCAAGGCAGTGCTGTGCCGGTAGGCGGAACCGGAACATGGACCTTGCTCATGGGTTGTGCCACGATCATCGATCCGAACGCACCAAGTTCTGGGATCACCGGCCTGTGTCCAGGCGAAAATGTATTCGTATGGGAGGTGTTCGATGGCTTCGCAACCACGAGTGACACCGTCGTGATCGGAGTGGTGGACCTGCCCATGATCGCAGACGCCGGTCCGGACCAGACCATCATAGCACCACCGTTCTCCGCGCAGTTGATGGCCAACACGCCCGTGTCTCCCAGCTATTGCCTTTGGACGATCATCAGCGGTTCCGGTGTTATTGCCGACCCGAGCGTTCCCTATTCCATGGTATCTGGGCTGAACGTTGGCGAGAATATTTTCCAATGGTCCTGCACCACCGGGCCGTGCATCACCACGGATGTCATGTCCGTGAACGCCTTCTTATGGACCGGGCTTCAGTCCACTTCACCTCATCCCGAGGCCGCGGTCATTGTCGATCAACAGAATGAATGCTTCAGCTTGATCACCGAAGAGAACGTGAACGCGGTTGCACTCACCGATGCCAGTGGTCGGGCCGTTCATCTGTATACGTCCGGATCGTCGCGAACATGGAGCATGGCGCCATACGGCAAAGGGATCTACTTCCTCTGTGCCGAGTTGAACGGTGTGAGGCGCGTATTCCGCTTCGTGGTGAACCGCTGACCATTCGCGGCAACTTCGGTGATACAGCTTCGTGCCGAGCAGGTGCATGCTCGATCCGCTGCGCAACATTGGTCCGGACGTGTGAAGTGTCATGCAAGTACATCCCAAGGGCTCGACGGCTGACCGGCCTGTCGGAACGTTGCACAGAACCCGCAATTTCGCACCCCGACCAATACTGGAAGAATGACCCAAGGACAAACCATCGCAGCAGAGCTCACAGGACTACAGGCCGCAACCCGCACCCTCCTCGAACGCACCCCCACCGACAAGCTCACATGGAAGCCGCATGAGAAGTCGATGACACTGGGTCGGTTGGCCATGCACGTGGCCGAACTGCCGCATTGGATCGTGAAATCGTTCGAGCTGCCCGAGTTTGATTTCATCGCGGCTGGCTTCACCCCGAACGTGCCGACCGATCACGCGCAGATCATGGCGATGATGGCCGACATCTGGCCCAAAGCCCTCGCCTATCTGGACAAGGCCACCGATGCCGATCTCGCCCAGGTGTGGACCATGCGCCGTGGTGACCATGTGATCTGGAGCATGCCCCGTGCGGATCTGGCCCGGCTCCACATCAAGCACATGGTGCATCACCGTGGCCAGTTGAGCGTGTACCTGCGCCTGCTCGATGTGCCGATCCCCGAGCTCTTCGGGCCCACGGCCGATACGCGGAAGTGACCATGGTCCGGACCGTCCTGGCGATCAACGGAAGCACCCGCGCCTCGTCATCGAACGGCCATTACCTCCATGCCATCGAGCGCCTGGTCGGTGACCGCGCGGCATTCGTGCGTTCTCCGTCCATCTCCGACCTTCCGCACTTCAGCCCGGACCTGGACCACGAAGATCCTCCGGCCTCGGTAGTGCATTTCCGTCAACTCGTCCTGGCCAGCGATGTCGTCCTGATCTGCACCCCGGAATATGCCATGGGTGTGGTGGGCAGTTTGAAGAACGCGCTCGACTGGTTGGTTTCCTCCAGCACCTTGAGCGGCAAACCCGTCATGCTCGTGACCGCATCATTGAACGGCGAGAAAGGACATGCGGCACTGTTGGAGACCTTGACCGTGATCGAAGCCTTGCTGCGACCGGAGACCAACGTGCTGATCCCCTTTGCGAAGACCAAGGTGACCTCGGATGGCGTGATCACCGATGATCCGGCATTGCAGGCGATCCAAAACGCGTTGGACGTACTGCTGGCCGGTCGATGAACGACCTGCCACGCAGCGCCTTCAGAACTGTACGTCGATCATGGACTCCCCGGCGCCGAGTTCCAGCAATGAGGACTTCACCGCCTTCACGAAACCTTCGGGGCCACAGGTGTAGAACGGCTGGTTGAAATCCTTGATGTGTGCGCTCAGGAAAGCGGCACCCACACGCCCGTGCAGGTAGCCGGGGGCCTCTTCGTTGCTGAGCATCGGATGGAACGCATCGCCCAGCATGGAGCGGAACTCCTCCTCCATGAACAGGTCCGCTTTCGTCTTGTTGAAGAAGAAGAGCGAGTTGCCGGCCAAGTTGCCGGTCACCCGTAGCTGACGGAGGATGGCGATGAAAGGGGTGACACCTGTGCCACCGGCGATGAACACCCCGGGACCTTTCAGGGCCACGGTGTCGAACGGCTCACTGATGATCACCTCATCACCGGCCTTCAGCCGTGCGACCTGTTCGGTCATGCCGTGATGGTCCAGGTAGCATTTGATCGTGAGTTCCAGATGTTCGTACGTACTGAGGCCGGTGAAGGTGAATGCCGACACCTTGTCCTTCACCTCAGGTCGGTTCAGCTTGAAGTCGATGGCCTGCCCGGCGATGAAGGCATAGCTCGGAGGGCGTTGGAGGGTAAGTCGCACCACATCGTGGGTGAGCTGTTCCTTGTTCAGCAGGGTGACGGGGAAGTCCATTGCTCGTGAATGATCAAAGTGGGAAGGTAGGCCACGGGACTACTTGGCGGTTGTAACAAGCACGTGCGACAGCCGGGCCAAGGCAAAGGCCCCCACCGCCATCACCAGGTCGCGCACGGCCACGTCCACGTGGTGCCAGCCGAAGAGCAGGGTGAGTGCGATGGCTACGAGCCAGCCAGCGACCACGTAGGCCCCGATGGCCGGACGCATGAGCACGAGGATACCCGCCACGATCTCGATCACACCCACCACCATCATGAAGGTCGCTGGATCGAACGGCAGCATACCGGCCAGACCGGGCGCGAGGTAGCCGCTCCAGTCGGTGAGGATGTTGGTGAACTTGTCGGCACCTGCGGCGATGGGCACAAGGCCGTAGGTGAACTTGAGCAGGGTCTGGAGGCGTGTTGCTTCCTGGTTGATCGCGATATTCATGTTGGGCGGTTGTTGGTTACACTCGTTGGATGCCACAACTGACCATCGGTTACAAGACCGTGTAACTTTCACCGTCGAGATGCATCAAACAGGTGGAACGTCACGCACATGAAGGCATTGCATAGCGCACCAAAGCCCGGAACGCCCCTGTCCGACCGGGAGGTGATCGCGGAAGTGATCGCGGGCCGCACGGGCCTGTACGAGATCCTGATGCGACGGTACAACCAGCGCCTCTACCGGGCCATTCGCGGCTACTTGCCCGACGGGGCCGATGTGCAGGATGCCATGCAGGAGACCTACGTGAAGGCGTTCAAGAACCTTGACCGGTACAACGGCGACGCGGCCTTTTCCACCTGGCTCATCCGCATCGGCATCAACGAGGCGCTGCAACACTTGCGCCGCACCAAGAGGCGGACCGCCCACATGGTGCTGGACACTGACCAGGAACTGACCCACGAGCTACCCGACACGCACATGGACCCCGAGCACACCGTTGAAGATGCCGAGACGCGCCGCATCGTGGAACGCGCGGTGGACCAGTTGCCCGAGGCGTACCGCGCGGTGTACCTGCTGCGCGAGGTGGAGGAACTGCCCAGCGCCGAGGTGGCCGCCTGCCTGGGGATCAGCGAGAGCAACGTGAAAGTGCGCCTGCACCGGGCCAAGGCGCTGCTGCGCGAAACGGTGTGGGAACAACTGGAGGACGCACCGGTGTTCGAGTTCGGTCAGGATCATTGCGATGTCCTGGTGCAGCGGGTGATGGAGCGGATCGGCGGCTGAACAACCTGGCGAAGCAGGGCGACCCCAGCGGAGCACGGTAGCGCCCTTTGGGGCCATCACCGCCCCAGCGCATCCAGTTCCTGCACCAGCTGCAAGAGGTCCTGTTTCACCAGCTTGATCGCCGATTCGAGCTGGTCGAACATGGCCGCGCGCGTTTCCAGTTGACCGGTGGAATAGGTACCGCCATCACCGAAGTACAACGACTCGTCGGTCCGGTTCCCCTTGTTGCGTTCATCCTCCTCGTCCTTCCAACGGTCCACGAGGTCCTGTCGCAGGGTGCTCCCACCAGAAAGACCGGGCACGGGTTGCGTGAGGCAGTACCAGACCGATGGCGGGAAGATGCCCTGCGGATCGCTTCCCGCATGAATGACCCCGATGGCATTGCGCGGGTGACGGAAATCCGTGCGCTTCTCGGTGAAGAGCATGGCCGTGCCCAGCAGGGCCCCAGCGATCCCGAATCCGATGCCTGCGCCATCGATATTGCTGTCGCCCTCGTCGGCCAGATGGATGCCCGTGACCAGCGTGCCCAGTGCGCCCACGGCGATGGCCGCAACCGTGAGCTGCGACTCCTTCTTGTCCTCCAAACCCTTGAGGTACCCGGCCAGCTGGCTGATCCGTTCTTCCTCACAATCCAGTTCCGAGGCGATGGCACTGATCTCCAACGAGGCCATGTCGACGTGGTGCGCGATCAGCGAGCGTTGCTCCAGCAGGTCCACACGTTGCTGCAGGTTGCGTTCGGCGGTTGGGACCTGCGTACGATGGATATGATCGGCCAGCAAGGGCAGCACCCCGATGGCGTGGGCGATGCGCAGGCTTTGGGGGCTGAAGTGTGACGCCACTTCGGCAGGCACCGCCTCCGGATCGTAAACTGATACTGGTATTGCTGTATGACCGCTGTTCCATTGGCTGCAGGAACCACGGTCCAAGCGCGCTTTGTACTGGACCAGTTCCTTGTTCGAGCAGGCACACAGGAGCAGCGGAATGGCGAGGAAAAGACCGAGCGGGGATCGGGCGAAGGTTATTTTCACGGTCCCAAGATCGCAACTTACTCAGACGGTGATTTAGAAGCGGTCGATCCATGGGTTCAAAAGTGCGAGGGTGCAAGGGTTTGAGCCTCGCGCTCTCGCACTCTTGCACCCTTCGACCCACCATGGTTGATCGCCGGTCAAACCGGATCCTGACCACCGACTGAGTAACCACCATCCGAGCACACCCGATCGATCCGCTGGGCACAAGCATACCTCGGTTCCGCGTGAGGGGCCGAAGCGGCAGCCCGGCGCAGGCAGGGCCTTGCGGGTGCGTGCGGCGAGGAGGCGACCGAAGGAAGCCCCCGCAGCGCCGCAACCGCTGGCCCTGACAAGTCCGGCTACAGCGTAGGACCCGACGGTGTGCTCCCGAGCAAAGGCTTTGCGAAGCGAAGGGATCACACCGGCACGCCCCGATATCGCTCAGCGGCCCAGCCAATTGAACCGTGCGCCCGATCTTCGCACCACGCCATCAGCTATTCCGCTCATCGGCGCATCAGCTAATCGAATCATGGCCGAGAAGATCGACATCGAAGCATCCAAGAACGAGGATTTCAACAAGCTCAAGCTCTCCGACCTCAACGCCCGCCTGAAGCAAGTACACAAGGGCGGTGGCGAGAAGCGCATCGCCAAGCAGCATGAACAAGGCAAGATGACCGCCCGCGAGCGCATCGACGCACTGCTCGACCCCAAGAGCCCGCGCATCGAGATCGGTGCCTTCGCAGCCGATGGCATGTACAAGGAGCACGGTGGCTGCCCCAGCGCGGGCGTGGTGGTGGTGATCGGTTACGTGAGCAAGCGCCAGTGCATCGTGGTGGCCAACGACGCAACTGTGAAGGCGGGCGCCTGGTTCCCCATGACGGGCAAGAAGAACCTGCGCGCGCAGGAGATCGCCATCGAGAACCGCCTGCCCATCATCTACCTCGTGGACAGCGCCGGCGTGTACCTGCCCATGCAGGACGAGATCTTCCCCGACAAGGAGCATTTCGGCCGGATCTTCCGCAACAACGCCGTGATGAGCTCCATGGGCATCACGCAGATCGCCGCGGTCATGGGCAGCTGCGTGGCGGGCGGCGCCTACCTGCCCATCATGAGCGACGAGGCCCTGATCGTGGAGAAGACCGGCAGCATCTTCCTCGCCGGCAGCTACCTGGTCAAGGCCGCCATCGGTGAGGACATCGACAACGAGACCCTCGGTGGCGCCACCACCCACAGCGAGATCAGCGGCGTCACCGATTACAAGTGCAAGGACGATGCGGATTGCCTCAAGAAGATCCGGGCCATCGTGGACAAGCTCGGCAAGCCGAAGGACGCTGGCTTCAACCGCGAGAAACCCGCGCCGCCCAAGGCCGATCCGAAGGAACTCCACGGCATCATCCCCATCGAGCGCGCCAAACCCTACGACATGCGCGAGGTGATCGCGCGCCTGGTGGACGACAGCGACTTTACCGAGTACAAGGAAGGTTTTGGCCAGAGCATCCTCACCGCCTACGCCCGCATCGATGGTTGGGCCGTGGGCATCGTAGCCAATCAACGGAAGGTGGTGAAGAGCAAGAAAGGCGAAATGCAGTTCGGCGGCGTGATCTACAGCGACAGCGCCGACAAGGCCACGCGCTTCATCGCCAACTGCAACCAGAAGAACATCCCGCTGGTCTTCCTGCAGGACGTCACCGGCTTCATGGTGGGCAGCCGCAGCGAGCACGGCGGCATCATCAAGGACGGCGCGAAACTGGTGAACGCCGTAAGCAACAGCGTGGTGCCCAAGTTCACCGTGATCGTGGGCAACAGCTACGGCGCCGGCAACTACGCCATGTGCGGCAAGGCCTACGACCCGCGCCTCATCGTGGGCTGGCCCAGCGCCCAGGTGGCCGTGATGGGCGGCGACCAGGCCGCCAAGGTGCTGCTGCAGATCGAAGTGGCGGCGTTGAAAGGCCGCGGCGAGGAGATCACCAAAGAGCGGGAGGAAGAGATCCTTGGGAAGATCCGGGCACGCTATGAGGAGGCGATGAGCCCGTATTACGCAGCGGCCAGGTTGTGGTTGGATGCGATCATTGATCCGTTGGAGACAAGGACGTGGATATCAATGGGGATCGAGGCGGCGAGCCAGGCACCGGCGACAAGAGAGTTCAATATGGGGGTGTTGCAGACGTGACCCCTACCAATTGAACCGGACCTTCCCACAATTGGCGGGGTTCTCGGCGTTGGGGCGGGAATTCTCTCGCCCCTGTTACCCGGCGGGCGCTTCGCCCCTTTCAAAATCCCCGGCGTTCCAATTCGCCGGGTTGTTCCGGATGTAATTGGCGATCCTGTCATGCGACGCCCCATTGCGGATGATGTGTTCAATATACCCGCGTTGCCAGATCGGTGTGCCACGCGCGACCAAACCATCCTTCACGGCCTGCCGCGAAACCGCGGCCTTGAACGTTTGCATGATGTGGCCCAATGAATTTGGGACCATGGTGACAATTGGTTGTCGTCGTTGCGGGGGATCGTTGCCCATTTCCGGCGGCGTCGGTTTCCCGGGAATGGCAGGGGCGGCGAATTCGCCGCCCCTGCCATTCCCGACCGACGACGCCGGATCCGTGATCACGATGATCCCATGGATGTGGTTCGGCATCACGACGAATTCATCCAATGCCACCATGGGCATGTGTTCCGGAATGGCATCCCAACATCGTTGCGCCACCATGCCCATTGCATTCGGCGCCATCATCCCGTTGTCCACGTCACCGAACAGGTGCGCACGTTCGTGGGTACATGCCGTCACGAAATACGCACCGGCTTGGGTGTAATCGTATCCTTTCAACCGGATGGATCGCCGGTGGAAACGGTCGGCCATATCACGAATATCGGACCGGGCGGGAAATTTCCCGCCCATACCGTTGCCACCCTTCGACAAGCTCAGGGCGGCGTGCCGTGGGGCAACAACCCGTCGCGGTACACCATGCGCGTAACCTCCACTACGCCTTCACATGATCCTTCAGGAACTCCGCAGGCGTCACTATTCTCGTCCGACCGTACTTCTTCAGCACGAGCAGGTCATCATCACCGGTCACCAGCAGATCCGCCTTTGCGGCCTTGGTCAACGCGAGCAGGAAGTCATCCTTCGCATCGCGGCAGATGGGGATCACCTTCGGTTCGCGCTTCAGCACCTTCGCCACACGGCCCAAGCGCTCGATGCTCTCCTCCGCCCTGGCCTGCGTGAAGTACTTGCGCAACTTCGGCCGTCGCGTCACTTCGGCGATCTCTGCCAAGGCCCGCGTTGAGAGGCATAGTTGAAAGAGTTCCTCCATCAGCAAGACATCCAGTTCGCGCAGCCGCTTTCCGATCAACCAACTGATCAAAACGTTGGTATCAACGACGAGCCTTGGGCGAGCGCGAGGCATGCATCTCCGTCCTTACTTCTTCAACGATGCGCGTGATCTCGCTGTCCTTCAGCGACACCTTGCCCCAGACCTTGTGCAGCCACGCGATATCATCCTTGCGTTCCTGCTGCCGAATGGCCTTCATGAAGGCACGCCTATCAGCAGCAGATAGTTCGCTGACGCGCGCCAAGATCCGATCCACGGCCTGGCTCTGGTTTCCTTTGGTGTCGAAGGTCATCCCTCTGTTGCTTGGTGTCCAAAGATACAGGCCGGACCTTGATCCCCACTCATTGAACCGGTCCACTTCCCCCACTCGCCCGCGTTTGCATTACGGGCGATGTTCCCAGTGCGCTTACAACGCACATCTTGCTGCCGCACCGTGTGGTGACGCCCGTGTAATACATGTGCTGCCGCGGGGTCTGATCACGCCTCTCCCGCCTCGAGGATCTTCTTCAATTGCTCTACCAAGGGTGGCACGTACTTGTTCGCTATCCGATGGATCTGGACATCGTCGATGTTGCCGTAGTCCTGAACGATCCTGTGCCGCAGGCCTTGGATCTTGAACCAATCGACTTCAGGCCAATTCGCCAATGGGCGATGGGTGCATTTGGGCATCGATGATCTTCCCGAACAGGTGCGCACGTTCATGCGCGCATGCCGTCACGAAATACGCACCGGCCTGGGCTATATCGTATCATTTCAAACGGATGGTGTGCCGTTGCGGCAATTCGCGGGGCATGAACGGATATCGGCATTGCAGGCTGAAACGGTCCCTTCATCCTTGGCCTGCTTGTTCGCCAGAGGCTGGATCATCGCAGATGTGGGTCTGCACTACATTCCCTTCCGGATCGATCCGGCTTCCTACATTACACGCCATGGCGGGCAAGGGTGGATCCGGTTTCCGTTCGGCCCTGACCGAGGTCGGTGAGATCGCCGAGTTCACTGATCGCTTCTTCCGCAATGCGTTCCACGCGCGCTTCGAGTGGCGCGAGCTGATCCGTCAATGTACCGTGAACGGGGCGTTGACCCTGCCCTTGGTAGGGGTCACGGCCTTCATCATGGGCTTGGTGCTTACGGTGCAAAGCCGCCCGACCTTGGCACGTTTCGGGGCCGAAAGCATGCTGCCGGCCATGGTCGCCATCAGCATGGTGCGCGAGATCGCACCGGTGATCACCGCCTTGATCTGCGCCGGCAAGATCGGCAGCAGCATGGGGGCTGAACTGGGCAGCATGCGCGTGACCGAGCAGATCGATGCCATGGAGGTGAGCGGAACCAACCCCTTCCGCTACCTTGCCGTTACACGCATCTGGAGCACCATCCTGATGCTGCCCGTGCTGGTGGTGTTTGCCGACGGCATCTCCATCTGGGCCTCCTGGATCGGCGTGAACCTGCGCGATACCGTGAGCTGGGAGCTCTTCTACCGCCAAGTGTTCGATTCGCTCGAGTACAGCGATCTCATCCCCGCCTTCATCAAGAGCTTCTTCTTCGGCCTGGCCATTGGCGTGGTGGGCTGCTACAAGGGCTTCACCACCAAGAAAGGCACCGAGGGCGTGGGCCGCAGCGCGCACAGTGCCGTGGTCACGGCCTCGTTGCTCATCTTCATCCTGGACCTGCTCGTGGTGCAGATCACGGACCTGTTAGGCTTTACCTGATGGCAGATCCATACCCACCCGGCCAGCCGAACGCGGCAGCGGAGCGCGTGATCCGCATCCAGGACCTGCACCTGTCCTTCGGCAGCAACCATGTGATCCGCGGCTTCAGCCTGGACCTGCACCGCGGCGAGAACGTGATGGTACTGGGCCGCAGCGGCAGCGGGAAAAGCGTGCTCATCAAGTGCATCGTGCGCCTGCTGAGGCCCGATAGCGGCCGCATCGAGGTGCTTGGGCAGGACATGCTGGCATTGGACCAGGATGCCCTGGACCACCTGCGGGTGAAGATCGGCTTCCTGTTCCAGAGCAGCGCCCTGTACGACAGCATGACGGTGCAGGAAAACCTGGAGTTCCCCTTGCGCCGCCACTGGATAGCCACCACACCCGGCGAGGCCGACGCCTTGGTGGGGGAAGTGCTTGCGGCGGTGGGCCTCTCCGAAACCCGAGACCTTTACCCCAGCGAGCTGTCCGGCGGCATGAAGCGGCGCATCGGGCTGGCAAGGACCTTGATCCTGAAGCCGGAGATCGTGCTCTACGACGAGCCCACCACCGGCCTGGACCCCATCACCGGCAAGGAGATCGTGGAGCTGATCCTCGATCTGCAGCGCCGCTACAACACCAGCAGCATCATCATCTCGCACGACCTGCATGTGGCCAAGCTGGCCGCCAACCGCATCGCGGTACTGCATGGGGGCCGCAACTACCTTGAAGGCACCTACGAGGAATTGCGCCGATCGGAAGATGAACTGATGAAACGCTTTTTTGTCTTCATGTGACCATGGCCACAAAAAGAGATCCATTCCGTTTAGGCGTGTTCCTGCTGGCGGGCACATTGGTGTTGGCGGTTGGGCTGTACCTGCTGGGCAGCAAGCGCAACCTCTTCAGCCGCACCATTGCGGTACAAGCCTACTTCCAACATGTGGGCGGCCTGCGGCCCGGCAACAACGTGCGCTACATGGGCATCAACGTGGGCACCGTGGAGCGCATCGAACTGACGGGGGACACCGCCGTGCGGGTGGTACTGGCCATCCGAAACGATGCCCGTGCGCACATCCGGGCCAATGCGGTGGCTTCCGTGGGCACCGATGGCCTGATGGGCAACCGCTTGGTGAACCTTGCCCCCGGCGATGGCACCGGAGGGGAATTGACGGAAGGAACCGTACTGCCCTCCAGTGTCCCTTTGGATACGGAGCTGATGCTGCGCACCTTGGACCGGACCAACGAGAACCTGGCCACCATCACCGAAGAGGTGCTCACCTTGGCCCGCAAGATGAACCGGCCTGGCAATGCCCTTGACCTGCTCACCGACACCCTGCTGGCCCGGGACCTGTCCGTAGCGCTGGACGGGTTGCGGCAGGCCGCATGGTATGCACGCCACGCCACGGCCGGAGCAAACGCGCTGCTGGACGATGTGCAGGCCGGCAAGGGTGCATTAGGCACCTTGGTGGCCGACCCCACCTCCGAGGGTCATGTGCGCCAACTGCTGGGCGACCTGGCCCGCATCAGCGATTCACTGCAGGTGGCCACGGAACAGGTGAACCGCTTCAGCCACGCATTGGGAAGCGGGAAAGGAGCCGCCGGCCTGTTGGTGAGCGACACGGCATTCGCGGCGGACATGCGCCGCACCATCACCCGCTTGGATACCGGCAGCCTCCTGCTGAACGAGAACCTGCGCGCCCTGAAGAGCAACTGGTTCTTCCGCGGCTATTTCAAGAAGCAGGAAAAGGAGCTGAAGAAGCAGGAGAAGGCCGGAAAACCTTGATCGGGGCATCCCCGCGCGAAGTACATCGAAAGCACCAGCCCGTATTACGCGGCTGCAAGGTTGTGGCTGGATGCGATCATCAATCCGTTGGAGACGAGGACCTGGATTTCAATGGGTATTGAGGCGGCGCAGCAAGCACCTGCGACGAGAGCGTTCAATATGGGAGTGCTGCAGACGTAGGCATAGTTGGCCGCAATTCACATGGATGCAAATGGACCTGCTATGGACGCGGCTGATCCGCGTCCATAGCAGGTCCATTCCGGGGCATGCTGACCAATAGCATGGCCCACTACCCTACTTTTGGAACATGTCCACCGCAACATCCAAACCCGTAAAACTCCTCTCCGGCGGCAACCCGCAGATCGCGAAGGGCGATGGTGATGCGCCGGTGCAGGCCTATATCGCCGCGATGCCGGGCTGGAAGCGCGAAGTGGGCGAACGGCTCGATGCGTTGATCGAACGTCACATCCCCCGCCTGCGAAAAGCGGTGAAGTGGAACTCGCCGTTCTACGGGGTCGAGGGTCAGGGGTGGTTCCTGTCCACGCATGTCTTCACCCATTTCGTTCGGCTCACCTGGTTCCAAGGCCGGTCGTTGAAGCCGATACCGCCCGGACCGAGCAAGGACAAGAACGCGCGTTACCTGGACATCCGCGAGAACGGCATCGAGGATGAAAAACTACTGATCAGCTGGCTGAAGCAGGCGGCGAAGCTGCCCGGATGGTTGGGGCATTGACACCGAAGGCCACGATGAACCCGAAAGTCGACTGGTTCTTTGCGAAGAATGACCCCTGGCAGGACTGCTATGCCCGGCTGCGTGAGATAGCCCAGGAAAGTCGCCTCACAGAGGAGCTGAAATGGGGCCACCCTTGTTACACGCTCAACGGCAAGAACGTCTTCCTGATCCACGGCTTCAACGACTACTGTGCCCTGCTCTTCCACAAGGGTGCCTTGCTGAAGGACGATCATCGCCTGCTGGTACAGCAGACCGAAAATGTGCAGAGCGCGCGCCAGATCCGATTCACCAGCGCGAAGCAGATCGATAAGCTGACGCCTGTCATACGGGGATACATCCAACAGGCCATCGAGGTGGAACGGTCGGGCATGAAAGTGCTCCTGAAGAAGACCGCCGAGTTCGACATGCCGGACGAGTTCAAGAGAGCCCTGAAGGACATGCCTGCGTTGAAGAAGGCATTCAACGCCCTCACGCCGGGCAGGCAACGCGGCTACCTGCTCCACTTCTCATCCGCCAAACAGGCGAAGACCCGTGAGGCACGCATTGATAAGAACCTGGAGCGGATCCTGGCCGGAAAGGGGCTGGAGGATTAACGTTACGGCCTCAGCCCAGGCTGAAGCACAAATGCGGCCCATGTGCGCCAAACCTGGCGCAGAACAGTGACTTCCTCCATGCGGTGGGCCAACAGGTGGGCCGGTTCGCACGCGCGCTCAACAGTCCGACCGGTACTATGACTACCCTGGCGGGAATTGCGCCTGCCGGAAGATTTTTTTGCCGCACTGTTCACATCCGTCGCCCCATCCCGATAGAGTGTAAAATCCAACACGAATGAACCGAACCTATCCTATCCTGTTCGTCGCCAGCACCCTGCTCACGGCCTGTGGTCAGAGCGAACCTGAAATGAACGACCCCTATGCCGGGAACATGAGCGACCTGGAAGCTCGTGTGTCCTCCATCACCGGCCAGCAGTATACCCAGGATGGATCGGGCATGGAGGGCGAGGCCGGATACGAGGGGGCGGGCGACCAGTCGTACGCCAACCAAGCTGACCAAGGTGGGACGCGGACGCTGACCATCCATAACAGCCAGTTCAACGTGCCCATGGCGCACATCGAACTGCCCACCCGCTGGCCCGTGAAGTCCACACCTGGAGGTGACTGGAGCGTGGAGTCGCCGGACCTGAAGGTGAAGGCCATGCAAGGTGCCACCTTCGTGTACGCTGGAGGCCAGTACGGCCAGTTCTATCAGCAAGGTGGTGGGCAGATGCGCGCACCTCTGGCTCCGGACCAGGTAGTGATGCAGGACCTTGTGCCCAACATGCAGCGCCAGGGCGGGGAGTTGATCGGTGTTACCGACCTGCCCGCCGTGGCCCGTGCCGATCAGCAAGGACTCGACGGGCTCTACTCCATCGGCCAGGTGCGCAAGACCTGCCGGGCGGCACTGAGCGAATGGCGCAAAGGCGACCAGCGCATCGCACTGGTGCTGCATTGGTTCGCCTTCGAGGGTTCGGACATGACGAACTGGGGCTACCGGATAACCGGGATGCAAGCCTCGCCGCGGAACTACGAGCAGGACAAGGCAGCCCTGGTGAACAGTCTGTCGAGTGTTCGCTGGGACCGCGCCTACTTCGCCGCATATGCCCAAAGCGAACAGCAGAAGGAAGGCCAGAGCTGGGCAACGCACAACCAGCGCATGGCCAGCAACCAAGCGGCCTTCGATGCCCAGCAACGCACGCACCGGGAGACCTGGGGCGCCATCAACGACGCCAGTATGGGCGCGTACAACAGCCGTATGCAGAGCATGGACCGCATGCAGAACGCCACCATCAACGGGATCCGCGGCGAACAGGACGCCATGAACCCCTACACCGGACAGCAGGGCAAGGTGGAGGCCGGATACCAGAACTACTGGGTGAACAGGGATGGCCAGTACTTCGGCACCAACGACGGGATGTACGACCCGAACGCCAACAGCGACCAGGTGGACCAGTGGCAGCAGATGCCCACCGAGCCGTAGTCAACACGAAAAACGATCATCATGGCAACAGGACCTCACTTCGGGGTCCTGTTGCCTTTTCTGGGACAGTGACAAAGAAGCGGTCGATCATCGCCATGTGACACGGGTATGGGAGGAGAAGGAGGTCAGGGAGACTGTGGTTTCCATCGCGATCCTCATCTCCTTCACTTCCATCACCAGCGTTCAGATCTTTCCCCTCGGCTCAGTATTACCATTTCAACATTCAAGGCCGACCAGGAGGGGCCCCGCGAACTGGGATATCGGGATGATATCACGTGTTATACCCGTGGGGGATCCTACCGTTTGCGCAAAATGCGCAATTGCAGTACGTCCACGAAGAAAGCGAAGGCCATGGATCCGTAGATGAATCCTTTGGGGATGGCATGTCCGGCCCCCTCGGCCACCAGCGCCACGCCGATCACCATCAGAAAGCTCAAGGCGAGGATCTTGAAACTCGGATGCCGCGTGATGAAGCCCGCGATGGGCTTGGAGGCCACGAGCATGATACCCACCGTGACCACCACGGCCACATACATCATCCACAACTCGTCCACCATGCCCACAGCCGTGATGATCGAATCCACGGAGAACACCAGATCGAGCAGCAGCACCTGGGCCAACAACTGGTTGAATGCCTTCCCCTTGGTGGCAACATCGGTCGGGAGGTCCTTCTGTTCGGACAGATGATAGAGCTCGCGCGTGGACTTGTACAGCAGGAACACACCGCCGCCGAGCAGGATCAGCTCCTTACCGCTGACCCCCTGTCCCAGCACGGTAAAGAGGTCCGTATCCAACTTCATCACCCACGCGATCACGGCCAGCAGGACCAGCCGCATCACCATGGCCAGTCCGATACCGAGCGTGCGCAGCTTGTCGCGTTGCTCCACAGGGAGTTTCTCCGTCAGGATGGAGATGAAAATGATGTTGTCGATACCCAGGACCACTTCCAAGGTGATCAGGGTGAGCAGTGCGATGATGATGTCCAGTATCTCCATGGGAAGGCCGATCGATCGGGGTGCAAAGAAGCATCAGAAGCGGCTCCGCACACCGGAAAGCCAGGCCGGTGACCGGTTCCTATTTTGGGCCGCATGGACATCGAAGCCGCGCGCACCACGACCCTTGCGCACTTCGTGGCGGAGGAGTACGACCATTTCGGGAGGATCGCCTACCGGATCCCGCCGAAGAAGGCAGGCGGCAAACCGGGCCGCACCTTCCTGACCTTGTGGCCAGATACCGGATACGCCGTATTGATGTTGGACGCGGACCTGCAGGCCGGGCTTCTGGACCATCCATCGGGCGCATTCGGACCGCACCCTTCCAAATGGGGAGCGAAAGGCGCCACGATCATGCTGCTGGAAAAGGTGAACGTCAAGATCTTCCACGAGGCGGTGGGGATCGCGCATGCGCACGCGAAGCGTTGATCAGCCTCTGCGGAACAACTGGGCGATCTTGCGGAGAGGCTTGGCCACAACGATCAGCGGGCTCACCTGTTCACCATTCAGGCCCCACGCCCTGTACACCTCCACGTTGGCGCGCCAGATATGCGCCAGGGAGCGGTTGCTCACCCCGCCCAAACGGAAGCGCACCAACACCTTGGGCACGTAGCGCACGCGGATCCGGTGCTTGTACATGAAGCGGAACATGAGTTCATAATCGGCGCTCACCTTCAGGTCCTCGCGGAAGTGGCCCAGGCGCTCGTACACATCCCTGCGGATGTAAGTGCCGAGGTGCGGTGGCATCCAGCCGGCCCGGAACCGCTCGCGCGCATAGGTCCCTCCTTTCCAAAAGCGTTTCACCTTCGAGATGTCGTCCGGATCCACCATGAGCGCATCCCCATAGATCGCGTCGGCATCGCCCTTGGCGAACTCGGAGGCCATGGCCGAAACGGTGGCTGCCCCTTCGATCATGTCGCCCGCGTTCACAAAAGCCACCACATCGCCGGTAGCCATGCGAAGACCCTTGTTCATCGCGTCGTACACGCCCCGATCACGTTCGCTCACGAGCTGCGCGATCCCGCTCCGATAGGTATGGATCACATCGAGGGTGCCATCGGTACTGCCACCGTCGATCACGATATGCTCAATATCATCGTGGTCCTGCCCGGCGATGCTGCGCAACGTATCGCCGATGTGGGCGGCGGCGTTGTAGCAGATGGTGATGATGGAGACCTTCACGCGGAGATGGTCCGTTCGCGCACGGGGCGCGCCGGGTTTCCCCGGTAGATCATGTAGGGCATCAGATCGGCACTGGCCACGCTGCCTGCCGCCAGCACACTGTGCGAGCCGAGCCGCACGCCCATGAGCACCATGGCCCCCGCCCCCACCCAGCTACCGCTTTCCAAGGTGACAGGTCCGCTCATGGTGGGATAATCCACCTTCTTGTAGTCGTGGCTGCCCTGGATGATCACCGCCCCTTGCGAAATGACCACATGATCCCCGATGGTGAGCAGGTCGATATTGTCCAGCCATGCGCGCTGGCCCACCCAGCAGTGGTTCCCGATGATCAACTTCCACGGGTATTTGATATTGACGCCCGGGTGGATGACCACGCCCCGACCCACTTTGGCCCCGAAAAGCCGGAGCAGTGCGGGCTTCACGCGACGGAACGGGAAAAGCGGATTGAGGAAGAAGAGCGCGTTGGTGAAGTACCACAGGGCCAGTTTGACCGGTCCCGCTCCTTTCGGGAAATCGGCATTGTCGAATCGGCTCAGGTCGACGTGTACGCGTTCGTTGGTCATCGCAACAGAAGTTCCAGCGTGGCTCTCACCGGCGCGGGATCGTTCAAATATCGTTCGCCGAGCGCGAAGGCCCCTTTCGATAAGGGATCGAACCCGGCTTGGTCGCACATGACCAGATCGTTCAGTACATCCCGGAAACCGCCGGGGTCCTCCAAGGACAGGTCCCATCCGGCGTTCAGTGCGGCTAATCCACGCCACGGCGTCCGATCGCTGATGAGGAGCGGAAGCCCGGTGGCCAGCGCTTCCACCATGGAATGGCCGAAATTCTCGCCCAAGCTGGGCATGAATAGCGCATGGTACTTCGCGAACAGGGCGGGGACATCTTCCGCGGCGATCGTTCCCTTATGCGTCACATTGATCCCTTCAGGGAGCCGGGCGATGGCTTCACGGCACTTCGCCCAATAGGCCTCGTCGTAGATCGGGCCATAGAGATCAAAGGAGACCCGGCCACGCACATGCGCAAGGCATTCGATGGCGAAAAGTGTGTTCTTCTCAACCGCGATCCGTGCCACACTCACCAGTTGCAGTTCACCGGGCCGCTTCACACGGGATGACGAGGCGCCACCAACGGCCTTGCGGCCCAGATTGGGGACCAGATGTACCACAGCGTCCGCCGATATCCAACGCTTCACGTCCTCCATCTCCTCGGTGTTCGTAGCTTGGAACACGACATTCTTGTAGCATCCCGCGAGTTTCATGGCCGCAAGGAAGAGCCGCTTCTTCAGGGACCCATGCTTCATCATTCCACGAGCCAACATGCCCCGTACGGCCACGATGCGTTTGACGGAGGAACCGCGCAGGAGCCATAAGGGCATGGCACTGAACCACGGCGACCACATGCCATTGATGTACACCGCATCCCACGAGTGCCCGTTCAGCAGCGTTCTCCACACGGCCCGGCTGATGCCCTTCCGAGAAGCGTACCACACGCGTGTACCATCCGGCAACGTGGTCCATGCGTCCGATGTGATGCCCGGGTACGGGGAAGTCCCCGTGTAATCGGTGTCCGTGGTCACGACGTGGAATGCGACCTGATCACACAGGTGATCGATCATGTTCACCATGCTCCGGACAGGCCCACCAGCTTTGAACCCCGGTGCGTACCAGTCGATGAGGACGAGGATCCCGGGCTTCTTCATCGGATAAGTCCCATTGCGACAGCGGCCCATTGGTCCGGGTTCCAAGAGATGCCGATGGACGCGCTGCGCAAGCCCATGGCGCGCAACCGGTCGTCGTTCGCATGCACCATGCGCAGCATGGCCTGCTTGATCGACGACCGGTCGCCGGCCCGGAACAGATGTCCGTTCTCCCCTTCGTGCAGGAATCGCTCGGCCGCGCCAACGGCATCGCTGAGCAGGAGCGGGAACCCGGCGCAGGCGTTCTCCTGCACCACCACGCCCCACGGTTCGTAAGTGCTGGGCAGGATGAAGACGCCACAATCGGCCATGATCGCTGGCAGCGCCTCCGCTTGAATGAAGCCGAGATGACGGATGCGCGGATGACGGCCGCTCGGGGAACGCATCACCTGCTCGTGGAGTTCACCCGTGCCGACGATCCAGAGTTCCCAGTCCTCCGTTTCATCCGCATCGCACAGTTCGGCGAACGCATCGCAGAGGTATTGATGCCCCTTGGTGGGGATGTATCGTGCCGTACACAGGAAGCGGTGCGGCCATGCCAGCGCACGTTGTGCACCGAGGCTGGTCGCCAGCGGTGCGAAGAGATCCGTGTCGGCGGAATAGAAGCCGGTACGGATGTCGCTATCGGCGAAACCCAGCTTGCGCGCGTAGTCGGCTTGGGCCGTGCCGGTGACCCATGCGTGCGAGAAGGCACTGCGTATCCAGAAGCGCCCGGCACCCACGGCCAGCCATTGTCGGGCACTGCCACGCCATGCCGTATCGCTGCACATCACCGTGGGCACACCGGCCGTGCGCAACGTACGGCACACGGCGAGGTAGCCCTTGTCCACCCAGCCACTGGCCAGCACAACGGCAGGCTTGATCCGCTCCGCGAGTTGCAAGAGCCCATCTGTCCCCATTGTGTTGCGTTCGTACAAATGGATGCGTTCGTCCACTTCCATCCGGAAAGGAGCTTCACGGTTCACCGGCCAACGCACCACGTGTACTTCGGCACCACGTTCAGCCAATGCCCGCAAGCACGCGATCACGTACGGTGCCAGTTCAGTGTACAGGAACAGGAAGCGCGCAGGCTGGTCCAATGGCCCTGGGATCTGATCGATGGTCGGGTGCGGGGCCGAACTCATGGCTGGCCACCGCGAATGGAGGTCAGTAGCGCCTCGAAGGTGTTGAAGCGGAAGTCCTTGAACAAGGCGTCCATTTTGCGTTCCGTGGTGTGCAGCCCCGTGTAGGTCATGAAGCGGCGTTTGGCGTTCATGGGCAGTCGTGGCTGTTGGGGATCGATCTCGCGCGGGTGGAGATAGAAGATCACGGGCCGGTCCTCGGCGAGCACCTGCTTCACCTTGCTCCGAATGAGCGCGTACGGGAAGAAACGCAGGTAGCCACCGCCGAAGAAGTACATGGGTCGCCCCAGTGTACGCGCCATGCTGATGGGGAACTCCACCAGGTCGCCATGCCCGGTGGTGATGATATGCGGCGTGGCTTTCGCACCGGGCAGACCACCATGTCCACGTGCTCCTGGCCAAACACTGCTGTCGTAGAGGTATCCCGCCTCGCGCACCCGGTCGAAGAACCAGGGCGTGGCATCGGTCACGCTGAAACCAGGACACCGGTAGCCTTTCACGACCTTCCCTCCCGCTCGCTCGATGATCTCCCTGGCCTTGCGGATATCGTCGGAGAACCGTTGTTCGGTGATCGTGTACACCAGTTCGTGCGCGTAGCCATGGCTGGCGATCTCGTGGCCATCGTCCACGGCTTCTTTCACCAGGTCGGGCCAGCGTTCGGCCACCCAACCCAGGAAAAAGAGTGTACACCTCACATCGTGCTTCCGGAAGGTCGCGTACATCCGGCGCGTGTTGCGCACCACATCGCTCTGAAGCGCGGGCCACTCCTCCAACTTCGGGGTGCTGGGCAGGTCAAGGATGTGGAACCAGTCCTCGATGTCGACGGAGAAGACGCAGGCTCTCATGTGGATGGCGAGTGGCGAGCGCTGAGTGGCGAGAGACGAGTGGCATGATGCGGGATGCCACTCGTCTCTCGCCACTCGTCGCTCAGCACTCCTTGCAAGGATCGTTCACCTCTCCTCATCATACCCGAAGAGTTCCTTCTTCGTCAGCTTCCGCACGGGTCCCAGCCTCTCCAAGGCCTTCATGTCCATGCCGCTTTCCTTGCCGATGACGCAATAGGTATAGGGCCTTCCCTTGATCTCCTTGTCGAAGAAACCCTTCATGTCCAGCAGGGTGATCTTCGGGATCGCCCCGTAGATATCGCGTCGTACGTCGTGGTCCAACCCGCGTCGCCGCGCCGCCTCCCATTGCCAGTAGATGTTCTCCTTGGTGATCCGGGTGCTGGCGATCACTTTCAAAGCCGCTGTTTTGGCACCTTCGAACTGGGCTTCGGCCATGGGCATCTCATTCATCAACTTGAGCATGGCATCGAGCGCGTCCGGCAATTTGTCGGCCTGGGTGCCGATGAAGGCCCGAACGTAATGGGCATCGGCCTTCTTGGCCGGGCTGGTGTAACTGGCGTTGGCACCGTAGGCCAGGGCCTTGGCTTCGCGGATCTCCTGGAAGACGATGCTGCTGAGTCCGCTGCCGAAGTACTCGTTGAAGAGTGATGCGAAGGGCAGTTTGGCCGCATCGAAAGGACCCGCTTTGCTGTTGAGCACCATCTCGGTCTGTACCATGTCGTACTCGGTGAAAAGCACGGTGTTCGCCGTGGTGGGCAGTTCGGGATACACGCGCTCGGGCGGGCAGTCCTTCAGCACGGCGGGCACCTGGTGGTACTTCGTGAGCAGCGGGGCCATTTCATCGATCCCTTTCTTCCCGTAATAAAAAATACGGTGCTTCCAGCCGGTGAGCCCGTGGATGCGGTCGATGAGTTGCTGTGGTCCCAACTCGGCCAGTTGCTCGTTGGTCAGGATGTCGTTCAGCGGGTTCTTTCCGCCGTATCTGGCCATATTGAGCAGACCGGAATAGAGCAGGCCGCCCTTGCTCTTCAATTGGTCCTGCCGTTTCTGGCGGATATCGGCGATCAATCCCGGCAGGGCCTCTTTGTTGGGCTGCGCGTCGGAGAGCACGTGTTCCAGCAACTGGATGCCCTCTTCCAGATGCTTGTCAAGCCCGCTCAAGGTCACCACCGAGCGGTCATCCCCGGCGGAGACGGAGATGTCGAGTCCCAGCTTGAAGAGTTCCTTCTTGAGGTCGGCAGGGCTGTACTTGGATGTACCGAGATAATCGAGGTAATCGATGGCCACGCGCAGTTCCCGATCGTTCAAGGACCCCATGTCGACGATGTAGTTCAAGCTGAACAGGTCATTGCTCGGGTTCTTCACGCAAGCCAATTCGACACCGGAGGTCAGCGATTTGCGACTGATGGCGGTATTGAAGTCCACAAATTCCGGGATCATGGTCGCGGGCAGTACCTTCTCCCACTCGAGTCGCCAGGCACTCTTGGTGTCACGCTTGATGTCGATGGGGGTGATCTTGGGCTTGGTCACCTTGTGGCGACCGGAGGCCTCGCCCGTCCGCTTGAAGACGCACACGTAGTTGTTGTTGAAACGCGCCTTGGCGAAGTCCATCACCTGCTGTTTGGTGATGCGGCCCATGCGGTCGTACAGGTCCACCATGCGTTGCCAGTCCTTGCGCAGGATGAACGCATCGGTCATGGCACTGGCCCGGAGGCTGTTGTGCTCATTCCAGAAGCGGATCTGTTGTTGCTTATTGTCGTTCACCACGGCCTCGATCAGCCAATCGTCGAACTCGCCGCGCTTGAGGGCCTCCAGTTGGCCGAGGGCCAGGTCGCGCGCCTCTTCCAGCGTCTGTCCTTCGCGGGGCTGGATGCGCATACCGAATTCGCTGTAGTCCGCCTGTTCGCCCGAGAAGGCCTGGGCACCCAGCACCTTCTGCTCCTGCAACAGGTTCAGGTCGAAGAGGCCGGCCTTGCCGTTGCTCAGGATGCCCGCGATCAGTTCGAGCATGATGGGGTCATCGCTCTTGGTGCCGTTGAAGCGCCAGGCCAGGCTCACCCATTCGCGGTCGGGACCGAAGACCTCAGCCTGGATCGGTGCGTTGATGGGGTCCTCAGGTGCGAAGGAGAAGCCGGGCACCTCCTTGCGCTTCCACTTCCCGAAGTACTTGTCGACGAGCGCGATGGTCTTGTCGTAGTCCAGGTCGCCCGCAAGGATGATGGCCATGTTGTTGGGCACGTACCAGGAATCGAAGAATTGATGGATCTTCACCATGCTGGGGTTCTTCAGGTGCTCGCCCGTGCCGATGGTGGTCTGGGTGCCGTACGGATGCTTCTTGTACAGCAGTTTGTCCATCATCTCGGCGGCGGTACGCCCGTCGTTGTCCTGGCTGCGATTGAACTCCTCGTACACCGTCTCCAACTCGGTATGGAAGAGGCGCAGCACGCATTCCTGCATGCGCTCACTCTCGATCATGGCCCAGCGTTCCAGTTCGTCGCTGGGCACATCGTTGATGTACACGGTCTGTTCGGTACTCGTGTAGGCATTGGTGCCGCGCGCACCGATGCTCTTGATCATCTTGTCGTACTCGTTGGGCACGGCGTAACCGGCGGCCAGCGTGCTCAGGCTGTCGATCGTGCGATAGATGGCGTCGCGCTTGGCCTCATCGGTGGTGGTGCGGCGCAGTTCGTACTGGTCGCTGATCCGATCAAGCAGGGCGCTCTCCTTGGCCCAGTCGGATGTGCCGATATTCGAGGTGCCCTTGAAGAGCATGTGCTCCAGGTAGTGCGCCAGGCCGGTGGCATCGGCGGGGTCGTTCTTGCTGCCGGCCCGCACGGCGATGTTGGTCTGCACGCGTGGAGCATCGGTGTTGCGGCTCAGCCAGACCTGCAGGCCGTTATCGAGCGTGTAGATCCGGGTCCCCATCGGGTCGCCGGGTACGCTCACATAGGTGTACGTCTTGGCGGCTGATCGCGTCGGGGCGATCCGGGTCTGGGCAACGGCGGAAAAAGCACACGTGGCCGCGAGGAGAAGGAAGGATTGCTTCATGGGGTGACCGATAAGGGGGCGTGAAGATGCGAAGGAAGCACCGCACCACATCACCGACCAGCCCCTGGGCCGTTGGCCCCACGTCCCGCCTCAGCGGATCCTCACTTCGGCCATGTCGCGCACCCGGGCCCCCTTGGCGAAACGCCGACGGTAATGGCCGGTCCAAAGGATGATCAACGGAACTCCGACGAGGGTAGGCCACAGCCATTTCAACCACGTGGGACGGATCATCTCCAGATTCACCGCACTGAACGCGCTGAGCGTGGCGATGTACGCGCCCAGCATGCCGCTGATATGCCCGTAGAACCACTCCCGTTTATCGTGCTTGCGTTTGTAGAACCGATGCAGCTGGATGACCACCATGTAGCTGCCGATGGCGCCGAACACGGTGAACAGCATGGCTTTGGTATCCCGCTGCCCCATCAGCAAATGGGCCAGGCCCCAGATGAGGAGACCACCGTTCACGGTGCCAGCTATGCCGTGCAACCAGAGGTCCGTAGGCTGAGGCTTCAGGCCCTCGTGCAGCTTTTTCAGGTAGAGCGACCGGTAACCGCTGGCCACCAGGTGGAAACTGAACACGCCCACGAGCGCCAGCCAGAAACTGCGCTGATAGTGGGCAATGCCCAGCACAACAGCGGTGATACAGACCACGACCATGCTGTAGAAGTAGGCTTTGCCCCAGCGCCTGTGCCACGTGCCGCCCTTGGGCAAGGCCATTGCCAGTGGGGCCACCACCAGCGCGATGCCGCCCGCTATGGCATGCACACGAAGTATCCACGGAACAAGGTACCCATCATCCATGCGCGCGAACATAGGGGAATGCGCCTTTTCGGATCCATGCATGTGGTCAAACGACCGTTGAAGCATGACGAAGCGGATCCTGGGCCTGGCACACGTGCGTTGTCAGGGGCGATCGGGTAGCGCGCTGCCCGGGCTATTACCGTGTCATCGCGGTGCGATCCGGACGTAAGGCGACGTACTCCGATCAAAAATGGCGTTCCCGTTCGCATCCACATCCCAAGCGCGGTCGAGCAGCCAGAGGTCACCATTCGCAAGCGCTGCAGCAGGCAGCGGGTTGTTGGCATCCACCAGGACGATACCGTACCGGGAGCCGGGCGCGGCACTGCGCAGCAGGATCTCCACCGGAAAAGCCCAACCGGCCTGGATACCGCGATCGCGCAGGAGGTCCGGATCAACGAGCCCTCGCCGAACACCTTGTGCCTGGGCTTGGGCGATCAGGGTTCCGGTGGCGCGGTACTGTTCCGCGAAGGGCCGTGACGCGAAGGACACGTCTCGCAGCTTGATGAAGAGCACCGCCGTGGCCAACACGAGTGCCGCCATACGCATAGGAGGTGTTGCCACCCGGGCGACCAAGGCCGACGCGCTCAAGGCGATGATCGTGGCCACTGGCAGGATGCCCCGGTCCTGCATCACAGCGGCATCGCCCTTGTGGAACGTGATGAGGTAGACCAGGATGAAGGCGAGAGCCCCCCCCAAGGTGAGCCCGGCCAGGATGTAGCGCCTCGAAACGGTCCAACACACCAGAACGGCCAAGAGGACCAGTAGTGCGGGCAGGTACGTCGTGCTAGCGGAGAAGGTATGCATGGAGAGGTGTCGCCAGGAGCCCCACCCGGCCAGGTCGCCGAAGTTGCCCAGCCCTTGGAGCACGCCATCGTACAATGCTAATTCATACCCTGTCGGAGGTAATATCCACCGGGAGAGCACCGGCCAGAGCAAAGTGGCCAGCACCAGGACGATGGTGGAGCCGCGACCGGTCCATTTCAAAGCGAACGCGAAGACGATGCAGAAGAGCATGACCATCCAGCCTGTGGGGTGGACCACGAGGGGGATGAGCAGGAGGAGCAACGCGGTGAAGAGGGTGCGAGGGTGCGAGGGTGCAGGGGTATCGGCGTGCGCGGGGGCGAGGGCGCGAGCACGTGCTTCGAGGTAGCCCAGGAGCAGGAAGGGCAAGCACAGCAGGTAGTTGGCCTCCAGCACGGGCGAGTAGAAGGTCAATCGGGTGCACAACACGGTGGCCATGGCACAGGCCAACGCGCTCACCGGCGCTCTCCAGCCGTGCGCGCACAACAGGAACACGCCGTAGCCGACCAGTACATGGGCCAGGGAGGCGATGATGAGCAACGTGCTCAACGATGGTCCGAAGTACATCGCGGCCTTTACGCAGATCTGTGGCACGGCGGCCGTGTAACGATGCGCCTCGATGTCCAGGCCGGGCTGGCTTACCCACTTGAACACCTGAAAAGCGGTATCGCCGAAGGTGGAACGCAACAGGGTGTGCTTCCATGCCAACACGAGCAACGCCAAGAACACGCCGTGGCCCAGCACGATCAGGGTGAGGCGGAAGGGCCGCTCGTTCATCGCTCAGTTCCCCGCGATCATCAGCGGCAGGGCCATGCGGCGGCCATCATCGCCAATGGCCACGAACTGGTAGGTGCCTTCGGCCAGGCCGCGCAGATCCAGCTCCTGCGGTACCGGGGCGGACCAGGTGCGCACGAGGCGGCCTTGGGGGTCGAAGAGGGTGGCGGAGGTGAGGGGGGTGCGGGTGGCGAGGCGGGTGAATGAAGATGCTGGATCAGGAGAGAGGATAAAAGGCAATTGCGTAGCCTCGGGTGCCTCGACCGCAGAAGCATCGAACATCTCATATACCGTGTCATCCACTGTTTCGCCGTTAGCAGCTGATTTGACGACGTAGATCGAGGTTATCCCAGGCCCATATCCCTCCGCTATACCAACAAGGATGTATCCACCATCTGCCGTGCATTGGATGGAAAAACCATCTTCATCATCTATTCCGCCATAGTTCTTACCCAACATGAATGAACCAGCAGCCGTGGCGATGAAAAGGACCATATCCTTGCCTCCGGCATTGTTGTAACTGTTGTAAGAGGCCATCGCCAGATCACCGTTCAGATTCAGTTGGATCTCCCGCGCTTCAGAATCACCCATACTGCCGAACACCTCCTGCCAAAGCTGTCCCCCGTCCGCATCCACCTTGACAAGGAGTATCTGCTTCACGTCGCTGTAACTGCCGGTCCCCCCACTGCATGCGAAACCACCATCCGGCATTTCCACCGCGCTGTAGAAATAGTCTGCGCTGTCTCCTCCGAATATCTCCGTCCACTGAACGTCACCATTCACGCTCAGTTTTGAAACGAACGCATCCGTCCGATCGTCATCCTCAACGTTGGCCATTGCACCCGTTACAACGAATTCTCCTCCGCTCGTAACGATCACCCCATTCCCCTCGTCCTCTCCGATATCGCCAATGGAACTCCGCCAGACCTCCTCCCCATCGGCATCGATCCGCAGCACCAACGCATCCGCGCTTCCTGAGCCATACGAGGTTCCCACCACTACGAAGCCGTCATCAACGACCTCAATGTCCTTGCCCAAGTCCCATTCGGTAGTGCCGTAACTCTGCTCCCAAAGCACTTGGCCGTTAAGATCCAATCGGACCACATATACATCATACCCACCGAATACCCCAGTGGACGTGGTGCCGGCTAACACATAACCATCTTCCAACACCCTACAGGCCATTCCGCTCTGCACACCATTATCCCCTATGACGGCCGTCCATTGCAGGAGTCCCATCTCGTCGATCTTCAGCACATACGCTTGCCCACCCGCTCCAAAGCTGCCCGTAGAGCCAGCTATGACATAGCCTCCGTCACTAGCCACCCGCACGGACATCCCCCTATTCGTATCGAAACCTCCATAGGTCCGACGCCATGTGATCTGGGCATCGGCGTCAGCGATCAAGACGGTCAGAGCCGACGTGGTGAGAAGGCGGATGGCAGAATACCAAGTGTTCATGGCCGGGAAAGTTAGCAGGGTTGTTGTGGCATCGCAGGTCGCATCTTTGGGCGCATGTCAAACGCGGAGGCCCATAGCACATGGACGGGTCGACCATGGAAGGTCGCTGCCTTGGTGTTAGGCCACACCACCCTTGCGTTCCTATCAGTCCAAATGGTCCATTGGCACATGACCGGGATGCCTGTTTCGTGGTCCGACTTGATGCACTTTGACGCGGAGCACTACGCCGCGATCGCTTCAGGAGGTTACGTTCCCTTCCGGCAGGCCTTTTTCCCGTTGATGCCGAAACTCTGGCAGGTCTTGGGGGGTAGCATACCAGCCATCTGCATCGTGAATGGCCTGACGTACATAGCCGCCCTCACGTGGCTCGCATGGCGGATCCGTGTGGGCACGACAACGCTCTTGCTGTTCCTCTGCATACCCAATGCGTTCTACTTCTTCATACCCTACACCGAATCACTGTTCTTCGCATTTGCTGTACTGACCATCATCGGCTTGTTGGACCGATCCGCCTGGAAGGTCGCTGTTGGCCTGTTCCTTTGCTCGGTCACAAGACCCACCTTCACGACCCTCCTCCCCGCGATCCTCTTGGCCGTCCATTTTACCGGTCCCGGCTTGAACCGCGACTGGCGTACCGCAACGCTTTGCATCGTTTCATGTCTGATGGGTATCTTTTTCGTTTCTATGACCCAACATGCGGACACCGGTGAATGGCTCGGATTCTATCACGCCCAATCCGGCTGGGGCAACAAACTGCGACTGCCGACATTCCCGCTACGGTCATGGGGCGGCAACGACGTAGTACGACTAGATGCCGTGGCGATGCTGATCGGCTCGGCCGGGGCCGCCCCGTTATTCATAACTGGCATGCGTTGGCCGGAAGATCCATCACATCCGACGCGTGTAGTACTGCTTTCCTTTTTCAGCTTGTTCATGGTGACCATGCTCGTGCTTGTGCTGCGAGGTGGCGAACTTTTCAGCCTGAACCGATTCATCTTCGCGACGCCCTTCTTCCTCGTCATGCTGAACTCCGTTCAGGGGTCAGTGTCGATCACCGGTTGGCGGTGGTTATGGCTGTTCTTGGTTCTGGAAGCATACTTTCTGATGTTCGGATCATTCGTACATATACAGACATTTCTATGGTTCTCGGCCGTGGTGGGATTCCTGATGATCGTAGTCGCGGCTACCATGGTGCGTCCCATGGTTCAATGGGCTAAACCACTGGCTATCTTGATCGCTTTCATCGTCCAAATTGGTTTCACCGTGAAATTCTTGCTGGGAGGCTGGGTGGCGTGAACAACGGTGTGCATACTCGGCCAGCCTGGACGCAACTTTGGCCACACGAATCCGCCCCATGTCCTCACGCGGCCTGCTCAACTTCTCCTTGGTCCTGGCCATCCTGGTCCTCATCGACCTCTACGCCTGGAAGGGCATCAACACGGCGTTGGCGAACCACTCGCAGGTGATCCGCCGGTTGGTGCGCTTGCTCTACTGGAGTATTTCGATCGGCATCCTGGTCTCTTTGGCATGGACGCTCATCACCATGCAGGACATGCGCACCAGGCG
Organism: Bacteroidota bacterium; assembly: GCA_018267155.1. Classification (GTDB taxonomy): domain Bacteria; phylum Bacteroidota; class Bacteroidia; order Flavobacteriales_F; family PHOS-HE28; genus PHOS-HE28. The sequence continues at coordinate 23,159 of JAFDZE010000009.1, read as the reverse complement.
GGACCATAGCTATGTGTTCTCACTCATCGGGATCACCTTCCTGTTCCTGCTGCCCAAGTTGATCATCGTGATCTTCCATGGTCTGGACGACCTCTTGCATCTGGTCCGCCTCGTCTGGTTCAAGCTGATGCCGGGCGAACCCGTGGGTGATGCCGCAATTGGCGAGGTGATCGGCCGCGCTCGCTTCCTCAGCCAGTTGGGGCTTGTTCTGTCCTCGCTTCCCTTCGCGGGCGTGCTCTATGGCATGACCAAAGGTCGTCGCACGTTCAATGTGGCGCGTATGCCCGTGCTCTCCCCCAAGCTGCCTGCGGCCTTCGAAGGACTGCGCGTGGTACAGATCAGTGATCTGCACCTGGGCAGTTACGGTGGTGATCTCAGCATCGTACGTCATGGCTTGGAGCTGATCCAGGCCGAGGATCCGGACCTGATCGTCTTCACCGGGGACCTGGTGAACGACTTCGCCGATGAGGCCGAACCCTTCATCGATCTGATGCGCGCACTGAAGGCACCGATGGGCAAGTTCAGCATACTGGGCAACCACGACTACAGCGACTACGCACGCTGGGACGACCCGGCCGCCAAGGCTGCCAACCTGGAGCGATTGAAAGCGATCCACGGTGAAATGGGTTTCACACTGCTGCTGGATGAGCATCGCTCGTTGGAACGCAACGGGGATCGCATCGGTCTGTTGGGCGTACAGAACTGGGGCGTTCGCTTCCAGCAGTACGGCGACCTGGCCCGCACCGTGCAAGGCACCGAGGGCCTGCCCTACCGGATCCTGCTGAGCCATGATCCCACCCACTGGGATGCGCAGGTGCGCGCCACCGGGATCGATCTGATGCTGAGTGGCCATACCCACGGCGCACAATTCGGTGTGAAGGTGGGTGGAACCACCTACAGCCCTGCGCAATGGGTGTACAAGCAATGGGCCGGCCTCTACCGGGAAGGAGCCCAACAATTGTACGTCAATCGCGGTTTCGGCTTCATCGGCTTCCCAGGGCGGGTGGGCATGCCGCCGGAGATCACGGTGCTGGAATTGCGCCGCGCTTGAACAGGGTCACTCCGGAAAAACCCCACCCGCCTCCTGCACACTCCGACCAAGCTGCTCCAGACCCAGCCCGGTGCGGATGCCCCGTGCTTCGAGGTCCTGCACGAACAGTTCGGTGGTGAGGTTGCCCACCAGGTCGTCCTCGGCCATGGGGCAGCCGCCGTACCCGGCAATGGCATGGTCGAAGCGGCGGCAACCTGCGTTCCAAGCGGCATCGGTCTTGGGCTTCCAATTGTCCTTGCGGGCGTGCAGGTGCGCACCGAACTCCACGTGGGGCAAGGCCGGAATGAGTGCCGTGAACATCGCGCCGATATCGGTCGGCTTGGCTACTCCCACCGTATCGGCCAGGGAAATGATGCGGACGCCCAGTTCGTGCACGAGCCGGTCCGTCCAGTGCAAGGCCACCTCCGCGTTCCACGGATCGCCGTAGGGATTGCCGAAGGCCATGCTGATGTACACCACCAGTTCCTTGTCCACTTTGCGCGCCAGATCGGCGATGTGTGCCGTACGCGCCCACGAGCCTTCGATGCTCGTGTTCGTGTTGCGCTGCTGGAAGGTCTCGCTGATGCTGAACGGATAACCCAGGTAGTGTACGACCTCCTGTGTGCAGGCCTGCTCCGCACCGCGCTCGTTGGCCACGATCACCAGGAGCTTCGAGCGGGTACTGGAAAGGTCGATCCGCGAAAGCACCTCGGCCGTGTCCGCCAGCTGTGGTATGGCCTTCGGACTCACAAAACTGCCGATGTCGATGGTGTCGAAGCCCACGCGCAACAATCCGTCGAGGTACTTCACCTTCACGTCGGTGGGTATGAATGTGTGGATGCCCTGCATGGCATCGCGCGGACATTCGATGAGTTTCACTGCTGGCTTCTCCATTGCACGAATGCTTGATTGATCCGCTTCAATAGCGCCGGGCCTTCGTACACCAGGCCCGTGTAAACCTGCACCAGGTCGGCACCGGCGTCAAGTTTTTCCAACGCGGCTTCCGCACTATCGATGCCGCCCACGCCGATGATGACGAAGGGCTCGGGCAGCCCCCCACGCAGGAACTTCACCACCTCGGTGCTGCGCTGTCGCACGGGCGCGCCGCTCAATCCGCCCGCTCCCATGGCCTCCACTACGGCCTTGGGTGTGCGCAACCCGGCCCGTGCAATGGTGGTGTTGGTGGCGATCACGCCCGCGATGCCGCTCTCCTTCACCACCGAGATGATGTCGTCGAGCTGCTCTGTGGTGAGGTCCGGCGCGATCTTCAGCAGGATGGGCCGATGCACGGACTTCGCACCATCACGTGTACGAAGTTCCTTCAGGATCGCGAGCAGGGGGCCCTTCTCCTGCAGCGCCCGAAGACCCGGGGTGTTGGGGCTGCTCACATTCACCACGAAGTAGTCCACCACGGGGTGCAGGGCCTCGAAACACGTGATGTAATCGCGGATCGCTTCCTCGTTGGGTGTGACCTTGTTCTTCCCGATGTTGCCACCCACTATGGTACCGGGCGCACGTTTCCGGAGCCGTTGGACCGCAGCCTGCACGCCGCCGTTATTGAATCCCATCCGGTTGATGAGCGCGTGGTCCGGTTTCAGCCGGAAGAGTCGCGGACGGTCGTTGCCTGGCTGGGCCACGGGCGTGAGCGTGCCCACCTCCACGAAGCCGAAGCCGATGCGCATCAAGGCATCCACATGCTGGGCGTCCTTGTCCATGCCGGCGGCCAGTCCCACAGGGCCAGGGAATCGCAGTCCCATCACTTCCAAGGCCGCTTCCTTCGGCGGCGGTGTACCTCCGCTCAGCAGCGTTGCACCGGGCAATTCAAGCAGGGAGAATGTGAGTTGGTGTGCCTTTTCGGGTGAAAGGCGGAAGAGCAACGATCGAAGCAGCGCGTACATCGGCGGGCGAAGGTACCGGCGTTGAAGATGGGAGGAAGCGGGGGTATCCGGCACCGTCTCTCCTACTGACCGAGGAACTGCGGTGTCCTACGTGTGTTCGCTGCTGATACATGTACAGCGCCCTGCACCCTCCAGGGTCAAGTGTGCCACGAGAGATCCAAATACGATGAGACTGGCAGGACGCTCAACTTCTCAATGAGCCATCCGGCTTTAGCGCAGCGAGTATCAGGTCGAAAAGCAGAACGCGTACCACCCGGATCAGGACTGATCATTCGTTCAAGCGGGACGGAGCACCCCACATGCGAGCCAAGGCCGGCCTTGCTCAGCGCAAGATGCGCACGCTGTAGAACTCATCCGACAGGGGCCGCTGAGCGCGCAAGACATAGGCGCCCGGAGCGAGGGTCCCCGGATCCAACAGATAGCGGCCCGGTGCGAGCATCTGTGCGTTCAGTGGCAGGACACGGCCACTCGCATCGATGAGCGAGAAGTTCATCGCACTCTCCGGTCCATCCGGCAACACGAACACGATCGGACCATCGATGGGGTTGGGGTACACGATCGGTTGAACCGCCGGAAGGGGCATGCGAACCGCGACAACTTCACTCACTGTACTGGTTCCGTCCAGGTCGGTCTGCCGCAAACGGTAGTACACAAGCTCATGGGTGATCCGGTCGTCCACCGCCGTATACGTGTTGGTGGCGGTGGAAGTACCCACGGCATCTACCTGCAGCACGGGGATCCAGTCGCCCGTACCGCTCGACCGCTCGATGGTGAAGTGATCGTTGTCGTGCTCACTCGCCGTGGTCCATTCCAATTCCACCGCATCGGACCCGATCGCCTCGGCGGTGAACGAAACGAGTTCGATCGGCAGCGGGGTATTCACCGGATCAACGGTAGCCAGGGTGAAGCGCAAGTTGTTCGCGAGGGCTGTCAGGTTCGTGAAGCGATAGAGATTCCCGCCCACCCAGGTCGGCGGCCCGATCGGAGTTTCATCCGCGAACACGCCATCGTTGTCCGAATCCACCAGCAAGCGCAGATCCGCTGCGGTAACGCTTCCCAAGCCCGTGAGGTCCCATGTCATATTCACCGAACCCACATCAACCGCTGTGCCGGCACTGTTCGCCTCGGTCGGACGCCATACACGGGCCAGTCGGCCCTGCACACTGGGTGGGAAGTCCGTAACACCCCATGCATCAAGAGGCTGGTTGTCGTGTCCCCAGAAGAGGAACTCATTGTTGCCGAGCCCGCTCGGGGCATTGATCTGAACGATGCCGGAGCCCCTGGAATCATTGTGGATGTTCGATGCGTTCACACGACCGATGCCGGCCACATCATGGTCGTAGTTGCCGTTCGCGGGGTTGTCTTGCACGTATATGTCCGACGATGTGAGTGTACGGCCATATTTCGCTGCGAGGTAGTTGTCCACGATGATCCGCTGGGCGGCGTTGAGCGGGCCGTTGTAGAAGATCATTTCCGCGATCGACCCATCGAGGTTCCAGCCGGTGTTATCCTGCGTATCTCCGATATACAATTGATTCCCGTTGTTGGCCGGCAGCTGAAGCAGGCTCGCATCCGTGTACACGCTGGTGGCGTTCTTGTACAACGTGCGCGATGGGAACAAGATGAAGAGGACCCGATTGCTGTATTCGATCACGTTGAAGTTCGCGTCGGTGGTCCCCGCCGGGGCGCTCGGGGCGTTCAGATTGTTCAGGATATCGTAGATCGGCATGATGAGCGCGCCGTTGGCGGGGCTCCACAGGCCATAGTTGGGTTGTGTACTGGTGCCTTTGGTGAACCAGCTGTTGTTGCTGCCGGGATTCGTCTCGGCACCAACAACGAACATGTGCCACTGGTTCAGATCGAGCGAGGCGGCATCCGGGATGCGCATCTCGTCATCCACACCATCGAAGGTGAGGATCGGATATCCATTCAGCGATGAGGCAACGTGCGAGGGTCGAGCGGCCACGGACGGGCTGGTCGCGTTGTTGCCATTGCCGCTCTGATCGGCCCAGTTGGTCACGGCCGGGCCAACGGTGGTCACCCCCATGTCGGCACGGAGCCACAACACATTGTTCGCGCTGTTGCCCACACCTCCTGGGCCGGTTTGGGCTTGGACGAATAGTGTGCTGCTCGATGCCAGGATATGGGAGAGGGAACGCAAATGGGTCCGCATGCGGCACCGTTCTACGGCGGATCGACGGATCCGGTTTCTAATGGGATGAACGGACCAAATGTATCGCCCGGCATCACCACGGCCATTGTTTAGCCAAGTGCCCCAGCATCTCCTGTCGCGGTCCGGCGATGAGGGTATGGTCGAAGACCAGGATGATGTCCTCCGGCAAGGTCAACGGACGAAGAACTCGATCAGCAGGAGATCCACCGGTTCCTCCGCTCCATTCTACCCTGTGATGTCGCCAGGCGCACCATGATCACCGGCTCATCCCCGGACCGTACCCGGTTCCGCGGATCACGGCGGGACGATTCCCGCCCGCACGACGGGTGCCCTGCAGAGTCTACCGACGCATCCCTTGCATCTGCTGCATCTGCCGCATCATGTTCTGCATCTTGGTCTTGTCCCCCATCATCCGCATCATCTTCCGCATCTCCTCGAACTGCTTCATCAGTTTGTTCACCTCCTCGATGCCTCTGCTCGAGAGGAGATCATCCCTTCATCCTTCCAGGGTTCTGTCGGGCGTCAAAGATGTCAGTGATGTAGATCGTCTCGCCATCCACCCGGTAGATCACTTTGAAATTGCCGACCACAAGACGGCGGTATATATGCTCGCGCCCTTCCATCCATGTCTCCACTTGTCCTGCGTTCGGCCATTCGAGCAGTCGCCGCGTCGCTTCCAGCACCCTGTCCATCACCTCTTCGCGTTTCTTCATAGTCGCCCCACTAAAGGTCAGTTCCACGGTCTCCACCAAGTGCGCGATGGCGTATTGGGTGAACTTCAGTTCCACTGTTGCTACTTCTTCCGAAGTGCCGCTTTCGCCTCGGCCTTGGCCTGCTCAAGGGAAAGTACCGCTCCCGCCTTGATATCCGCTTCGGAGCGATCGGCTCCTTCGGCCAGCATCACCCGAAAAGCGCTCTCGCTGGTGGATCGGTCCAGCAGTTTGTTCAGCAACTTCAGCAGGTTGAGGTCCCCTTCCTTCTGGATGAGCTCGATCAAGTGATCCTTCAATTGTATGGCGGTCATTGGGCGTTGCTGATGAACAAAGCTATGGCGAATCACCTCCTCATCCCTTGCATCTGCTGCATCTGCCGCATCATGTTCTGCATCTTGGTCTTGTCCCCCATCATCCGCATCATCTTCCGCATCTCCTCGAACTGCTTCATCAGTTTGTTCACCTCCTCGATGCCGCGACCACTGCCCTTCGCGAGGCGTGTGCGGCGGCTGCCGTTGATGACCGAGGGGTTCTTGCGCTCCACGGGTGTCATGCTCTGGATGATCGCCTCGATACCCTTGAAGGCGTCATCGGGTATGTCGATGTTCTTGATGGCCTTGCCCACGCCGGGGATCATGCCCATGAGGTCCTTCATGTTCCCCATTTTCTTGATCTGCCCGATCTGCTCCAGGAAATCGTCGAAGCCGAACTGGTCCTTCGCGATCTTCTTGTTCAGCTCGCGTGCGGCCTTCTCGTCGAACTGCTCCTGCGCGCGCTCCACCAGCGAGACCACATCGCCCATGCCGAGGATGCGCCCCGCCATGCGGTCCGGGTGGAACTCGTCCAGCGCCTCCATTTTCTCGCCGGTGCCGATGAACTTGATCGGCTTGTCCACCACGCTGCGGATCGAAAGCGCCGCACCGCCACGCGCATCACCGTCGAGCTTGGTGAGCACCACGCCATCGATGTTCAGGCGCTCGTTGAAGGCCTTCGCCGTGTTCACGGCGTCCTGGCCGGTCATGGCGTCCACCACGAAGAGCGTCTCCTGGGGGCTGATCGCCTTCTTCACGTTGGCGATCTCCTGCATCATCTGCTCATCGATCGCCAAGCGGCCGGCGGTGTCCACGATCACGGCCGTGAAGCCGTGCTGCTTCGCGTGCGCGATCGCGTTCTGCGCGATGCTCACCGGGTTCTTGTTCTCGCGCTCGCTGAAGACGGGGATATTCAACTGCTTGCCCAGGGTCTCCAACTGGTCGATGGCCGCCGGGCGGTACACGTCGCAGGCCACCAGCAACGGGCGCTTGCCCTTCTTGCGGATGTAGTTGGCCAGCTTGCCGGAGAAGGTCGTCTTACCGGAGCCCTGCAGTCCGCTCATGAGCACCACCGTGGGGTTCCCGCTCATGTTCATGCCCGCGCTCTGCCCACCCATCAGCTCGGCCAGTTCGTCGTGCGTGATCTTGGTGAGCAGCTGCCCCGGGCTGATCGCGGTGAGTACGTTCTGCCCGAGCGCCTTGGCCTTCACCCGGTCGGTGAAGTCCTTGGCCGTTTTGTAGTTCACGTCCGCATCCAGCAGGGCACGGCGGATCTCCTTGGTGGTCTCGGCCACGTTGATCTCCGTGATCTGGCCCTGGCCCTTGAGCACCTTGAAGGCGCGTTCCAGTTTCTCGTTGAGGTTCTCGAACATCGGTGGGAAATGAGGCGCGAAGGTAAATGGACACCGTTGTGCCCTGCTCGTCCGGAATGCTGCGGCACCGACCAGGTAGCACAAGTTCTCTCCGCGTTACTCGCTGACCGGTCGCTTGTCCGATCCGAACCGGTCCTCGCGGTGATATTGTACCGACGGCTACTTTTCGGATCCAAACTTCAACCCCATGAAGAACACCCTTCTTTTCGTGCTGCCCTTGGCAGCGATCCTGTGGTCGTGCTCCGGATCCAACCCGGAACACGACAAAATGATGGCCGAACACAAGGCCATGATGTCCGCCGACAGTGCCAAGCAGGCGTCACTGGACCAGATGAAACAGACCGCACAACGATTCTATGACATCTGGCTCTCCGGCAAGAGTGACGGCCTCGAGGAGATCATTGCGGAGAATTTCATCTCGCACAACCCCATCCCGGGGATCACCTCCACGGGCATCCAGCAGATGAAGGACATGCTCGCGATGTCCAATGCGACATTCACGAACAACAAGGTCGAGGACATGAGGATGATGGCCGATGGCGACCGGGTGATCGCGCATTACCGGTGGAAAGGGGTGAACACGGGTCCAATGGGCGAAGGCATGCCCGCCACCAACAAGCCCATCGACGTGTACGGCGTGGATGTGATGCGCTTCGAGAACGGCAAGGTGGTGGAGCACTGGGGCTACATGGAGGACATGAAGATGATGGACCAGCTGGGCATGGGACCCGGCGCGGCAGCACCACCGAAGAAATAACGGCGGACCCATCGGCCGGGAATGACGGGAGGATATCCTGCCATTCCCGGCCGATCATTTTCGTTGAGCACCCGCCGATCAAGGTCGATCTGCGGCTGAACAAGACCCGGGCCACATGCCGCTTTGTGGATCCCGGATCGGGTGTGCGGGTCGCACATGAGCGGAGACCAGCGGCAGCAGGGGCTTTATACTCGGAACAGGTCAGCGACCCGACCGTGGGTCCGATAGCGCTGCTGCGGCTTTACCGGCCAGCCAGCCTGTGCTCCATGCCGCTTGGAAGTTGAACCCTCCAGTGATGCCGTCGATATCCAGCAGTTCTCCAGCAAAGTGCAGGCCCGGTAGGATCCGGCTCTCCATCGTGAGCGGATCCACCTGGTCCAACGAGACGCCACCCGCCGTTACGAACTCTTCCTTGAAGGTGGTCTTACCGTTTGCACGGTAGCGGTCGTTCACGAGCACATCGAGCAGGCGTTCCGTGTCCTTCCGACCGAGTTCGCCAACAGGCTTGTCCAATGCGATGCCTGCCCGCCCAAGCAGGTATTCCCACAAACGTTTCGGTAGTTCAATACCTTCGATGTTGGCCAGGTGCCTGTGCGGATGGGTGGTGCTCACGGTCCTCAGTACCTCACGGAAGCGATGAGGACCGCCATCAACGCCCAGCCAGTTCACCTGAACGGTGAAGCGATAGTCCAGATCATGCAGGATGCGCGCACCGAACGCACTCAAGCGCAGCACGGCCGGGCCGCTGAAGCCCCAATGGGTGATCAGGAGCGGACCCGTGCTTTCCAGACCGGAACCTTCGAGCCGCAGCCGCACTTCGGGGGCCACCACACCCATCAGCTGACGAACAGGATCATCCACCAGATCGAAGGTGAAGAGGGAGGGAACAGGTGGCACGATCGCATGCCCGAGTGCCGCGATCCAGGCCAGTCCTTCGATCTTGGGCGAACCGCCCGTGGCCAGCACCACCCGGTCAGCCTCTAGCGGGCCCGCCGCACTTGTGAGGTGCCACCGATCCTCACGGAACCGCAATGACGAGATACCGTTCCGCGCGCGGAGCTCCACCCCCGCCCGTTCGGCAGCGTTCCAAAGCACGGCGATCACCGAAGCCGAATCATCCGAGAGGGGGAACATGCGTCCGTCCTTCTCCGCCTTGAGTCCAAGGCCTTGCGCTGCGAACCATTTCACCGTTTCGGGCTGGCCCCAGGCTTTGAACACCTTCCGAAGAAAGGCCTCACCGCGTGGATAGTTGCGCGCCAGTTGCTTCGGGTCGCTGCGGTCGTGCGTCACGTTGCAACGCCCCCCACCGCTGATGCGCACCTTGGCCAGCCATTTCTCGGATCGCTCGTACAGCACCACCGAGGCGTCCGGCCGGAACGATCGGGCCGCGATGGCCGCCATGAAACCGGCGGCACCCCCGCCCACCACCACGATCCGTTGACCATCCGCCACGCACGCACAAAGAAAACAGCACCACCGCTCTCCTGGGCAGGGTACATCGAGTTGTGGAGTCACATGGACACAAAGTCAAGGAGTGGTCCCGTTATTGGATCCACGCTGCACGAACGGATCAGCCCCCCCGCGGCCGATCACATCGGGTGCGTTCAAAAGCCCGCACACGCGCCTTCGGCCAAAGGCACCGGACCAGCTACCTTCGCGCACGATATGGCGCCGGCGGACATCCAGCAGAACGTGCATCGCCTCTTCAGCGAATACCTGGAGCACGGTGGGCACCGCAAAACGCCCGAACGTTTCGCCATCCTGCGCGAGATCTACGCGGTGGATGGCCATTTCGACATCGAACTGTTGTATGGCCGGATGCAGCAGACCAAATGCCAGGTGAGCAGGGCCACGTTGTACAACACCATGGACCTGCTGCTTGATGCACGATTGGTGCGCAAGCATCAGTTCGGCACCACGCAGGCCCAATTCGAAAAAGCGCAGATCCGGGGCCAGCACGACCACGTGATCTGCGACGGTTGTGGCAAGGTGCAGGAGTTCTGCGACCCCCGGATCCAGAACGTCCGGAACACCGTTTCGGAGGTGCTGGGCTTCCGGGTGAGCCACCACGCGCTGCACATCCACGGCATCTGCGCCGATTGCCAGAAAAAAAGCAACGAACGAACCAAGGCCGCACGAGCGGCGGTACAACCATGAGCACGATCACCGAACGTCCTCCCTTCGGCCTCTCCGTGAGCCAGCATGGCCGCAACAAGATCTTCCACATGACCGGCCGCCTGATGGACCAGAAAGAGGCTGACCACATGATCGAGGTGCTTGAGCAGGAACTCGGCAGTGGTACCGGTGCGAACGTCATACTGGACATGAGCCAGTTGCAGTACATGAACAGCACAGGGCTCAACATCCTGATCAGCGTGCTCAGCCGCACGCGCAAAGGCGGAGGCGAAACGCTGATCAGCGGCATGAGTACGGGCGTGAAACAACTCTTCACCGTTACCAAACTCGATACGGTGTTCACGATCAAGGATACCGTGGAAGAGGCATTGGGATCCCTGCCCAAGTAGCATTATGGCGAACCGCGTGGACGTGCTGCTCGGTGCCCAATGGGGCGACGAGGGCAAAGGCAAGGTTGTTGACGTGATCGCACCTGGATACCAGGTGATCGCGCGTTTCCAAGGGGGACCCAACGCGGGTCACACCCTCATCTTCAATGGGAAGAAGCACGTGCTGCACACCATCCCGAGCGGGGTGTTCCGTCCGGGCACCTGGAACCTGGTAGGCAATGGTGTGGTCATCGACCCGGTGATCCTGATGCGCGAGATCGACGCGTTGAAGGCAGCGGGTGTGGATGTGACGACACGCCTGCTCATCAGCCGCCGTGCCCACATGATCCTTCCCACCCACCGCGCACTGGACGCGGCGAGTGAGGCCTCGAAAGGGAACGAGAAGATCGGAAGTACGCTCAAGGGCATCGGACCGACGTACATGGACAAGACCGGCCGCAATGGTTTCCGCGTGGGTGATCTGGAACGTTCCGATCGCGATAACCGCTATGCGGCGCTGGTGAAGAAACACGAGCATCTGCTCAGCCTGTACAGCACCACCATCGCATGGAAGGAGGCCGAAAAGGAGTGGCAGGACGCCGCATCGCGCTTGCGTGATCTCCGGATCGTGGACAGTGAACATTGGCTCGATGAACGCCTGCGGGCCGGGGACAGAGTACTGGCCGAAGGGGCCCAGGGCACGTTGCTCGATATCGATTTCGGCACCTATCCTTTCGTCACCAGCAGCAGCACGATCAGCGCAGGGGCATGTACGGGCCTGGGCATCGGGCCGGGCAGCATCGGCAAGGTCATCGGCATCTTCAAAGCATACAGTACCCGCGTGGGCAGCGGCCCCTTCCCCACCGAACTCATGGATGCCACCGGCGAGCACATCCGCCAGGCCGGCCGCGAATTCGGCAGTACCACCGGCCGGCCGCGCCGTTGCGGTTGGCTGGACCTGCCCGCCCTGCGCTACGCCGTGATGATCAACGGGGTGACCGAACTGGCCATGATGAAAGCCGACGTACTGTGCGGCATGGACCGGGTGAAGCTGTGCAACAGCTACCGCGTGAACGGTATCGTAACGGACCGGGTCCCGTACGACCTGAGCACCGGCGTGGAGCCCGTTTACGAGACCATGCCCGGCTGGGGGGACATCAGCAGCGAACTTCCCCCTGCCCTCAATGCCTATGTGGAGCACATCGAGCGGGCGGTGGGTGTTCCTGTTCGCATCGTGAGCACCGGACCTGATCGCGCGCAGACGCTTCTTCGCGAAGGCGTAGGAGCCGCGCACTGACCGGACACCCCGTGACGAGGCGGAGCAACCGGAGCGGAGCGGACGTCCCGCCCTTCGTTCCGCACACGCTCACCTTCCTTTCGCCCGAGGATCGGAACGCCTTGGAGGATGCACTTCGCAAAACAAGTCCGATAAGCATCCGGAAGAATCCGCGCAAATTCGGTGGCCCCGAGGGGACGGCTATTCCGTGGTGCGACACGGGCCTTTACCTCTCCGAGCGCCCCTCCTTCACGCTGGACCCCCTTCTGCACGCCGGTGCGTACTATGTTCAGGAAGCATCGAGCATGCTGCTCGAACAGGCCTGGCTCCGCACCGGTCTGAACAACGAGAACATCCTGGCGCTGGACCTCTGTGCCGCACCGGGCGGAAAATCCACCCATCTCGCTTCGCTGCTCAGCGATGGCTCGCTCCTGGTGTGCAACGAAGTGATGCCCGGCCGCCAGGCGGCACTGATGGAGAACCTGTGGAAGCAGGGCCGCCTGAACACCATGATCACCGGAGGACGGGCGCAGGATCTCGCGGCGATGGAAGCCACGTTCGATCTGATCCTGGTGGATGCTCCGTGCTCCGGTGAGGGCATGTTCCGAAAAGACCCCTTCGCCCGGCAACAATGGAACGAAGGTCTTGTCCGCAGTTGTGCGCGTACACAAGGTGGGATCCTGTCCCACGCATGGAAGGCCCTGAAAGCCGGTGGATATCTCATGTACAGCACCTGCACTTGGGAACTGGCTGAGAACGAGGATCAGGTGTCGGCGCTTATCGCCTTGGGAGCGGAGCCCATGATCATAGCTGTTCCCGAGGCGTGGGGCGTGCTGGCCTCCGATCACGGATCACGCTGCTACCCGCACCGCGTGCAAGGCGAGGGCTTCTTCATCGCCTTGTTGCGCAAGCCCGGCGAACGCACGCCGTCGGGATCAGGGATGGGGCCATGTGATCCGCCGGCTCCTGCTCTCTCATCCTGGTTGAAACACCCGGAACTGCTGACGACGAAGGAACTGCACGGGATCCACTATGCGTCATCGCGCCGTTGGTGCGTTGTGATCGACCGGATCGAACGCACCATACCGGTTCTGGCCTCCGGTTTGCCCGTGGCCGAAGAAAAAGGTCGAACCATCAGGCCGCATGCCGCACTGGCCTTGAACGAAGAGCTCGACACAGCCGCGTTTCCCTCGGTGGACCTGGAGCTCCCCCGCGCGCTGGCCTACCTCCGCGGCGAAACGGCCCTGTCCCTGCCAGCGCATTCGGACCCGGGCCATGGTACGCTCCTTGTCCGGTACCAAGGTCTGCCCATAGGCTGGATGTACCGGGCCGGCGATCGTTGGAACAACGGTTGGCCGAAACCCTGGCGCATCCGCATGCGCTGAGGTTGCACCGGATTACTTTGCGACAAGTACCCCATGTTCGGTCGCTTCCTCGACTGGTTCGAACGCCACAAATTCGGCGTGGTGGGCACGCTCATGCTGCACACCTTCATGCTCTTCGGCATGGCCCTGAGCAAGCTGTCGCCCGGGAATGAGGCGGCCGCCCACGAGGATATGGTGATGGAACTGGCCGCACCGGAGGAGCTTCCGCCCGATCCGATGCTCCAGCCGCCGCTTTCGGCCCCCGTGGAGGTGAAGAACACATCCAGCAACAGCACCGCCGAGGTGCGCCCCCAGATGCGCCTGTACCCAGGTCCGCAGGCGCAGGAGCGAATGGCCAGCGACATCGAATCCGAATTGCGCGAATTCGAGGCTGCTGAGTTCCACAAGCGGGATTCGGCCCGCAAAGCACAGGGCAAGGAAGTGGTCATGCCCCAACTCGATCCCAGCAAATGGGACCCGGCCCGATACATGCCCAAGAAGAACGAGCCCGCCCGGGTGGAAGGCCTCACCACCGTTACGTACGATCTGGCGGGCCGCACCGATACTGAACTGGATATACCCGCGTACCTGTGCATCGGCCAAGGCGCGGTAGTGATCGCCGTGGCGGTGGACCGCGATGGCCGGGTAGTGCGCGCGGAACTGGATGAGGAACGCACCCATGCCGACGACTGTATGCGTGAGAGCGCCCTTCGTTCGGCGCAGGAAGCGCATTTCAGCGCGTCAAGTACCGCCCCGGCTCCTCAACGGGGAACCATGACCTACATCTTCCTGGCCCAATAGGTCATTTCGTCGGTCATCACCCGGACGGGAATGCCGATCCGTCACATAATTACCTTGGATAACGTACATATTGTCATGGGTCGGTCAAAGGCACGTGGTTCGATGGGGGCTTCGCACCGGTCAACGTCCGGCATCCAACACAACACGAAAACAACACCAACAACCATGACACTCGTGAAACATCGCCCCCAGCGTCCGTTCGCCAGCCCATTCGATGAGCTTTTCGGGAACTTCTTCGGTCGCGACATTTCGCACTTCGTGGGCAACGACGATGTGAACACATCGATCCCGCGTGTGAACATCACCGAGACCAAGGATGGTTTCAAACTGGACCTGCTCGCGCCCGGATTCAGCAAGGAGGACCTCAAGATGAACGTGGAGGACGACACCCTCACCATCAGTGCCGAGAAGAAGAGCGGATCGCTCAATGAAGGCGAGCGGTATACCCGCCGCGAATTCGGGTACAGCGCCTTCAAACGCGGATTCCGCCTGCCGGAGAACGTGAAAATGGACAGCATCACGGCCAACTACGCGAACGGGGTGCTCACGGTGAGCATTGCGAAGAGCGAGCCTGCCAAGCCGGCGGTGCGCGAGATCAGCATCTCGTAAGGAGAACACCGAACAAGGGAAAAGCCCGGGTCGCCCCCGGGCTTTTCGCATGATACAGGAAGGCCTACCAGGCTTCGCAGACCAGCGGTGCCGAGAACGGCGGACGCGTACGGGACCAACTTCCGATCGAAGCATCACCGGGCAGACGTGTTCGGGTGGGTCCCTCGTAGAACCAGGTGGAGTTGCCTCCGCCATATTGGGTATCGATGGCCGCGGTGGCCGGAACGCCGGTAGCTTGGGCAACCATCCGCATGAGTTGGGCACCCTTGGTGCCCCTGCCGGTGCGGCAGTGCATGAACTGGATGCAACCGTACGGGCCGAAGAGCCCGCGCAATCGCTGCAGCAGGACCGCCATGTACTCCAAGGCCCACGTATTGATCACATCAAGCTCGTATCCACCGGAGATGGACCAATCACCGGCCGAGATCGCGGCCCCACCCGGCGCACCATGCCCATGGAACCGCAACAGGAAAAGGCCGGCCGGGGCGCGCGAGCGGATCAGGTCGATGGCCTGTTCCACCCCGTTGGACATCCCGCCCAGCTGGATCGGATCCGCCCCCGACCACCGCAGATCTTTGACCTCCAAGTTGTACAGGCTGGGATCGCACACATCCACCACGTCCAGGATCGGCAGGTGTTCCCCCGCGCACAGCCGTTGCCAGGTCCAGAGGTCCACCCTTCCCGAGTCGGGCAGGCCATGCTCCTCCTGGAAAGCCTTCAGTGCCCGGACCGTTCCTGATCCGAACTCCCCATCGATCGGGATATCGTGACCCGCCCGCACCAGCAGTCGTTGGAGAACACCCACCGCAGGGAACACATCGCCCGAGCGCAGACCTGGAAAGTTGTGATCATTCATGTGATCGGTAGTATTTGACCCCTGACGAGCAAGGTATAAAACAGCACCATGAACAGTGCTCGTCGGGCACCCTTCCGAGGGCCGATACTCCGCAAGCCCGGCGCGGCCCAGGCACGAGAGTTCGCGGCCCGAGCGGTTGAAGTTCCCGATCAAAGCCACTTGGCAACGGGTCCAGGACCTCTGTTCCCGCAATACGGCACCCTCCTCGCAACTCGGGTAAGTGATGGCACCGTCGGAGCGTTTGACCCGGACGAAGGCCAGGTCCCGAACGGAGATGTCCCCGATGCCCTGGATCACGGATCGGACCACGTTCCACTGCGTTGTCGGGTCGGCCGCCATGGTCCTCATCGCGATCGCGGCCGTAGCTGCGATACAGGCGACGCCCGCTCTTGTCGCTTCCTTCGGTGTCAGCGCGGAATTCCACGTTGTGGTCGGGTTCGGGGTTGTTCGTTATCGGATGCCGTAGCGGCGTACGCAGCTGACGTCACCGCTCCCTCAAGTTCTTGCAGTAGATGCGAAACTGGTTCAAGCTTGGTCCAAAAACGAGGGCGGATGAGCGGATCGCGGCATGGATCGTGCAACTGGCCATGTATTCAGGAAAGATGGAACATTCCGGATGCACAGGCGTTGAAAGCGACGCACCTCTTCATACACTCATGGCTACCAACACCCTGCTCGGATATTACAAGGACATCCTGGACCGGATCAGCTTCGCGGACGGCCCGACCTTCCGCAAGGAATTGCGCAAAGCGTTCAGGCAACTTCTCCCCGAGGAACGGACCGAACTCAAGCGTTGGTTCCGGACCCAATGCGTGTGCCGGATGGACCAGCAGGAAATGAAGGCGTTGTTGATCGCCATGGAGCGGTACGATCGGCGTTGATCCGATCCGATGCATCGGATCGGGGATCCCCGATCAGTTGAACCGGTGATCGCGCCAGGCTCGTCGGCTGAACATACCGAAGAAGGCGAACCATGCGAAGGTGGTGAAGCCGGCGAGCACGAATGTGAGCCAGACCATGCCCAGCACCCGGTGAGCGCCCCACCAGGCCATCCCAGGTCCCACGCCCAACAGGTGGTTGGGCACGGCCGCACCGATGAGGAGCGCCATCAGGAGAACGGAGACGCCGAGTTCGACCGGACCACGCCACGGCCACACCAGGAGCAGACGCCAGGGTGAGACATGGCGTCCCCAGTGATGCACCAGGTAGTAATGCTTCGGCCCAATGGGTGCGAACAGGAAAGGATCGGCGTCGCTATCGCAGAGCTTGAAGCGCTTTGCGGGCGCCATGATCTTGAACCCTTGGAGCGCCTCGGGGCTGCGGGCTTCGAGCCTGCGCAATTCGTACAGGGCCCTTGGCGGCAGTTTTCCCTTGAACCGTCCGGCATCGAGGAATCGCAACTTGTACGCCACACACAGCCGCTGGATATCCTTCTCACTGAAGATGCGGTCGGGATCGGGGCGAAGGATGTGGTTGATGTGGTCGCCCCGGGAGGAAAGGACGGCCGCGCTGAGATGATCATCCTTGCGTTGCTCCTCTGCAAGGATCCCCTCCACCTCCTCCATCAATTGCTGCTGGCCCAGAAGAAGTTGGCGCAGCCGCTCGTCGTTGGTGGGGATCATGGTTCTGTGGAACAACGGCCCTTTCAGGCGATCCTTGTGTCAACCTTGGCCTTGGTCGTCCTCGCTGAGCGCTTCGACCTGCTGCTGGTCGTTGGACTGGATGGCACGTACGTGCGCCGGTGCATCGAGGGCCACGGTGCTGAGCGCATCGCGGTCCGGCGGCAACACGCTGCAACGGGCCGTCACATCCACAGGTGCTGAAGCGGTTCCTTTCTCCACCACCACCGTCCACACACTGTCGAACGGGACTACGAATCGTACGGTACCTTTTTTGAAGGTGCCACCGAAGAAGGTGTGCGTACGGGAGTTGCTGTAGAGTTTGAACTCGCGGGCGGTCATGAACTTCACACGGGCCTGATGGCTGATCGCGACCTCGACGATCTCCTTCTTCTTGCCCGGGAATTTCACATGCAGGAATCTCATGCGGCGTGCCTTGGTATCGGGGCTAATTTAGAGGGACGGATCGATCGGATCGCGGTTGGAGGTCAAAGTTTCACACTGAGCACCGGGAATGTGGTGTGGTTCACGATATCCTCGGTGAGGCTGCCGTTCACCACCTGGAAGAAGCCCGTGCGGCCGTGTGTGGCCATGGCGATCATATCGGCATCGATGCCCCGGGCGAAATTGAGGATGCCCTCTTCGATGCTCAGGTCATTGTAGATGGTGCTGGTGAACTTGCGCAATTCGTGCCGCTGAAGGAACCGGTCGATGGCCTTGTAGGTGTCCTCGCTCCGCTCGAACGCTTTCGGGGTGTTCACTTTCACGAGATGCACCTTGGGGTCGAAGATCTCCAGAACGGGCAGGAACGCGTCGAACTTCATGATATCGGTCTCCGTGAAGTTGCTGGCGTACACCAGGTCGTTCACCGTGAAGTCATCGATCTGGTGCTTGATCACCAGGACGGGCATGGGCGCGATGCGAACCACTTTTTGGGTATTGCTGCCCACCACCCCCCTGAAACCGCGGGCGCCATGGCTTCCCATCACCACCAGATCCGACTTCGCCAAGCGATCGTTCTTGAAGATCTCCGTGATCGAGAGTTGCCTCAGCATGAATTTCCTCAATTCGATACCGCGCAGGAACGGCAAGGCGGGCACACGCTCCAATTGCTCGTCGATGCTGTCGCGCAACCGCTGGTTCCCGGGGTGGAAATCGGTGGGTTGCTCGTACACATGCACAACATCGATGCAGGCGCCCGTGAGCCGGGCGATCTTGGCAGCCACCCGGAGGGCATCGGTGGCGCAATCCGAGAAGTCGTACGGAACAAGGATGTTCTTGATGGCCATGTGGTGGACGCCCGCCAAGTAGCGGACGCGGAGTTGGGTGGTCAGGTCCGATCTCAGGGCTGAAATTAACGAACGGCCGGTCACCGACCAAGCATCCGTCATAATTAATGCCGGAGGAATCCTCCTACTTTGCCCCCACGACCATGGACCCGTACCACCTCCCTGCTACGGACAAGACCCCCACCGTGCGCTTCATTCCGGCCGAGGGCCTGCTGGAGATCGCGGGGTGCAGCATCCACGAGAATGCCGACCGGTTTTTCCGACCGTTGCTCGAACGGGTAGCGGCATACGCCCGCGAACCGATGCCGGAAACGCTCGTGAGGATCACCCTGAGTTATTTCAACAGCAGCAGCGCCAAGTACATGCTCGATCTGCTGAAGCTATTGGACGACGTCCACGCAGGCGGCTTGGGCAAAGTGGCCGTGGAATGGTACTTCGCCCAAGGGGATCTGGACATGCAGGAGGCCGGGCAGGATTATCGCGGCCTGCTCGATATGCCGGTTCGTCTGGTTGAACAATAAGCGCAACACACGGGAAGGGGTGTCGGCGTGACCAAAGAAGCATTCAGTCTCCTGAACTACGTCGTTCCCCGAGCCACCGTCCGTTGGTGCTGAGGGTCTTGCACACCACCCACCCGTTGTTCCAACACGGCGCACAGAGGAAGGTGCAGGGCACTTTCAACGCGTGATCACGCCCGGATCGGCGAAGACGGCCGTACCGAACTTGTTGATCAGGGCACGCGCATCGCGCATGGGGATCCGTTTGCCGTTGAGGTAGGCGGTGATGAAGGCGTCCTTCACACCCAGTCCCACGGCCTCATCCTTGCGCGAACGGGCCTTGTCCATGTCCACATACACGCCGGTGGTGTAGCGGATCTTGGCGTTCTCGGTGCGCTCGCTGTTGAGCGGTGTGATATTGAAGAGCTTGTCCAGTGCGGTAGGCTTGCTGTACACGCCCACCTGCACCGTGAAGAAGAGTCCCTTCACGGTTTCCACCTGTCGTGCGGGTGCGGCACCCGGAACATTGTAGTAGGCCGTCGCATCCGCCGTTGGCGCGAATTGCGCCAGTACCTCTTCGGCGGAAGCCGGATAGTTGGCCAGCACGGCCTGCTCAGCCGCACGTGCGCTGTCGGTCATGGCCACGGTCCCACCCTGTGCGCCGACGATGCCCGATGTGCCCGTCGCCTCGATCCGGACCGTTGTTCCCGGACGGCTCGCCGTGGTATTCGCCGAGATAGTCCCCGTGACCTGTGCGGTGGTGGGACGCCCAGCACGCATGGCTTGACCCAGGGAGACCCTGCGCCCATCCTGATAGGCCACCACAAATGCATCGCGGTAGCCGCGTTGGCGAACGGTCTCGGCGGCCTTGACCGCCCCCTCAGGCGTGGTGAACATGCCCGCCGTGTAGCGCGTGAGGCCGTTGGCAACGCTTTCTCCGGTCACGGGGGTCATGTCGCTGAACAGCTGTGCGGGAATGTCCTGCCTGAACGCACCGATCTGCACTTTGTACACCACACCCGAAGGCATGGGCGCATCAATGGGGATGGCACCGGAGCGCGGTTGGATCACGTCCATGGAGAATACGTCCGAAGCGAGCACCGGTAGCAGAGCAGGAGCCGCTGGAGTGATCGCCACATCCGCGGATCCAGTGCTGGGCTGCGACGTGGACATGCTGGTCGGGGTCGTTGCGATCCCACCGGTGGAGGGTGCCGGCACATTCCCTTGACCCGCGTTCTGAGCAACCTGTTCTTCGGTAGTTGATACCGGTACTGCATCCGTGGCACTGGTACGGGATCCTGATCGGACAGGAGCCTGTGCCAGACCGTCACGCGTACCACCCGATGTATCCCGGACGCTTTCCGCTGCCTGGAGACTGCGGGCCTCCGCCAGCACCGGTTCCACCCGTCGCGTGCGCTGCTCCATGGCCATGATCACCGTGCCACGCTCAGGGGAAAGCCCTTGCAGGATGGTGGCCGCCTGCGCGGCGTTGGCGCTGGCCGCCAGTTCCATGCGGCGGGCCACACGTTCGAGCGAATCGGATCGCAGGTTGAGGCGCACAGCCTGATCGGAAAGGAGGGCCGCACGACGCATGACCTCCGCATCAACTGCCGCAGCACCGGTATCCTTTACCGTCAGCATGGCCCTGCTTTGCGCCTGGATCGTATCGGCCAGGGCCTTGGATGCGGCAGCCTGCTCATGGGCCCGGGCTGCCTCATCCTGCTGTGCCAGCGCCTTCGCCCGGGCCTGGAA
This sequence comes from Bacteroidota bacterium, assembly GCA_018267155.1. Lineage (GTDB taxonomy): Bacteria > Bacteroidota > Bacteroidia > Flavobacteriales_F > PHOS-HE28 > PHOS-HE28. The sequence goes on along the minus strand of JAFDZE010000009.1, from coordinate 2,337 downwards.
ATAGCGACTGCGATCCTCCTCGTTCAGCACCAACGCCATCTCCTGATCGTCGAGGTAGTAATAGCGCATCAAACGGTCCTGGAAGGCCTTGGCCTCCCGGGCCGCGGCGGTTTCCTGTTCGAGACGAGCGGCCTCTTCCCCTGCGGCCAGGGAGGCCCGATGCAACGAATCGGAGAGTGCGGTCTGACGCAATACTTCCCGTTCCAGCTCATCCCGGTCGCTCCGCCTGGCCTTGGGGATGCTGTCGCGCAGGGTGTTCACCCGGTCGGCAGCGATCAGTGAGGCCGTCTCGAGTTCACCGGCTTTCAACCGGGCTGCACGCGCTTCGGCATTTGCCGGGTCCGCATCGACGGAGACCTTGTTCACAGCGACCTCCACCGAGCCCTCCACTATGGCAGGCTCCGTTCCTGGTACGACCGCGCGCCCAGTGGTGCTCGTGTCCGGCTCGTTGCGCACCTGTGCGACCGCTGCTGGTGCTTCGATGACCGGCCCGAACATGCGCGCTTCCACCTCCTCGTAGCTGATCCGCTCGCCACGCTGGAAGTCGCGCCGTTGCATGTAGCTGCGAATGGTCTGCGCCCGGTCCATGAGGCGAAGGGCGCTGAGCTCCTCCACATAGGCGGTGCGGAAGAGGCTGTCGCGTACCACGACCAACTCGATGCGATCGGCCTGTTTACGCTTGACGGCGGCCTCGTCCATGACGCGCCTGGCCTCTTGTTCGTACGAGGTGGCCAACTGGGCCATCGGTTCAGACGGTGCCAGGCCCTTGACATTGTTCTGTGCGGCAAGCAGGGTCAGGCTGTCCTTCGCCGCCTTGTACTCTGAACGGGTTATGAATTCCATGCGCTGGCCCATCTCCATGCGCAGCACCATGTGCTGATCGATCAGCTTGTCCGTTCGATCGCGCAACTTGGTGAAGTCCCGGCCCACCGGCATGCTCTCCAGTACGGTTTCAAGGGAATCGATCTTCTCCTCCAGACCGGTGAGGACCTCCATGTCACGGTCGCGATCGCGGATGGCCGTGCTGAAGCCTTTCTCGGTGGAGCGGTGGTCCATGGTGCTGGAATAGACCATGTCCGGTTCAGTCCGGATCCGCACATAATCGTCGTTGTGCGGTGTGGGGCTCGCAACGGCCCTGTCCACGTCCGCCGATCCTTCGGTGGGCTGGTCGTTCAAGAGGATCAGGTCTTCGACCGTGCGCGATTCCGAAGCCTCGTAGCGTTGACCAGCACTGGCGAGCACCTCGTCCGCCTCACGGAGGTGGTCTTCTTTCAACCTGCGCAACCTGTCGACCCTGGCCAGCACCTGTGCTTTGTCCGTGGTATCCCGCTCCAGTCGTGACAATTGGCGGTCGGTCTCGGCACCGATACTGTCCACCAGCATCAGTTCGAGCCCATGCAACGCGGCACTGCGTTCCTCCGGATCATCAACGTCGCGTTGCAAACGTTCGCGGTCGGCGGTGTAGTCAGGATGGATGCGCGCCACCAGCTCGCCCTCGCTCATTCCCGGATCGAAAATGAGGGCGGGACGCTGTGCGATCGTGGCACGCTCAGGCGCGCCGCTCGATATGTCCGAGGAAACAGGTGCGGTGGGCTCCGCACCGGTCGTTGAACCCGTACCGGTCCCGGTGGATCCCTGCTGGCCGCTTTGCTGCTCGACAAGCTCACCTGCCTCATCAGTTCGGGAGCCGGCACGCATCGCCTGCTCCAATTCCGAGATGCGGGTATCCAGACTGTCGCGGCGTTGGCGATCCCGTTCGGCACCGCGCATCTGCTTCAGTTCGGCCAGTTCGTTGGCCTGCACGAACGCGATCTCCTCTGGCGTGGGCGTGTTGGGGGCCGAAGCGGTCCCATCGATCAACGCGCCCTCCTCCCGGCCATTCCCCGCCCCGGTCGCAGTGCCATTGGGTGAAGCATCGGGGACACCACCAGCAGGTGCTCCGCGCGTGGTGGCCACATCATCCGGTGCTCGGGAAATGGCGTGGGATCCCTCACGCGTAGCCTGCGGGGCCCCGGAATCCGTCGAGGGTGAACCCTGCACCAGTGGGTCACGGCCATTCGACACGCCCGAAGTACCGGCCGCGCCATCAACAGCGGCACGCCCACCGGCATCAGATACCCTGATATTGTTATTACCTGCCCGCGCGTCCGGCGTCATGGCCGTATCACCCGCGGCCCGCACCGAAGCCGAGGCTACTTCCGGGTTGCCGGTGGTTGACGCATCGCGGGTCGCTGTGCCCTGGCGCCCATCCGCTCCTTGTGCCGTTGCTTGCCCGTTCGGTTGTTCACCAGTGGATGCCTGGCCGGTGGTTGTACCTGCGGATGTATCGGACGCGTT
>JAFDZE010000099.1:10207-10593 GCA_018267155.1 Bacteroidota bacterium | reverse complement strand
GAAACGCTTGTCCATCGGGACTTTTGAAAGGGCCGCGAAGATAACGGGGTGCCCAAAGGCGCAGCCGGTTAGCTTTCCAGCGCCTTCACCCCGAACGCAGGCTTTACACGCATGGCGAACTACGACCGTGACCTGAAACTGGCCGTGCTCATCGACGCGGACAACGTGCCCTACGGCGCGATCAGCGAAATGATGGAGGAGGTGGGCAAGTACGGCATAGCCACCTACAAGCGGATCTATGGCGATTTCACGAGCAATCGCCTGCAAGGCTGGAAGGATGTGCTGAACGAGCATGCCATCACGCCCATGCAGCAGTACAGCTACACCCAGGGCAAGAACGCCACCGACAGCGCGCTGATCATCGATGCGATGGACATCCTGTACAC
>JAFDZE010000099.1:0-10049 GCA_018267155.1 Bacteroidota bacterium | reverse complement strand
CCAGCACCGGCTCGAAAGTCGGCTCAAAGCCGGGGAGGGGAGCCAAGGATGCGGTGAGCACGGAACCCGATCCCACAGCGGCCCTCACGGACAAGTCGCTGCGCAAGCTGGTGCTGAGCACTATTGAGGACTTCGCGGACGAGCAGGGTTGGCTGCCGATGGCGGCGCTGGGCAATTCGATCCTGAAAAAGCGTCCGGAGTTCGATGCGCGGAACTACGGCTTCAAGCGGCTGAGCGATCTGGTGAAGGCACTGCCATACGTGGATGTGGAGGAGCGACAGACCGGATCGGGCAACAAGCATGACTTCGTCCGCTGGAAGTAAGGTGATATGCGTATGGGACCAACGGTTATATTCACATCGCATTCCCAAACCCGAAGCGCGATGAGAAAACAACTACTCCTTCCTGCCTTGGTCCTCTCAATGTCGACCACGGCGCAGACCACCTTGCTTGCCGAATCGTTTGATGGATACACGGAAGGCAGCGGAATGGTCACGAACGATCCCGCGAACTGGGCTATCTGGCCCGGTGGCGAAGACCAGGTGGTCTCAACGGCCTTCGCACAATCCGGTACCCAAAGCCTTGGTTGCATCAGTACCAATGCGGCCAATGGTGGCCCGGGCGATCTGCTCCTGCGGCTGGGCGATCGTACCAGTGGGGTGTACGATCTGGGCTGGTCCATGCTCGTTCCCTCGGGCAAGGGAGGCTATTTCAACATCCAGCACGCCGAGAACGTTGGCAGCAGTGGCTCGTTCGGATTGGAGGTCACCTTCGCAGGAGGAACCGTGACCGCCGTGGCCGCGGGCCAGACGTTGACCACCGCGTATGTCCCTGGTGAATGGACGGACGTCCTCATCAACGTGGATCTCGAGAACGACGTGGCGGCGCTCTTCATCAACGGCACATCCCTGATCACTTGGGAGTTCCGGTACAACACGGCCAACGCCGAAGTGACACCTCAACTCGGAGCCATCGACTTCTTCTCCTACGGTGGCGGAACCGACATGGGGGAGGCGTACGTGGACGATGTCAGCTTCGTACAGACCAGTGCTGGCGGCATCGGTATCAGCGAGAACATGGCCGGGATGCTGCGCGTATATCCCAACCCCGTGCAGGATGTGGTGACCATCGAATTGGCCGAAGGAAGCACTGCCGGTGCGTCCATCCGCCTCGTGGATGCGTCGGGCCGCTTGGTCGCCCGGCCCGTGATCCTGCCGATGCGCAGGGCGCAGTTCGATATGAGTGGCCTGACCGCCGGGGTGTACTCGTTGCGACTGGATGACGGCGACCAGCATCGCGTGGTGCGCGTGATCAAACAGTGAAAGCATCTGACGGAAGCGGGAACGGGGCGGTGCGAACTTCCCCGTTCCTCGTTCCGGACGGACCGTTCCTTGTTCGGCAAGCATGGTGTACGCACGTCCGCGCGCATCGCCGCGTTGATGCCCCGATGCACGGCGCAACGCAACCAGGCCTCTTGCCCCCGCTCCAGGAGTCAGGGGACGCGGGGGTGGGTGAAGCAACGCGGCACGGTTCCTTTCACATGGGCCGAACCGGCCCTTTGCTATGTTTGCCCCCCTTGCGACCGTAGCATACCGGCTATGCGGGTCACGGGTACCACGAGAACATCACCGACTGAACAATCAACGAAACGCAACCCCTCCATTCATGAGCTCTGAACGCAAAGACGGCAAGATGTCCAGCCTCTTCGTGGCCATCGTGATCCCCCTGGCGCTGCTGGTCGCCATCCTCTTTTACATGTTCATCCTCGGCGATCCGGCCAACTTCGAGGGTGGCGATCCGATAAAGGGTCATCCCATTGAGGCCGAGCCGGGCCACACCTTCGGTATCATCCACAAGGGCGGCTTCATCGTGCCCATCCTGATCACTGTGAACCTGCTGGTCATCATCTTCAGCATCGAACGATTCCTCACCTTGAGCAAGGCCAAGGGCAAGGGCCGGGTCGAGAGTTTCCTCGGGAACGTGCGCACACTGCTCGCCACGGACGAGGTGGACAAGGCCATCGGTGCATGCGACGAGCAGCAGGGCAGTGTGGCCAATGTGATGCGCAGCGGCCTGGAGAAGTACAAGCATGTGCTGTTCGATGCGAGCCACGACAAGGAGACGCGCCTGCAGGCGGTGAAGCAGGAACTGGAGGAGGCCACGGCACTGGAACTGCCCATGCTGAGCAAGAACCTGGTGATCCTCTCCACCTGCGCCAGCATCAGCACCCTGTTGGGTCTGATCGGAACGGTGCTGGGGATGATCCGCTCCTTCAGCGCGCTGGCCACGGCCGGCACGCCCGATGCCACCGCCCTGTCAACCGGTATCTCCGAGGCCCTGATCAACACGGCCCTCGGTATCACCGGCTCGTGCATCGCCATCATCATGTTCAACTACTTCAGCACGAAGATCGACGCCATCACCCACGGGATCGACGAGGCCGGCTTCAGCGTGAGCCAGACCCTGGCCACACACAAATGACCGGCAGGGGCGACACTCCCGTTGCCCGGCGATAAAATACCGGACGACGGGAACGTAGCGCCGACAAACCCCAAGCACGATGCCGAAGATCAAGATGCCCCGGAGCAGTCCTTCACTGGACATGACTCCCATGGTGGACCTGGCCTTCCTGCTGGTGACCTTCTTCATGCTCACCGCGCAATTCCGTCCGGAGGAGGCCGTGTCGGTGGATACGCCCAGCAGCATGAGCCAGAGCCCGATCCCTACGGAGAACCTCATGACCATCATCGTGGACAGCACCGGGCGGGTGTTCTGGGACTTCACCGACAAGAAGGTACGGACGGAAGTGATCAAGCAACTGGCGTCCAAGTACAATTTCCAGCTCAACGAGGAACAGTTGACGCGGTTCACCAACCTGAACGCCCTGGGCATGCCCGCCCAATTGTTGCCCCAGTACCTTGACCTGAACACCCCGGCGGAGCGCAAGGAGATGGACCTGCAGCACAAGGGCATCCCCGTGGACAGCACCAACAACCAGCTCTTCACGTGGATCAGCATCACCCAGCAGATCTTCAGTCAGGAGGCCGGACGCAACCCGCTCGTTGCCCTCAAGGGCGACGGCAACGTGCATTACAACGTGATGAACCAGGTGATCAAGACCTTCCAGAGTCCCGGGATCAAGATCAACCGGTTCAAGATGATCACCGACCTGGAGGAGAGTCGCATGTGAATTGAACCGGTGGTCGGACGGGGTGTACAGCACCCTGCGACGGCGACCGGACAGAACGGAACACCATGGCAGAAGTACCCGGAGGAGAAGGCGGCGGAGGTGGTGGAAGACACCAGAAGAAGCGCGCCAAGAAGGGCAGTACACGCATCGACATGACGCCGATGGTGGACCTGGCCTTCCTGCTGCTCACGTTCTTCATCCTCACCACCACCATGTACAAGCCGTCAACACTGCAGTTGACGTATCCCGTACCGCCGGACGAGCAGATGCCGCAGCCGCCCAAGAAGGTGAACAACGCCATCACGCTCTTCCTGACCAAAAAGGACCAGATCCTCTATTACAAGGATGCGTTCAAGCCGGGCGAAACGCAATTGACACGCACGGACTTCAAGGATATCCGCAAGACGCTGGTCGAATTGAACCGTGCCTCCGTGGACCGGATCAACCAGCTAACACGCGAGTTCAACGAAGGGAAGATCAACGAGGTGGTCTTCGATTCGCTGAAGAACATGTCCCAGAAGCAGGAGGATGCGCTGTATGTGATCATCAAGCCCGATCCGGACGCGCGATTCCGCAACGTGATCGACATCGTTGACGAGATGGACATCTGCGGGGTGGGCAAGTTCGCGGTGCAGGATGTGATCAAGCCGGAGGAGATGGCTCTGGTGGACATCGAAAAATCAAAATTCTGACGCACATGACAGCCATCATCGCCGTCGTAGCACTGCTCATGATGAGCTTGCTGCTCAGTGTGGACAACAGCTGGATGAACGTGCTGTTCGGTGGGCGGAACAACCTGGTGTTCGCCCGTCACAACCGCGAATACGGGGCCTACGAACTGCGTCAGGGATACAACAAGCGGCTGGGCATCGCACTGGTCGCCGGCATCGGATTCGTGGTGCTCGCGTTGGGGGGCACGTGGGCCAGTGGAAAGTTCGGCGGCGAAGAGGAGGTGGAGGTGAAGAAGAAGATCGTGGATGTGAACATGGAGCTCTTCGAAGAGGAGAAGGAGGACGAACCTGAGGAGATCAAGGAGCCCGTGCTGGTCGAACAACCCAAGATCGAGACCGTGCAGTTCGTGGCTGTGGAGGCCGCGGACGAAAAGGTCGAAGAACCCCCGCCCACCCAGAGCGATGTGGCCGAGACCGTGGTGAGCACCGTTACGCAAGAAGGGGAGAACGTGGACGTGGCGCCACCGCCAGCCCCCGTGGAGGAAGAGACCTTCGATCTGGCCGCCGTTCAGGAGCAGCCCGAATTCCCCGGTGGCATGGAAAAGATGTACGAATTCATGCAGCGGACCCAGAAGTACCCGGACATGGAGTACGAGGCGGGCATCCAAGGCAAGGTCTTCGTGCAGTTCGTGGTGGACAAGGATGGCTCGATCGAAGAGGTGAAGGTGCTGCGGGCCGTGAGTGACGGCCTGGACAAGGAGGCCCTCCGCCTGGTCAAGAGCATGCCCAAATGGAGCCCCGGGAAAATGGGCGGCAAACCCGTGAAGTGCCGGTTCAACCTGCCCGTGGTGTTCAAACTGAAATAGCCGGGATCACATCCATGCGGAAGCCCTGCCCACGCGGGGCTTCTGCTTTTCAGGGAAAAGGCGGAGCGCTTCCCCGCCATTCGCCGTTCGTGAGCGACCGTTCCTCGTTCGCTGGACACGGCCCGCAATGAACCAGGAAGATCCCCGGTTGTACCGTGTACAGAACGATCCAATAAACCCCAGGGAACCATGCTCACCATCGCCCTCTTCCTGCTCTTTGCCCTGCTCTGCGCCGCTCTGAGCGTCGATCGCACTTGGGATAGCGAGACCATGTCCGAGCGCAATCAACTGGTCTTTGCGGGCCGCAACCACGACTATGGTGCTTTTGTACTTCGTCGCGAGTATGATCGTCGATTCCTCCTCGCCTTCGTGGGGGCCATCGCCCTCTTTGGCGCCCTCGTTGCCGTGCCCAAGGTGCTCGGGTCCATGGGGGTCTGGTCGGTGGCGGCCCCGCCGCCCGTGCCGTGCATCCCCGATGAACGGGTCATGGAGTGGTTCACCACGCCGGAGAACAAGCCCAACGACCCGCGGCCTCCTGCGCCACGCACGACGACAGCATCGCCGACCACCTCGGACAACGATAACGTGACCGTGGTACCGAAGGACAGTATGCCCCCCGATGTGCCGAAGGACACACCGCGCGTGGACCCGGAGCCCGTTACTGGTAACCCGGGTCCGATCGGCCCGGCTGGTGCGGGACCTGTGGGTCCAGGCACCAACGGCGCTGGCGGCGAAAATGGGGATGGGCCTGCTTTTTCCTTGGACAACCCGGGCAACCCCGGCATCGTGGATCACCAGCCCGAGTTCCCGGGTGGTCAGGAGGCCCTGGCGCGTTTCATCCAGAACAACCTGGTGGTACGCGACGAGGGCATCTCCTCCGCGCGGACGCAGGTCATTTTCGTTGTGGACACGGACGGCAGCGTGGTGCAGGTGCGCACGCGCGGAAAGGCGGCACAACGCTTCAACGAGGCGGCCGAACGGGTGATCCGGATCATGCCCAGGTGGAAACCCGCGCGTTACAAGGACCGGGCGGTACCTTGCGTGATGGTGCTCCCCATTGAATACCGCACGGGATGGTAGCTTCGTCCCCGGCCATGAAGCACTTTGCCCTGGTGATGAGTGTGCTGTACGTGCTGGCGGGTGGCCTGCTGCTGGCCACGGACATCCTGCACGACCGGATCGGTGTGCTCCGCGTACCGTTGGGCATCACGCTGGTGATCTACGGCACGGTGCGCGCCTATCTCTGGCGGCGCAAGTACGCGGACGGTTCCGGGGACGCGTGAGGTACGCTTGTTCCATCCCGCTGCTGGCGTTGCTGTTGGTCACGGCATGCGGCGATCCGCCCGATCCCCGCACCGATGACGTGCCCACCAAGGGCCATGTGCTGATCCTTGCCGACGAGGACCTGCGCGAGCTGGTGGAGGCCGAACGCTTCATGTTCGGGAGCATCTACGACAAGGCCATACTTGATATCAGGTACCTGCCGGAGGCCAGCTTGTTGAAGGACATGCTGAACGACAGTGTGCGTTGCAGCATTCTCACCACACGGCCCGGCGGCGACCAGGAGCGTTACTTCAACGGGCGCAACGTGAAAGCGCACGTCATACCCATCGCCACGGACGGCATCGCGGTGCTGGTGAACAAGCGCGTGAAGCTGAACGGCCTGAGCACCGGTGCGGTGGTGGAAGTGCTCTCCACACCGAAGGCATTCGCGTACAAAGGCTGGGAGTTGCCCGAGGTGGAAGGGCGACTGGACGCGCCACGCGCCTGGTTCATCTCTTCTGGCAGCGGCGTGGCACGCAGCCTGGTGGATTCGCTGTTCGGCACCAGTGGCCAGCAACGGATCCTGGCCATGACCGCGGACAGTCTGCCGGAGCTGATCGTGCGGATCGAGCAGGACCCGCAGGTCGTCGCTTTCGTGTCGTATTCGTCCATCAGCGATCTGGATGATCCGCACGTGAGGGCGCTGCGCGAGCGGGTGAAGCTCCTGCCGATCAGCGCTACCGACACCTCGCAGGCCATTCTGCCCAGCCAAAGCACGCTGGCCGACGGGTCCTACCCGCTGCGGAGGCCCGTTTTCATGCTTCTGGCCGAGGGTAAAAGCGGTCTTGGCACCGGGTTTGTTTCCTTTGTGGCCAACCATAAAGGGCAACGCATCATCCTCAAGCACGGTCTCGCGCCCAACAAGGTCCCTCCCCGCGAGATCGAGGTGGTAGCCCAATAGCAGAACAACGGAAGATGAAGAAGTTCGTGCTTCGTGCGTCGAAGAGTTCAGTGAGAAGTCTGTCGGTTGTGCTGCTGGGCGCAACCACCCTGAGTGCCGGTGCTCAAACCCTTGCGGACGCCATCAAGCTCACCGACAAGGAACAGTTCGACAAGGCGACACTGGCTTTCAGGAAAGTGATCGCCAGCGAGCCCCAGAACGGGGAGGCATGGTTCTATTTCGGCGAGAACTACTGGGAGAACCAGCAGGCGGACAGTGCTGAGGCGTGCTACCGTCAGGGCAACGGGGTGGGCGGCAAGTTCCCGTTGAACAAGGTGGGTTTGGGCAAAGTGTTGTGGGCCCAAGGCAAGAAGGCCGAGGCACAGACCATGTTCGACCAGGCGATAGCCGATGCGACCGACAAGGCGAACAAGATCCCCAAGCCGCAGCAGGCCAACACCTACCGGGAGATCGCCGAAGCCATGGCCCAAGGCGCCCGCCCCGACCTGATCAAGGCACAGGAACTGATCGCCCGATCGTTGGAGCTGGACGCGAAGAATCCCGAGACGTATGTACTGAAGGGTGACGTGCTGTTCGACCTCAACCCGCGCGATGGTTCGGCCCCGCTGGAGAACTACAAGATCGCCATCAACATGGACGCGCTCAACGCCAAGCCCGTGGCGCGCAAGGCCTTCATGTACTACCGCGCCAAGAACAACCCGGCCGCCATCGAGGAGTACACCCGGGCCATCGGCATCGATGGATCGTTCGCGCCGGCCTATTCGGGCCGTGCGGAAGCGTACGTGAAGACCGGCGATTTCGTTAAGGCAGAAGCCGACATGGCACACTACCTGGAACTGAACACCGGCAACCAGAGTGCCCGCGTGCGCTACGCCCAGTTCCTCTTCCTTGTTGGCAAGTACCAGGAGTCGCTCGGCTTGATCAACACCTTGGAACAGGAAGGCGTGAAGAACATCGTGCTCAAGCGCCTCCAGGGCTACGACCAGGTGGAGATGAAAGACTCGGTCAACGCGAAGTCCACATTGGAGGCCTACTTCGCCGAGCAGCCGGAGGACAAGCGCATTGCGGCAGACTACGAATACTACGGTAAGAGCCTGCTCTTGGTGCATCAGGATTCGCTTGCGGCCGAGAACATGCTCAAGGGGGCGCGTATGGACCGGACGAAGGACCACTTGTACACCGAGGCGGCCAAGACCTTCGTGCGGGCCAGGGCCTACGAGCGTGCGGTGGCCGCCATGCAGGAGCGCATCGCTGCGGGGAAGCCCGAAACGAACGACTATTACTACTTGGGCGATGCGGCGTTGAAGGCCGGGATGTACCAGACCGCGGACAGCGCATGGGCCACCTACACCCAGCGCAACCCCAACGCGTATCAAGGTTATCGCTACCGCGCCCAAACCCAGGCCGCTACCGATACGCTGGCCATCGGGGACCGCACCTGGTCGGCCAAGCCGTACTACGACGAGATGCTCCTGAAAATGAAACCGGAGGAGAGGGAGAAGAGCAAGTCGCACTACGAGGAAGCGCTCAACTACATGGGCCTGTACTACCTGTACAACAAGGAGGCCCGCGACCTGCCCAAGGCCAAGTGCTACTTCGAGCAGGTGAAGGCGCTCAACGCCGGCACCAGCATCACCAAGCAGGTGAATGAGGTGATGCTGATGACCAAGGAACTGAAGGACGTGACACCGGCCGGATGCGAGTAGTGTACGGTTGTTGATAGGACCGTTCGTACGGATCCAACGAACAAGGGGCCGGTACTGCCGACCCCTTGTTCGTTCAGGGCATGATGGCGGCCCTGGCAACGTGCTGAACCCTGACGCCTACCTTGCCCCCCATGTTGTCCAAGACCAACCGCCTCACGCTTTGGATCCTCATCGCCATGGTCGTCGGCATCGGTGTGGGCTATGCCATGCACTTGGGAATGGATGTGGCCGTGCGCAAGGGTGTTGCGGAAAATCTGAAGATCCTCACCGACGTCTTCTTGCGACTGGTGAAAATGATCATCGCACCGCTGGTGTTCAGTACCCTGGTGGTGGGCATCGCCAAGCTGGGGGACATGCGAACGGTGGGGCGCGTAGGTGGCCGTGCCCTGCTGTGGTTCATCAGCGCATCGCTCGTTTCCCTGCTGCTGGGCATGTTATTGGTGAATCTGCTCAAGCCCGGTGTTGGCTTGCACTTGGAAGCCAGTGGCGATGTATCGGACGTGGTGGATAAGACCGGGGTGTTCACCTTGCGCGACTTCATCGCCCACCTCTTCCCCAGCAGCATGGTGGACGCCATGGCAAGGAATGAGGTGTTGCAGATCGTGGTGTTCAGCGTCTTTTTCGGCATGGCTTGCGCGAGCATCGGCGACTATGCGAAGCCCGTGGTGAAGCTGCTGGAAAGTGTTGCCCACGTGATCCTCAAGATGGTGGGCTACGTCATGAACTTCGCTCCGCTGGGCGTGTTCGGCGCCATCGCTGCGGTGATCGCCATCCATGGCCTCGGGATCCTTTCCACTTATGCGGTATACATCGGCCAATTCTACCTGGGTCTCGCGATCTTGTGGCTGCTTTTGCTGGGGGCCGGGTTCTTGTTGCTCGGCCAGCGCATGAAGGAGCTCCTACGGCGCATCGTTCAGCCCATCACCATCGCCTTCAGTACCACCAGCAGCGAGGCCGTGATGCCCAAGCTGATGGAGGAGCTGGAGCGCTTCGGGTGCAAGGACAAGGTGGTGAGTTTCGTGCTGCCCTTGGGCTACAGCTTCAACCTCGACGGCAGCATGATGTACATGACCTTCGCCAGCCTCTTCATCGCGCAGGTCTACGGTATCACACTCGACTTCGGAACGCAGCTCACCATGCTCCTCACACTCATGCTCACGAGCAAGGGCATCGCCGGAGTGCCGCGGGCCTCGCTGGTGGTGGTGGCCGCCACACTGGGCATGTTCGGCATCCCCGTGGAGGGCATCGCGCTCATCCTGCCGATCGACCACTTCTGCGATATGGGTCGCAGTGCCACCAACGTGGTGGGCAACGCCATCGCCACCAGCGTGGTGAGCAAGTGGGAGGGGGAGCTGGGTCATTGACAAGTCTGACCCGTCCTAATCTGGGTTT
>JAFDZE010000098.1 GCA_018267155.1 Bacteroidota bacterium | reverse complement strand
CACCGTGCCATCGTTCTTCACCAGGCTCACGTTCTGCCCGGCCTTGATGCTGCCCCTGCTCACGCGCCCCACGGCGATGCGGCCCTGGAAGCTGCTGTAATCGAGCGAGGTGATCCGCATCTGCAGGGTGCCGTCCACCTTCTTGGGCGCAGGGATCTTTTCCAGGATGACGTCCAGCAGGTGGCTCACGTCCTCGGTGGGGGTCTTCCAGTCCGGGCCCATCCAGCCCTGCTTGCTGCTGCCGTATACCACGGGGAAATCGAGCTGCTCCTCGGTGGCGTCCAGCGCGAACATCAGGTCGAACACCTGCTCATGCACCTCCTCCGGCGTACAGTTCGGCTTGTCCACCTTGTTGATCACCACGATCGGTTTCAACCCGAGTTGAATGGCCTTGCCCAGCACGAAACGCGTCTGCGGCATCGCCCCCTCGAAGGCGTCCACCAGCAGCAGCACGCCATCGGCCATGTTGAGCACGCGCTCCACCTCCCCCCCGAAGTCGCTGTGGCCCGGGGTATCGATCACGTTGATCTTCACGCCCTTGTACCGCACGCTCACGTTCTTGCTCAGGATGGTGATGCCGCGCTCACGCTCAAGATCATTGTTATCGAGGATCAGCTCGCCACTGGACTGGTTCTCCCGGAAAAGCTGGCATTGGTGCAGGATCCGGTCCACCAGGGTGGTCTTGCCGTGGTCCACGTGGGCAATGATGGCGATGTTGCGCAGTTCGGTCATGGTGTCGATCTTCGATGGGCTCCGGGGCATTCCTTGTTCGCTCTGGCCGCCCCCGGAAGGATGCCCTCGCGAAAAGGGGCGCGAAGGTAGTCCATCGGCGTATTGAAAAGCAGGCTCCCGAACGCGTCGGATCCTTCTGACCCGTCAGGCCCGGTGCGCGTGGCCTATGTTCGCCCCATGTGTCCAGGGTACCCGCTCTTCTTCCGCACGGTTGTCGGCATCGGTGTTTTTGCCACTGTGCTCAGCAGTTGCGTGGACCGGCCCACAACGGACGCAGCCGCCAGGGCCACCCCGACCGATACCACGTGGACGGGCGAAATGCGCATGACCGCGGGCGATACCTCCATCCGGATCTGCGGCACCGGCCATGTGTACCACCTGACCGGACCGGCCATGGACACCATCGTACAACGCTACACCGGCGCCCGCATGCGCACCGGCCAACGCATGAAGCTGTGGGTGTCGGGCCACTTCGGCACCGTGGAACGCAATGGCCTTGTTGACAGCGTGCTCCACGCGACCAAATTCCAGCACCTGGACGCATCCTTGCGCTGCGACCCTGTTCCCGAGGCGCGCGTGTCGGGCGATTGGAAGCTGGATGATGTGGATCCGCACCGGCCACGCGACATCCACGTTCACTTGTACACCAACGGTACAGCACGCATGATCACCGACCTGCGCAACGGCCAGTCACCTTTCGAGGAGGACGGTTCATGGGGCGTGGATGGCGAGGGCGCGGTACAGGTGAACTGGCCCCTCCGCGCGCAAACCATGTCACTCCAATGGGAACCGGGCATACTCATCGGCACGGATCGGCGCCCCGGCATGCGCGTGACGCTTCATCGTGTTGGCCCCGCAGACCCCATGGCAGGTGTCTTCGGACGTACCGCGCGGTGGCTGGCGGCTTCGGCCACCGCGCTGGGCAAACCCACGAGCCCCGAGTCGATCGTAGCAGCCACGCGCCTCGACACGCTCTTCGCCACGCCTGAGGCACAACACATCCTGCGCGCCCAAGCGTTGGATACCCTCCAACCCGGTGTCCAGGAAGCGGCGGTGCGACTCGATGCGGTCCGAACCGCCCACGACCTGCTGCTTCTGATGCGCATCGCATCGCGCCATTGAAGTGCAGCCTATCTTCGCGGCCCCCCGGATAAAATTCCGGGGCTCTTCAGGGCCCGTAGTTCAACTGGATAGAATGACAGATTCCGGTTCTGTTGGTTGGGGGTTCGAATCCCTCCGGGCTCACCAAGCGGTTCTCCGAAAGGCGGACCGCTTTTTTCATGTGTTCCTCCGTTCATCCGACCATGTGCCCCTGACATGGCTGCAGGATCGGATCGGAACATGTCCTGGCAAGCCCTCGCACTGATGCGCATCGACAAGTTCCTCTGGTGCGTCAGGCTCTACAAGTCGCGTAGTCTGGCCACGGAAGCCTGCGCCAGTGGGCACGTCCGCATGGGCGATCGCGAGGTGAAAGCCAGTGCGGTGATCCAGGTGAGGGACCTGTTCTCCGTGCGCCAAGCCCCCATCTGGCGCAGCTTTGAAGTGATCGCCCTACCCTCCACCAGGGTCGGTGCCAAACTCGTTCCGGGGCTCATTACCGACCGTACATCGTGGGAGGACCTGGAGAAGCAGGAGACCGCCCGTAAGGTGAAGGCCGCACAACGCGACCCCGGCTCCGGACGCCCCACCAAACGTGAGCGCCGCAAGATCGACCGCTTCACCCGGGACGACTGAGGTACAGCCTTTACGCCGCTTGGCAGCTTTTAGCAGGCCTTAACAGCGGCACCGCACAAGGCCCCCATAGTTTCGCATGCATCAACGGTCGAAGCCATGAACACGAAGCTCCTTTCCGGCGTCCTCAGTGCGTTCCTGTTCACCTGTTCCGGCACCATGGTCCTGGCACAGAAGAACGGTGAGCGGCGCGTGCGTATCGAGATCACACGCAACGAGAACGGCAACGAAAGCCATGTCACCCGCGAATTCGACCTGAACGATGGGCAACAACTCGCCGATGCCCTGCGTGAACTCGGCGTGATGGACGAGTTGAACGTGATCGGCGACGATGAGAACCTGGTGCTCGATCTGCGGCGCATGCGCGATGGCGGTCTGCTCAACGACATGAGCATGGCCCTGCGCATGGCCGATCCGGATGCCGTTGCGCAACCCCGGGCCTACCTGGGCGTGTACTATGGCAACTGGAACGAAAGCTGCGACAAGGAGGCCCGCAAGAAAGATCCTCCGGTGAAGGAAGGAGCCTGCATCACGGCCGTGGAAAGCGGCACCCCGGCCGAGCAGGCGGGCCTGAAAGAGGGCGATGTGATCGTCGCCATGGACGACCGGGTGATCACCAGTGGTGCCGGGCTATTGGACGCCATCCGTGCGCATGATCCCGGCGACAACGTGAAACTCATTTACTACCGTGGCAAGGAGAAGCGTTCCACCACTGTCGCCCTTGCGGCCCGCGATAACGGGCCCGATGTGATGAGCTGGTACTGGCACACGGACAGCGCCGCGTATGAGCGCGCCATGGAAGCCTTCGGCCGCGCGATGCAAGACATGGCCTTGGACAGCGAGGCACGCTTCGGTGGCGCCTTCCTGGGTGTGGTCGGCGAGGACCTGCCCAACAATGGCGGCGTGCGCGTCACCAGCGTTTCGGACAGCAGTGCGGCCCAGCGCATGGGCTTGAAGGAAGGGGACGCCATCACCGCGATCAACGGGGATATAATTGATAATTTCGAGGATTTGATCGATCACCTGGCCGATGCGCAGCCCGGATCGAAGGCCACGGTGGACGTGCTGCGCGATGGCCGGGCGATCGTACTGAACGGCGAACTGGGCGAACGGACGGGCGCATTCCCCATGTACGGCGGCCCGTCCGGTGCCCCGTTCATGTTCCCCATGCCCAACATCCCCGATATGCCCTACCCCTACAGCGAGGACGGTATGGAAGAAGATGCCAACGGTGCCGGACAACGTGCGGAACACGATCACCTGCGGCGCGAAATGGACGAGTTGCGCCGCGAGATGGACCGCCTGCGCCGCGATCTGCGGGGTGATGTGATCCGTGAGATGCGAGTGACCGTTGAGGCCGTTGAACTCTCACCCGAAGAAAGCACCGCACTGAAGAACAAAGGGGTCTCCACCCTGGACAGGTCACTGGACCTGACCGGCCTGCGCATAGCGCCCTCGCCCACCGACGGTGCCTTTGATATCGCATTCCAAGTACCGGAGCGGGGCGACCTGAACGTGGACGTGCATGATGCCGGTGGCGAACGCATTTACCACGAGACCATCACCGGCTTCAAGGGCAACTACGCCCGCACGCTGGACATGAGCGACCGGGCGGCCGGTACCTATTTCGTGGTGATCTCCCAGAACGGCAAGGCACAGGCCCGCAAGGTGGTGAAACAGTGAGAGGGCCGGAGGCGATCGACCGAGTGACGAGAGACGAGTGGTAGCTGCGAAGGCAGACTCGCCACTCGTCTCTCGTCACTCACCACTTACTTTTCCTCCATGAAACTCCTCATCCGACTCATCCTCTCCACCATCGCCGTTCTGGTGGCCGACCTGTTGCTCAGGGGCGTACAACTCGGCGAATTCCCTGCCGCGCTGTGGGTGGCCATCGTGCTGGGTGCGCTCAACACCTTCCTGCGCCCTGTGCTCATCCTGCTCACCCTGCCGGTCACACTGATCACCCTTGGCATATTCATACTCGTGATCAACGCCGGCCTGGTGCTGCTGGCCGCCTACCTGATGCCCGGTAACTTCCAGGTGGACGGGTTCTGGTGGGCCCTCGCATTCAGCCTGGTGATGTGGGCTGTGCAGGGCTTCCTGCTGCGTGTGGATAGCGAAGAGAACAACTGACCAAAGCGCATAGCTCAAGCTTCAAGGCTCAAAACCCAAGGATCGAACGGAGTTCCAACGCAGTTGAACGTGTGCCGCAGGCACGATTTTTGATATACCTCACGTCCGGGTGAAATAGTTATGAACAGTTGGCGCAACCGGAAATACACCACATTGCTTTGTTGATGTCAAATTCAAAAGCCATGCGAACCACCTGCTCTGCCCCC
>JAFDZE010000097.1:35894-36479 GCA_018267155.1 Bacteroidota bacterium | reverse complement strand
GTTGCTGAACACCGCCAGCATACCGGTGGGTCTGGACCCGGTCACCGTACGGGTGCGCACAAATACCGAGGCGTGGGTGGTGGATCAGGTGAGCGACGAGATCAGCATCATTGATCTGGCCACCAACCGCGTGGTGCGCAGCCTGATCACCGAGGACGAACCGGCCGATGTGGTCTTCGCCCAGAACAAGGCCTTCGTCTCGTGCGCGGGCCGCGAGAGCATCCAGGTGTTCAACCTGGCCGATCTGAATGCGGCGCCGACAGAGGTATTATTGAAGGGCGAACAACCCCGTGCGCTGGCCGTGAGCCCCGATGGGAACACGGTGTACTGCGCCTTCTTCGAGAGCGGCAACGCCACCACCGTCCTGAACGGCAACGACTTCTTCAGCTTCGCCCACGGGAGCAACAATGGCGTGTGCTCGCCGCAGGGCGGCTGCACGCAGATCCCGAACGACGTGCTCAATCCCAACGGACCTTACGGCGGTGCCGTGGATGCGAGTGCGGGCATCGTGCCCAACGCGGGCACCGGCTTTGAACCGCCGCTCAATCCGGTGAACCCGCCCACCACCGACAGCAAGAGCCTCAT
>JAFDZE010000097.1:31457-35846 GCA_018267155.1 Bacteroidota bacterium | reverse complement strand
TGGGACATGCCCGACCGGGACGTGGCGGTCCTCAACGCCAGCAACCCCACCACGGCGGGCGTCACCTACCAGACGCGCTTGGGCAACATCCTCATGGCCATGGCCGTGCGGCCCGATGGCGAAGTGACGCTGGTGGGCACCGATGCCATGAACGAGGTACGTTTTGAGCCCAACCTGAAAGGCCGGTTCGTGAAAGTGAACCTTTCGCGCTTCGCCAGCGTGGGTGGAGCGAACACCATCAGCGACCTGAACCCGCATATCAACTACGCGAACGCCTCGCTACCACTGGCCCAGCGCATGCTGAGCATCGGCGACCCGCGCGGCATCGCCTGGAAGGCGGATGGCAGCAAGGCGTACATCACGGGCATGGGCTCCAACAACGTGGTCACGATCACGTCCACGGGCGCGCGCGCCGGTACACCCGTCAAGGTGGGTGAGGGGCCCACAGGTATCGTGCTCGATGAAACGCGCGGCCTGGCGTACGTGCTCAACAAGTTCGAGGGCACGGTGAGCACGGTGGACATGGCCAACGACAGCGAGAAGGCGCGGACCAATTTCTTCGATCCCACCCCGCAGGTGATCAAGGCCGGCCGGAAGCACTTGTACGACACCCACCGCGGCAGCGGGAACGGCCATCTCTCGTGCGGGAGCTGTCACGTGGACACCCGCTGGGACCGCTTGGGCTGGGACCTGGGCAACCCGGCCGGCGACGTGAACATCGTGGACGGAAAAAGCTACCACCCGCTCAAGGGCGTGAAGACCACGCAATTCCTCATCGACATCATCGGACGGGGCCGTGGCAACCTGCACTGGAGGGGCGACAAGCACGAGTTCGCCGACTTCGCGGGGACTTTCCACGACCTGCAGGGACTCGATGCCCCCGCATCGCCGGCCGAGATGCAGGAATTGCAGGACTTCGTGGGCGCCACGTGGTACGTGCCCAACCCCTACCGCACGTACCGGCCGGAGAGCACCGTGGCCGCCGCCACCGAGCGTTGCAACCCGAGCAGGGTGCGTGGTACGGGAACCACCTTTCAAACAATACCAAGTGCCGGTGTGAAATTGTGGGTGAGCGTGAACATCAACTGCGCGCACTGCCACAACGCGCAGACCGGTAGGGGCGAACTGCCCGGGAACGGGAATGTCGCGGGCACGGGTGCGGGCACCTTGGTCGATTTCACCCCCAACCGGAACATGGCGGCGGACCTGCGCAGCGTGTACCGGAAGGTCGGTTTCTTTTACAACACCACGGAATGCAACGCGGGCTTCGGCATGCTGAGCGAGGGCGTGATGGAGACCTGGTTCAACCAGGGTGGCACGGGCAACTACCTGGGCGACTACGAGCCCGAACTCCTCTCGTGGTCCGGCGGCATCACCCAGACCAACTGCGCGGCGTGCTTCAACACCAACAACTTCCCGCTGGCCAGCACCACCGTGCAGGACGCCATGCCCGCCGTGGGCCTGCGTGAAACGATCAACGGCGCCAGCATAGGCAGTACGGCCCGCTTGAACACCATGAAGGCCCTGGTGGACGAGGCCGCGCACAGCAGCGAATACGGCATGATCGTGAAGGGCATGTACGGCGGCGAGATGCGCGGTTTCTACTACACGGGTAGTAACAACTACCAGAGCGACATCACCGGGCAGACCGTCACCCACACGCAACTGGTGAACAGTGCACAGGGCAGTGGCGGACCGCTCAGTTGGACCCTGGTGGTGCCGCAAACGAAGGTGCGCCTGGGTGTGGATGCGGACGCCGACGGCATTCTCGACCACGACGACCTGAACGCCCGCGTGAACGTGCGTGCCGTGCTGGAAGGACCCTTCGACGGCACGGCCATGAAGAGCGACCTGAACGATGCGGACCTGTTGCCCGCCACCGATCCCTTCGGCCTGGGCGAAACGATGAACCCGGCGGTGAAGAGTTTCACCGGCCTTTCGACCCCGGTGGATTGGGCGCGCGTGGAACTGCGCAGCAACGCCGACCCCGCCGTGGTGGTGGCACAGCGGGCCGTGCTGGTACAGCGCTCGGGCAACCTGATGCAACCCACCGGCGAGCAGATCATCACCTTCCCCGGCGTGGCGGCGGGCAACTACCACGTGGCCGTGCGGCACCGCAATCACTTGGGCATCATGAGCCTGTCGCCCTACATGCTGCGCGATGCGAACACTTTGGTGGACTTCACCACGGCCGCCACGGCCACCTACGGCACCAACGCGCGCAAGACCGTTGGTGGCACCATGGTCATGTGGATGGGCGATGTGACCGGGAATGGCACCATCAAATACACCGGCAGTGGTAACGACCGCGATCCGGTGCTGGTGAAGGTGGGCAGCACCGCGCCCAATGCCACGATGAACGGCTACTGGCCCGAGGACATCAACCTGAACGGCACGGTGAAATACACGGGCAGCGCGAACGACCGGGACCCCATCCTGCAGAACGTGGGGGCCACCGTCCCGACGAACTCGCGTACCGAGCAGCTGCCCTGATGGCTTGCGGCTGAACCACCCCGCCCCGGAGGGGTGTGTAAAGGATTTCTCCACGGCTTTTTGTGGGATCGGGCCGTCGATCTATCTTCGCGCCCCGTTTTACCCGCCATAGCCCCGCTCAGGGGTGGGGGCGGGTGCGGGGCGAACAGACAAAAACCCAGGCGTACCGTGGCTTCCACGACCCTCATCACCTCCATGGCCAACAAGGCCACCGTGCAGAAAGAATGGCTGCTGGTGGACGCTGAGAACGAGGTTCTCGGCCGCGTGGCCAGCAAGATCGCCATGCTGGTGCGTGGCAAGCACAAGCCCACCTTCACCCCGCACGTCGACACCGGCGACCATGTGGTGGTGATCAATGCCGACAAGGTTCGTCTCACCGGCGCCAAGTGGGAGGACAAGACCTACCTGCGCTACAGCCTGTACCCGGGCGGCCAGCGCGCCGAAACGGCCAAGGCCCTGCTGCGCCGCAAGCCGCACAGCGTATTGGAGGAGGCCGTGCGCGGCATGCTCCCCAAGACGCGCTTGGGCGAAGCGCAATTCGGCAACCTGCACGTGAACGTGGGCGGAACCCACAAGCACGAAGCGCAGAAGCCCCGCAAGATCGACCTCAACAGCATCAAGTAAAATGGCATCAGTGAACAGCCTGGGCCGCCGCAAGAGCAGCGTGGCGCGCGTGATCCTCAGCGATGGCAACGGGGATATCAAGGTGAACGGCGTGGAAGGCAAGGAGTACTTCCCCATCACCATGCAGCAGTTCAAGCTGATGCAGCCTTTCAAACTCACCGATACCGAGGGCAAGTACGACGTCACCATCAGGGTGGACGGCGGCGGCATCACCGGCCAGGTGGAAGCCGTGCGTCTGGGCATCGCCCGTGCGCTGGTGAAGCTCGATCCCGAGCACAAGCCCAAGCTCAAGGCCGAGGACCTCATGACGCGCAACCCCCGCGAGGTGGAGCGCAAGAAGTTCGGACGCAAGAAGGCGCGCAAGCGCTACCAGTTCAGCAAGCGTTAAGTCCCACGCTTGCGTGCCCACCCAAGTCCGCGGCAGTGCGGACGAAGGAGGGTTCAGCATCCAATCCCTCCGGACTGTTGTTGTCGCCCTGAGCCCGTCGAAGCGCGACGACACGCTACCGGAGAGATGCCTGCACAACGGGAACAAGGAAAGTGAACCAAAAGAAGGAACATGGCACGTACTGATTTCAAGCAACTGCTCGACGCCGGCGTTCATTTCGGCCATCTGCGCCGCAAGTGGAACCCCAACATGGCGCCCTACATCTTCGGCGAGAAGAAGGGCATCCACATCATCGACCTGAACAAGACGGCGGTGAAGTTGGACGAGGCCGCCAACGCGATGAAGAACATCGCCCGTAGCGGCAAGAAAGTGCTCTTCGTGGCCACGAAGAAGCAGGCCAAGGACATCGTCACCGAGAAGGTGAAGCCCACCGGCATGCCGTACGTCACCGAGCGTTGGAGCGGTGGTATGCTCACCAACTTCGGCACCATCCGCCGGGCCATCAAGAAAATGGCGGCCATCGACCGTATGAAGGTGGACGGCACCTTCAACCACATGAGCAAGCGCGAGCGCCTGCAGGTGAGCCGCCAGCGCGAGAAGATGGAGAAGAACTTGGGCTCTATCGCCGACCTCAGCCGCCTGCCGAGCGCGTTGTTCATCGTGGACATCGTGAAGGAGCACATCGCCGTGGCCGAGGCCCGCAAGCTGAACATCCCCACCTTCGCGATGGTGGACACCAACAGCGATCCGGACCTGATCGACTTCCCCATCCCGGCCAATGACGATGCCACCAAGAGCATCGAGCTGATCGTGGACACCATGATCGCCGCCATCAACGAGGGCATCGAGGAGCGCAAGAGCGACAAGGAGCGCGGCGAGGCCAT
>JAFDZE010000097.1:173-31312 GCA_018267155.1 Bacteroidota bacterium | reverse complement strand
GTGAACAAGCTCCGCCAGATCACTGGCGCGGGCATGATGGACTGCAAGAAGGCCCTTACCGAGGCCAATGGCGACTTCGATGCCGCCATCGACATCCTGCGCAAACAGGGCCAGAAAGTGGCCGCCAAGCGCGCCGACCGCGACGCCTCCGAAGGTGTGGTCCTCGGGCTGGTGTCCGCCGACGGCAAGCGCGGCGTGCTGGTGTGTACCAACTGCGAGACCGACTTCGTGGCCAAGAACGCCGATTTCGTGGCCATGGCCACCCGCATCGCCGAGACGGCACTGGCCAAGGGTGCCGACAGCGTGGACGCGCTGAAAACCCAGGCGTACGACACCAACGGCCTCACCATTGCCGAGAAGCTCATCGAGCAGACCGGCGTGATCGGCGAGAAGATCGAGGTGAGCGCCTGCCACCTGCTGGACGGCGCCTACGTGTTCGCCTACAACCACCCCGGCAACAAGGTGGGCAGCTTGGTGGCCTTGAACAAGGCAGGCTTCGAGACCGCGGCCAAGGACGTGGCCATGCAGGTAGCGGCCATGGGCCCCATCGCCCTGGACAAGGCCAGCACCCCGCAAAGCGTGATCGACAAGGAACTGGAGATCGGCAAGGAACTCGCCATCCAGGAGGGCAAGCCCGCCGACATGGCCGAGAAGATCGCCCAGGGCCGCCTCAACAAGTTCTTCAAGGAGAGCACCCTGCTCGCCCAGGAGTTCATCAAGGACAACAAGCTCAGCGTGGAACAATACCTCAAGAGCGTGGACAAGGAGCTCACCTGTACGGGCTTCAAGCGCCACTCGCTCACGGTGTGATCCGCTGACCGGTCACAATACGAAAGGCCCGCCGCGAGGTGGGCTTTTCATTTGGGGTGGCGGGAACGGTTAGTTTGGAGTCTCCAAAACTCCTTACCGATGAGACTCACGGCACCTCTCGCGTTGGGCGTCCTTTTCAATCCGGTGAGCACCGCTGGAGACCGGCTCTATTTCGCGGGCAAGACCAGCAAGTACAATGGCGACACGGCGGCCTACTTTCCGCTCTTCGACCCCGGCGATCCTGCGTATTTCGACAATACATACCTGAATACAGGATGGCTCAACGGGTACAATCCGTCTGATGCCTTTGTTGGCTCCCTGTGCACGGACGAGCTGGTGGGCGTACGCGAGGAGCGAACGCCGATGATGGACGCGCTGCATGTGTGGATTGATGAGACATGGATTTTGAACCTCGTGGGGATTTCAGAAGGCAAGCACAGCGTTGAAGTTTATGATGCTGCTGGGCAGGTGGTGCTTCGGACCCTGACGCGATCGATAGGACCCCGAACACCGGTGCGTATCGTCTTGCCCCCATTGGCCGGTGGCGTGTACCTGGTGCATGCAGAAGGGCGCTCATCCGCTTCCCGTTTCACGGTCATTCGCTAGGTCCATGCGCGCTATGGGACTGGCATTTGTTGCCTTGGGCACATGGGCACATGGGCAAGGCAATTGGGAGGACGTGGGCATGCCATATCAAACGACAGGTTGTGTTCAGATCTATACGGACAGCGCAGCGGACAGGCTTATTGCAGTGGGCAACATCACCATCACGAACGACTATAGCCACCCGGTCGCCGCCATTTATAACGGTTCATCGTGGACAGCATTGTCCGTTTTCGAGTGGGGTGGGTTGCACACAACAGTGCGTTACGGCGACACGCTGGTTTTTGCAGGTTACTTTCAGGTTATAGAAGGCGTGCCGATGCCGTACATCGCGGCCTATTACGACAGTACGTGGCATGACTTCGGCACCTTCGATCAAGTGGTCCGGAAACTGAAGGTGATCGACGACACGCTGTACGCGGTAGGCGGATTCCTGTACGTGGACGGCCATCTCTGCAACGGGGTGGCCCGGCGAGTGGGCGGGCAATGGGAGAACATCGGCACCTTGCAGACATCCCCCAGTGGCCCCATCCTTGTTTCCGTGGAGAAATATCAGGATCGCCTGTATGTGGGCGGTTCCCTGTCACTGTACGACGGCACCAACGGCATCGCCATGTACGATGGCAGCACGTGGAGCGGGCCGGGCGGGGGCATCCTTGGGGGGGCGGCGGCGGCACTGGACCTGGCGGTATACAATGGGGAGTTGTACGTGGGCGGAGAGATCCGCGTAACGGCCGGCAACGCTGGGCATGGCCTCATGCGCTGGGACGGCAGCCAATGGCACGATGTGGGTGGGAGCATGCAGGACCTGTATTGTGGCACCACGTATCCGGGCCGTGCGCGTTCGCTGCTGGTGCATGACGGCAAGTTACTGGCCAGCGGCGGCTTCGGCTGCGCGGGGCATATATCGGCCCAGCGGTTCGCCCAGTGGGATGGCACCAACTGGTGCGGCACTGGCGATACCATACCCGATGAGGTGATGGCCATGGCCATGTACCACGACACACTGTTCCTGGCCTTGGGCGGGTATACCGTGAACGGCGATACGGTGCCGGGCATGGTGATGAAGTGGGTGGGCGGGGCTTATGAGGACACCTGCGGCACAGTGAGCATTGCGCCAATTGCCCAAGGAGAGCATTCGCTGGAACTCTGGCCCAACCCATCGGCCGAGGTGCTGCACGTTTCGTTGCCACCTGCGACGGGCCCGGGTGCACGGCTGTCGCTTGTGGACATGGGCGGCCGCACGGTGCGCCGTGTGAACACCGCACACCAGGGCACGTTGGAGATCCCGGTGGCGGACCTGCCGGACGGCCTGTACGCGGTACGGTTGGAAGGCGCGGACGGCGGCATCCTCACGCGGCGGTTCCTGAAGTTGCGCTGAGGCACAACGCGGAGTTGACCTCGGCCCGCGCCTTTTTCATTGCTTTGGGCCCGAACCCCACCACATGGCCAAGGCGAAAACGGAACGCACGTACAAGCGCATCCTTCTGAAGCTCTCCGGCGAAAGCCTCATGGGCGGCAAGAACTACGGTATCGACGATGCGATGCTGAAGGCTTACGCCGACGAGATCATCGCCGTGGCCAAGGGCGGCACACAGGTGGCGGTGGTCATCGGCGGGGGCAACATCTACCGGGGCATGAACGCCAGCGGCAGCGGTATCGACCGGGTGCAGGGCGACCACATGGGCATGCTGGCCACCATGATCAACAGCCTGGCCCTGCAGAGCGCCCTGGAGGCCAAGGGGCAGAGCACGCGCCTGCAGAGCGCCATCAAGATGGAGCAGATCGCCGAGCCCTTCATCCGTCGCCGGGCCGTGCGCCACTTGGAAAAGGGCCGCATCGTGATCTTCGGTGCCGGCACGGGCAATCCCTACTTCACCACCGACACCGCCGCCAGTTTGCGCGCCATCGAGATCGAGGCCGACGTGATCCTCAAGGGCACGCGTGTGGACGGCATCTACACCGCCGATCCCGAGAAGGACAAGAAGGCGAAGAAGTACGACCGCATCACCTTCGACGAGGCCTACGACAAGGGCCTCAGCGTGATGGACCTCACGGCCTTCACGCTCTGCCGCGAGAACAACCTGCCCATCATCGTCTTCGACATGAACAAGCGCGGCAACCTGCGCAAGGTGGTGGCCGGCGAGAAGGTGGGCACGTTGGTGGAGGTGTGAAGGCCATGTGCGCATGCGCGCATGAGAAAGGATGCGTAATTTTGGATTTGCAAATCCAATATCGACATGCGCGCCAGCACCGGACCCGCCCCCATGAAACCACAGGACATCGTGGTCCTATTGAGCATTGCCTTGCGTGAGCGCGGCACGTGGAAGGCCAAGGATCTGGCGGCGGACCTGGTGATCAGCCCGGCGGAGATCGGCTATTCTCTGAAACGGTCGATCCAGAGCGGATTGCTGAGCGAGGACCAGGAGCTGATGTCCAAAGGGTTCCTGGACATGCTGTACCATGCCGTGCGGTATGTGTTCCCGGCAAGGCCCGGGGCCGAGGTACGCGGTGTCCCGACAGCCCACTCCGCACCACCCTTGAAGCAGACCATCGTGAGCGGTCCCCTCTTCGTTTGGCCCGATCCGATGGGCAAGGTGCGCGGGGCGGCGATACGGCCCTTGTACCCCACCGTTCCGCAAGCGGCGGCGAAGAACAAGGAGCTGTACGCGTTGCTGGCGCTCACCGATGCGCTGCGCACAGGCCGGGCGCGCGAACGGGAGCTGGCCATGAAGGAACTGCGGGAACGCATCGGTTGAAATGGCCACGAACGTCCCGATGAACCTGGAGATGCTCCAGCGTGTGGCGGAAGCGCTGGGTGGGGATCTGGAACGGGCCGTTTTCGTTGGCGGCGCTGTGGTCTCCGTGTATGCCGACGATCCCGCCGCTTCGGAAGCCCGGCCCACGTACGATATCGACCTTGCGGTCTCGGTGGCCACCGCCGGAGAACTGGAGACTTTGCGCGGCCGGTTGATAGCGAAGGGCTTCACGCAAAGCGCCGCCGACCCCGTTATGTGCCGCTTCCGGATCGACGGGATCATGGTGGATGTGATGGCCCTGGAGC
Organism: Bacteroidota bacterium; assembly: GCA_018267155.1. Taxonomy (GTDB): domain Bacteria; phylum Bacteroidota; class Bacteroidia; order Flavobacteriales_F; family PHOS-HE28; genus PHOS-HE28. Next base: position 26,835 of record JAFDZE010000097.1, on the reverse strand, counting down.
CGGTCGGGTGGGCACCGGGGAACCGTTGGTACGCCAGCGGGTTCCCCAAGCGCGAGAGCCACGTATTAGCGGGCGGGCCACATATCCCGGTACTGCCATTGGCGTATTTCTTGGCCAGCAAGTTCGATGCGCATGCGGACCGGGGTGGGCATTCGCTCGCGAGCCGGGACCTGGAGGACATCGTCCATGTGCTCGACAACCGCTTGGACATCCCTTCGGTATGGCGGAACGCCGATCCGGCCGTGAGCGTGTATCTGCGGGACCGATTGTCCTGGTTGGTCCATCCGGACCAGAAGGAAGCCGTGTTGGGCCACATGGGGTTTTCCGCCAGCGAGGCCCGCTACCAGCGTATGCGGCGGGAGGTCAGGATGGCGATAGGAGGTCTGTGAGCCGTATCCGGATAGGAACGGAGGTCCGTCAACGGGCGCGTCCTCGCCCGGTCATGGGAACGTGAACCCCCGCGTCCAGTTATTTTCGCGACCCCAACACGAATGCGATGGACGCCAAGACCCTGATCGCCCCGAACGAGGACCTGATGAAGAAGGCCGTGGACCACCTGGACCACGAGCTCACGAAGATCCGCGCGGGCCGCGCCAATCCCGCCATGCTCGATGGTGTGCGCGTAGAGGCCTACGGTAGCCACATGCCGTTGAACCAGGTGGCCAATGTGAACACGCCCGATGGTCGCACGATCATGATCCAGCCGTGGGACAAGAAGATGATCGACGCCATCGAGAAGGCCATCCAGGCGGCCAACCTCGGGTTCAACCCGAGCAACAACGGCGATGCGGTGATCATCAATGTGCCCATGCTCACCGAGGAGCGCCGCAAGGAGCTGGTGAAGGCCGCGCACAAGGAGGGCGAGCACGCCAAGGTGAGCATCCGTGGTGCACGCCAAAAGGCCAACGAGGCCATCAAGGGCGCCAAGCTGCCGGAGGACTTTACAAAGGATGCCACCGAACAGGTGGACAAGCTCACGGGCATCTACAACAAGAAAGTGGACGTTCTGATCGAGGCGAAGGAGAAGGACATCATGAAGGTCTGACTTCCCGGCTCCGTTCGGAGTGACGCCTTCCAGTCGTCCTTCCGTGCTGGTCTGCCGTTTTGATCACGGATCGGCGGTATTCCAGAAGTTGATGTGCATGGAACTGATCGTGCGGCCGGGCGGCGTGTACTGGGGCATTGCATCGGACCGCATGTTCCTGGCGAGGGGTTGGACAATGATCCCATGGATCACTGATCAGGTCTGGAGATATACTTCTGTTCGCTGAACCACCCGAAGAGGTCGCAGGTGGCCGAGCCACGAGGCGAGATCCTCGGTGAGGTCATGCTGAAGGTGAGCAGGCGGATCGGACAGCCCAGAAGTCCATCATGGTATCGGGCCTGCAGCCATATCCGGGAGCACCGCCACGACCGGTCGATCCCAAGGACGCCTACCTGTCCTCGTCCTCCGTGACCCCTCGTGACCGCTCGCGGCCAGCGCTCCCGGTGTTATGGATGGTACCTGAACCGGTTTTAGTGGACTCCAGGTGCCCGCTACAGTCCAAGTAGGCATCACCGGATCCCATCAGGTTCACCTTTCCGCTGCCCGCCTTCAGGTTCTCCGCATGCACGTCCCCGCTGCCCATGATGTTCAAGAGGATCCGATCGGTGGTGCCTGCCACTTGCACGTTCCCGCTGCCCATCAGATCGATCGTGGTGGTGCTGATCACTTTCAATTGAGCGCACAGCACATCTCCCGACCCCTGCACCTGGATGTTCATTTCCGTGGTTTCGATCGGACCCGCCATATCGATGTCACCCGAGCCCATCACGGAGAGTTGAAGCGAAGGCGTGTTCTTGAACTCCGCCACATGGATGCTGCCCGAACCATGCACGATCAATTGGTCCAAGCGCGGGAGCCGCACGGTGATCAACACCTTCTCCATGCCCAGGTCCATACGGCGCCGAGCTTCGTGTTCGATGGACAGGATCCCTTGGTCCACCTTGATGTCGAGCATGTCCAAATGCTGTTGTTCGCCTTTGGCCACCACGGCGAATTCACCTTCCTCCACACGCACATCGGAACTGGATCGCAATGCGATGCCCTTGAAGCCGGACAGGTTGAAGATGCGCTCGTTGGCAACACCCGTGGTCACCGTGGTCGGCTCTGGCATCGGTGCCGTGGCCTCTTGTACAGGAGTTCCGGATCCCGGGGTTTCCTTCGGCGCCTCGGTCTCCGTTTCCACGTGGAGGTCCTCGGTCCTCCGGTTCGCAGCAGGTACGACGGACGATCCTTGCTCAGGTCGGGGCAACGTCGGCGTGGCGGCGGTAACGGTAGTTGCTGGCACGGCCGGTGTTCGAACCACGGTATCATTCCTTCGTGGAAGGCCATTGGGGACCGGCGTGGCTGCGGGTGTGCTTCCTGAAAAGAGGTAGAGGCCGGTGCCAAGGAGAAGAGTGCCTATGCTGGTCATGAGCAAGGTGTTCAGGTTGAATTTCAGCGTATGGATCAGCCAGGCCACGGCGCCCATGCCCAAGGGGAATGCCGCCACCATGTCCCGCACCTGTTCCAAGCTGACCTCCGGGGGCAGTTCACGCAACGGGGCGAGCACGGCTTGTTCTTCCTCTGCGCGGTTCATGGCAACAGGATCAATAGTGATCGGAGGAGCTCCATGCGTAAGGGTTTGGTGCGACCATCCAGCATGCTTCGGACGGCCGCTCGCGCACGACTCACCCTGGTTTTCACCGCATTCTCATTACTGCCTTGAATAGCGGCGATCTCCGCCATGGACAGGCCGGCCACTTCGAAGAGCACGAGAGCATCCCGTTGAGCGGTGGGCAGTTTGTTGATGGCCTGGTGCAGGATCCCCGCGTCGGTGAGTTGTTCGGCCGTGGCACCCCGCTCCAACAACCGTTCGGTCTGCTTGCTGGTGATGGCCTCATTCCTTCGGCTGATGCGCAAGGAGCTCACCATGCGGTTGCGCGCCGCGCGCATCAGATAGTGCAGCAGTTCATCCTTTTTACGGATATGGTCGAACCGTTGGAATGCGCTCAACAGGACGTCCTGCATCAGGTCCTGCACATCCATGCGCCCGTAGGCCAGTGCAGCGCAATACCGTGCGAAGGCCGCGTGGCACGGCTCATAGGCTTGCATGAAGGCGGAACGCTCGTCGGAGGCCACGGTGCAGGACTTGGTTTCCTGGCAGAGAGTCGCAGAAAGGGGATAAAGGTTACAAGCTGGTTGTGATCACTGGTGATCCTGCTCAGCGCGGGGTATGTGGATGAATGCTGGAGGGTCCTGTGCGGTCGACGGTTTCATTCGTGACTTGGGCCAATTACTGAGCAGGGGATGAAGATCCGTACTCATGCGGCGTAGCGAACGTCCGGGTGCTGGAAGTACTTGAGGATGCGCAGGGGCTGTCGCTGAACATTGTGGTAGTGTGCCAGGATGGCCCTTACCATTTGTTCTTCGTTCTGTGCTGGCGGCTTGTCTCCCATCTCTCTCTTGAGGTCGAAGTTGGCCACCTTCACGGGGTTGATCTCCGGGGAGTTGCTGGGCAAGTAGAAGATCTTGATGCGCCCCTTGTGCTTGAGCGGCCAAGGGGCGAGGACCTTGGCGTGGTGCACCCGGAGATCGGCCACGATCAGGAACACCTTGCGCTTGGCATCCTTGATCGAGCGGGAGAGGAATCGCTTGAAGCAGCGCACGTCCAGCACGCCCTTGAAGACCATCCAGCGCATGCCCCCTCGCGCGCTCTCCGCCGAGATGATCGAGCGCCCGAATCGCTTGTTGCCAACGCGCACGATGGGCGTGTGCACGCGCTTGGCGAAGCTGCGTCCACGCACATCGTCACTACGCACGCCGGTCTCATCGCCCCAGAGGATCTCGGCGCCTTCAGCCTTGGCCCGCTTGGCGATAGCCGGGTGGACCCGCTCCTTCCAGCGGCGCACTTCGGCCGGGCGCGGCTCCATCGCACGCCGCGTGGGCTTCTGTGAAGTGAACCCCCAGCGCCGCATATACTCGGTCATGGTGCGCGCAGCCAGTTCCACACCGTAGCGGTCCTTGATCAACAGCCGCACGGCCTTGCGTGACCACAGTGCATAGGGAAGCTTCAACTGATCGGGCATCTTGTCTCTGATCAGCCATTATGTCTCGCGCTGCTGCTCATCTGTCGGCCGTGGAGTGCCTGCGCGTGAAGCACATCGTGACCTGCGGGCACGACAACTGTGGCGGCGTGAAGGCCTCGCTGGATCCGAGCGACATGGGTCAACTGAACAACTGGCTGCGAACGCTGCGCGACGTGTACCGCCTGCGCATGGCCGAACTCGACGCCATCACCGATGAGCATGCACGCTTCGACCGGCTGGCGGAGCTGAACGTGCTGGGGCAGTGCATGAACGTGATCAAGCTGGACCACGTGCAGAAGCGCCGGTACAAGGAGCGGCTGCCCATGATCCACGGCTGGATCTTCGATGTGCGCACCGGCCATCTGAAGGACCTGGGACCGGGCATGGAGAAGGAGTTCATGGCCATCCGCAAGGTGTACGACCTGAAGCCGACGGTGTGATCTCGCTCGGATCCAGCGCCTCCATAACCGGTGGCAGATGATCGCCGAAGCGACCTCGCAGTCCTTTCTTCACGTTGAAGCATCCCCGTTCGCAGGGTTCAATTCGGGGTTGGTATTTTAGGCGTGTGAGCGACCAAGGACCTGACCTTTCCCAGTTGGAGCGGCTGTGCAGGGGCGATCGGAACAAGATGGCCGCCTTCATCGATCAATACCTGTCCGACAGCCCCGCGCTCTTCCGCATGCTTGAAGCGGCCTGCGATTCCGGGGATGCGAGGGCGCTGGCCAATGCTGCGCACGACCTGCGTCCCCATGTGCACTTCATGGGTGCCAAGGTGCTGTTGGACCTGTTGGTGACCATTGACCGGGATGCGCGACAGGACCCGCCCGTGGTGCGTGCCGATCTCGTTAAGGCGCTGCTCCCCATGGTGTCCCCGTTGGACAAGGCCTTGCGCGCTGTGATCCACTTCGACCCGGGCCCATGAACGGTTCGCGCAGAACCGGTGTAAATACGGGGAAGCGACCCCGGGGATCGTCGGAACTTTCGGCCGTCCGAACATCCATGATCCGCCTCGCCATTGCCGACGATCAGCCGCTCTTCCGCCGTGCCTTCGTGCTCTTGCTGCGCGACATGCCCGATGTGCAGGTGATGTTCGACAGTGCCAACGGCGAGGAGCTGCTCACCGGACTGAAGGGCAATGAGGTGGATATCGTGCTACTCGATCTGGAGATGCCCGTGATGGACGGGGTTGAGGCGCTGCGCCGGATACGTGAAGAGCACACGAAGGTGAAGGTGATCGTGCTGAGCACGCATGATGATGAGCGTTCGATCGTGCGCATGATGGAGCTCGGTGCGAACGGCTATGTGCTGAAGACCGCTGAGCCTGATGAGGTGGAGACCGCCATCCGTTCGGTGAAGGAGAGCGGCTACTTCTTCAGCGACCTGGTGAGCAGGGTGATGCTGCAGGGCCTGGTGAAGAAGGAGAGCGTGAAGCCGGTGTTCAATGACGTGGATCCGCTGTCGGAACGGGAGCTCGAAGTGCTCCGCGCCATCTGCCAGGAAATGACCACCACGGAGATCGCCGGCAAGCTCTTCCTGAGCCCACGTACCGTGGAGTTCCACCGCAACAACATCCTGCTGAAGACCGGCGCACGCAACGTGGCCGGACTCGTCGTGTATGCGATGACCAGAGGCATCTACGCTCCCTGATCATGCGTTGGCCTCAGCTTGTGCTGTTCTGCTGCTTCACCGCCCTCGGTGCCCGGGCGCAATGGGATACGTTGATGCTCCCGCTCCGCGCCATCACCATTGACGAAGGCCTTTCCCAAGGCATGGTGAACACGATCCTCCAGGACAGGTACGGATTCATGTGGTTCGGCACCAAGGATGGGCTGAACCGTTACGACGGTTACACGTTCACCGTCTTCCGCCACGATCCGAACGACAGCACCAGCATCAGCGACAACCATGTGCGCCTGCTGTTCGAGGACCGGGAAGGCCGGATCTGGGTGGGCACCCAGAAAGGGCTTGACATGTTCTCCCACGTGGCGGGGATCTTCCTGCACACGAGCGATGGACCGGAGCAGGGGGAGGATATGCCACATACCATGGTGCAGGACCTCCATGGCGACCTCTGGGTATCCGGCACCACGGGACTGCAGAAGATGACCTTGAACGGCAAAGCGCGTGCGGACGGGCTTCCGGTGTATTCGATGAAGAAGGTCCTTCGCCGTTCGGCCTGGGTTTCCATGGACCGCAGTGGTACCTTGTGGGCAAGTGAACTGGACCATGGGAGCTTCCGCATTCTTCCGCGGCATGATGGCGCCGATCGGATGGATACTTTACGGGCGGACCGGCCCATGGGCAACAACGGCCGCGGCCGGGACCTGGATGACCTCTCCGGATTGATGACGGTAGAGGATACCGTGCGGGGTGTACTGTACGGAGTGCACAAATTCGGGATCGTCCGTTTGGATCCTGGCAGTACGGAAGTTCGGTCGATCGTGGTCTTCGCAGCGCCCTATGGGGATATGCGCTCATCCGCCTTGAGCACGGATGGTAAGGGACGGTTGTGGATCAGTACCTATCCGGGGCAGTACCTGTTCGACCCCGCCAATGGGCGCATGCACCTGGTGCGACCGGTGGATCCCAACCTCACCCAACGCGCGGGCGTGGTGCAGATGAACTTCCGGGATCGCAACGGACTGCTGTGGATCGGCACTTCGGGGTATGGACTGCTTACGTACGACGAGCGCACCGAGCGCTTCCACACCTTGCCGGGCTTCAGCTGTGGAGCCATGCACTACGGCACGCGCGGCCGCATCAGCATCGGGCTCGCCGATCATTTCCTGGCGGAGTTCGATCCCGGGAGCGGTACATGGCCGATGAAGCTTCCTCTGAGCGTGTACCTGCGCCGTCCGGAATTGCAGGTGTTCAACAACGCTCCCATGTTCCCGGCGCAGGATGATGCGGGCATCTATTGGTTCAACTACGCCGGTATCGCCCGGTATGATCCCGCCACCGATGCGATCGAACGACTTCCGCGCGATGCATCGGACCCGCATGCACGGGAGGATGATCACTGTGCCCCGTTGTACCTTGACGGCGACAGCCTCATCTGGTTCGGATCACGCACCGCGTTCGGGCGCTACGACCGTCGAATGGGACAGTATCGTTACCACGACTATCCCGAAGGGGTATCCGCCAACGGCCGCAATCTTGTCACCCAGGCGATCCATCGCAGCAAGGATGGTGACTTCTGGCTCGGTACGGTCAGCGGCCTGTTGCACTTCCAGCCTGCCAGCGGCACCTGGCAGCGGTTCCTGAACGATCCCGGTGACAGCACGTCGCTCGCGGCGAACTCCGTGCTGTGCATCACACCCGATCCGCAGCGCCCCGATGAGCGCCTCTGGCTGGGCACCTATGGCGGAGGAATGGAACGCTTCGACATCCGTACCGGGCGCTGTTCGCACATCAGCACAAGGCAGGGGTTGCCGAACAACGTGGTCTATGCCGTGCTGCCCGATGATGCGGGCAGGCTGTGGATCAGTACCAATAAGGGCATCGCGCGCTACGATCCGCGCACCGGTCGTGTGCGGACCTTCCGCGCAAGCGATGGCCTGCAGAGCGATGAGTTCAATCGATACGCCGCGTGCAAGCTACCCGACGGCTCGCTGTGCTTCGGTGGCGTGAACGGCTTGAACCATTTCCGTCCGCAGGAACTGGAAGAGGACAGCACCGCCGACCCCATCCGCATCACCGGCATCCGGCTCATCAATCACCTCATCGATACCCGTGATCCGGGCTCACCGCTCCGGCAGGTCCCCTGGATCAGCACGGGATTCAGCATTCCACATGCGGTGAACATGGTCACGTTCGAATTCGCCACCATGGAGTACTCGGCCCCGGCTGAACACCAGTACCAGTACAGGTTGGAGGGTTTTGATGCGGATTGGATCATGGCGGGCACCGAGCACAGCGCGGTGTACACCAACTTGGATCCGGGCGCTTACACATTCCATGTGCGCGGCCGGAACCGCGATGGCGTCTGGGCTGAACATGGCGTCACCTTCAGGCTCACCGTACTGCCCCCGTGGTACGGCGCTTGGTGGGCCTATGGGCTGTTCGCGCTTGCTGCCGGTGGCTCGGTGGCGCTGTACATGCGTTCGCTCCGGGCACGACGTCAACGGCTGGAACGCACGGTGGCCTTGCGCACAGCAGAGCTCAGTGCCGCCAAGGAGCGCGCGGAGCAAAGCGAGCGCGTGAAGCAGCAGTTCCTGGCGAACATGAGCCACGAGATACGTACGCCCATGAACGCGATCGTGGGCATGACCGGAATCCTGCAACGCCTGCCGCATCCGCCGGAACAGCAGCCCTACCTGGACGCGATCGCCTCCAGCAGCGGGAACCTGGTGGCCATCGTGAACGACATCCTCGATCTCAGCCGCATCGAGGCGGGACGCCTTCCGCTGGAGAACGTGACCATGGATGTGCGCACGGTGCTGAGCGGTGTGCATGAGATGATGCGCTACCGCGCGGAGGAGAAAGGCCTGCAGTTCACCACGGCAGTGGGCGAGGGCGTGCCTCCGGATCTGGTCGGCGATCCCGTACGCTTGAACCAGGTGCTCATGAACCTGGTGGGCAACGCCATCAAGTTCACGGAGAGGGGAATGGTGCATGTGCAGTTGAATGTGAAGGAACGGCTCACCGATGGCGTGATGCTCAGTGCGACGGTGTCGGACACTGGCATCGGTATCGAGGCGGACCGCGTTGGGCTGATCTTCGAGGAGTTCACACAGGCCGAAACGGACCACATGCGGAAGTTCGGCGGCACGGGCCTCGGGCTGGCCATCTGCAAACGGTTGGTGGAGATGCAGGGTGGCACCATCGCTGTCCGCAGCGAGGCTGGGAAGGGCAGCACTTTCACAGCCACGATACCCTATCGTCTCAACGAGCGGGCGGTGCCGAGTGAACGACCAGAGGATGCCGCGCATCCAGCAGGATCCGTTGGTCACCGAGCACTTCGTGTGCTGCTGGTGGAGGATCATCACTTCAACGTGATGGTGGCACAGGCCGAGCTGGCGCAGGTGCTTCCGAAAGCGCAGGTGGATGTGGCCGGGAACGGTGAACGTGCGGTGGAGATGGTGAAGAACGGGCACTACGATGTGGTGCTCATGGACGTGCAGATGCCCGTGATGGACGGTTACGCGGCCACGCGGGCGATCCGTGCCCTGGTCGGTGACCGGTCGCGCGTGCCCATCATCGCCATGACAGCGAACGTGATGGAGGCTGAGGTGGATCGCTGTCGCGAGGCGGGAATGAACGGGTTCATACCCAAGCCGTTCCAGCAGGCGGAGTTGGCCACGGCGCTGGCGAACGAGCTGGCGACCGTGGATCGGTCATCACCGCGCACCTCGTAGTTCTACCAGCCCAAGAACCGGTGTTCCCACGGGCTGCCACGCCGTGCGCCCGAAGGAGTTTTGTGCGGTCCATGAATGTCTTCGCGTTCACCGTCCGCACCAACCCTCCAACAACATGACCGCATCCTTACGACTTCCCAGCAATTTGCTCCTGATCACCGCCCTGGCTCTGCTCGCGCAAAGGGGATATGGGCAGTGGGTTGTACTCGGTAGTCCGCTCAGTACAGCCACCTCCGTGAACAACATCACTGGCGGGGGCATGATGGTCACGGAGTATGTGCAACCGCCCTCTCCTTGTGCCCAGGGCAGCGCCCGTTTCGCGGTGCTCGATCCCAGTACACCGTTCGGCTCCACGGACTACGGGGGGGCGAGCGCCTACATTTCCGTAACACCTGCGGGCCAGTTGTTGCAGCAGTTCTTCGTCAACATTTCATTCGAGGACCAGACCGGTCTACCGAACAATGTTTGGGAGTATCGGCCGATCACGCAAGTCCTGCTGGACGGCACGCCGTGTCCAAGTTGTGTGCAAGCGGACATCGGTGTGACATTGAGCGATTTCGGCACCGATCACTTCAACCTGACGCTCGGCTATCCTGGCGGGAACAGTTATGATACACCGGATGGTGCGCACGAATACACGATCCGTTACTTCCGGGGCAACACCGCGTATTGCGATTTCCGCTTCAAGCTGGTGGTGCTGGGCACCGTTTACAGCCAGGTGCTCGGTTACTTTGATTCGCCCGCGCTGCCCTTGTACATCCTGCGCGATCCGCCGGGGGATGCCAGTTACGCGAGCCTCACCCAAGCGAACGGTACGTGTTTCGGGCAGACCACATCCGCCACCACGGGAAGTACCGAGAACGGCTATTTCAAGGCACGCATCGGGGTGTCCGGAACGATCGGCCTGATCGTTACCACCAACTACGAGATCTATGGCGAAGTGGGTGTGGACCTCACCGCTCAACGATCGCAGACCGCATCGGAGGAGTACCTCACCTGCCTGGAGACCACCTCCGAATTCACCACGCCCATGACAGGTCCGCCGGACGATGTCTTCATCGGCAGCGCGGTCCGCTATGCGTACGGCGTGGCGAAGATCGTTTCACGACCAACGTGCGATTCCATCGCGCGGGAAGTGCGCATGGCGATGACCCCCGTTCAGGTGCTCAGCAGCTACAACTACACGGAGAGCTTCATCCGGGGCACGGTGATGCCCCAGCTCCAGCAGTTGATCGGTACGCTCGATCCCACTACCGACCCGTACAAGAACGCCGTGGACCAGCTGAACGTGTGGCAACAGTTGTTGGACATGAACGACGACATCAAGGCCGGGGCGGCGCTGGAGGTGAACCGCAGCTTCAACGGCGGTGGCAATGGACAGAGCTATTCGATCACGCAGACCACGACGGAGACACGTACGATCGAATACAGCGCCTCGCTGGACCAGGGGCTCGGCTTCGAAGTGGGTGTGCACATCGGTGGCAGCGGCATCACTGCAGGTGGCCGGATGAGCTTCCAGAACTCCTACGGAAGCGCGCAAAGCGCCAGCAATTCATCCACCAATACGATGACCTATCATTTGGAGGATGATGATGCGAGTGACGACTTCCACGTACAGGTGCGTCGCGATCCGGTGTTCGGTACCTACGTCTTCGTGCTGGATAGTGCGTTATCGGCCACCAGCTGCGAGCATGAAGGAGGGTATCAGATCGACCAGCCCTCCCTGTCCGTGGGCGTACAGGGCCAGAACCACATGGTGTTGAACGAAGTGCCGGTGGGCACGGGTGCGAACTTCCCCTTGTACGTATGTAACAACAGCAACGTGTCGCGCACCTACTTCCTGAAGTTCCGCACGAACAGCAACACCGAGGGAGGCATCCTGAACGCCTTCGGAAACATCCTCAACTCGAACGACAACGGGTTGGAGATCGATCTCGCGGCAGGCGAATGCCTCAACGCGGCGAACCTGGTGCTGACGCAGCCGGGTACCCCGATCGGCCCTGATTACTCGATCGAGCTTTATCTCTACTCGCTGTGCGAACCGGCCATCAGTTCCAGCATCACCGTGGAAGCGCATTTCGGTGCGGGCAACTTCGGTGGGTATTGCGAGCCTTCCAGCGCAAACGGCCCATCAACGGGCAGTTATATCGATGGCGTGCAGCTCAGTGCCATCGACAATACGGCTTCAGGCGGCCCGGCGGGTGCGGCTTACACGGACTACAGCGCGCAGTTCAGCACGCCTCTCTCGCGCAATGCACAACGGGTGATCACCATCACCCCGGGCGCAACAGCGGGAGCACGCTGCGCCGCATGGATCGACTACGACCGGAACGGGATCTTTGATGCAGAGGAGAAGCTGGGCGAGTTCATCAGCACGGGTGTGGCACAGAACATTCCGTTCACTGTTCCTGGCACGGCCTTGCTCGGTTCCACCATCCTGCGCATCCGCATTGCGGAAGCGGTGAACGCTGAACCGGTGCCCATGGACCCGTGCTACAGTTATCAGAACGGCGAAACGGAGGACTATGCGGTGGTGATCGATGCGAACGTTCCGCAGGATTGCGCGGGCGTGGCCAACGGCCCGGCGCTGCCCGGCACGGCCTGCAGCGATGGCAATGCTGGTACCGGCGAGGACACCTGGAACGCCAACTGCCAGTGCATCGGTGTTCCGCTGGATTGCGCAGGCGTGCCCAATGGCAGTACGTTGCCGGGTACGCCCTGCGATGATGGCGATGCGAACACGGCGGGCGATGTCTACGATGCGGGCTGCCAGTGCACGGGCCTGCCATACGACTGTGCCGGCATACCGGGTGGTAACGCCCTGGCCGGATCACCCTGCGATGACAATGACCCCTTCACCGGCAACGATGTGTACGACGGTGCTTGTCAATGCGCAGGCCTGCCGCTCGATTGCCTGGGTGTGCCGGGTGGGACCACCCTTGCGGGGACCGCGTGCGATGATGGTAGTGCCAGCACCACGGGGGACGCGTACAATGCCGATTGCGTCTGTGCCGGAACACTCGTGGTGGATTGCCTCGGAGAACCCGGTGGGCCCGTCCAGCCTGGCGTGCCGTGCAACGATGGCGATCCGGGTACCGGCAACGATCTCTACACCTTGGACTGCATCTGCGCCGGCCTTCTGATCGATTGCGCGGGTGTTCCTGGCGGAACCACATTGCCCGGCTCGCCATGCGACGACCTCAATCCGCTCAGCATCGGGGACGTTTACAATGCCCAATGCCAGTGCGCGGGTATTCTCCCGAACGACTGCGCCGGTGTGCCCGGTGGCCCTGCACAGCCCGGTACTTCCTGCGATGATGGCAATGCGGATACCGGCAACGATGTCTACAATGCCTTCTGCACCTGCGTTGGCCTCCTCATTGACTGCCAAGGCACGCCTGGCGGGCTGGCTTTGCCCGGCACACCTTGCGATGACGGGAATACCAACACGATCAACGACGCGTACGACCTCGGCTGTGCATGCGTTGGCGACATCAATACGGAGGTCAGCACCGCAGGAACGGGACCGGACAGCTTCAGCGTACAGCCGAACCCGAGCAACGGAAGCTTTGCTTTCGTGAATCCGACGCAGGTACCGACGCAAGTGACCGTGCTTGATGCGACCGGTCGGAAGGTGCTCGGCATGCGCAACGTCACGGCACGCACGACCTGGATGGATATCCCGGGCCTTGGCGCCGGTGTTTACTACCTGCACGCTTCGGCCAGCGATGGTCAGCAGGTGATCAAGGTGATCATCGAGCACTGACAGGCCGCTTCACGAACGAACGGCCCCGAGCGCATCGGGGCCGTTCGTCGTTCAGCGCACTCGGCATCCATTCATCACTTCGCCCGCATCTTGTTCCCCTTCGCCTCGTGCGAGAGCTCGCACATGCCCAGCGCTTCCATCAACGGCGGCAGGTACACCCCGAAGCGACCTCGCAGTCCTTTCTTCAAGCCGTACCAACCTTTCACGGGGTTCTTCTCGCTGCGGCCCCATGCTTCCACAGTGCCATCCTTCGCGGGCTTCTGCTCGTCGGCGCCTCCGAGGTCCATCCGATCGCCGTGCTTCTTCAGCATCACGTACAGGTCGTCGATGCCCCGGAGGTCCTGGAGCAGAACGGCCTTTCCTACGGTGCACACGAGCACCTCCTTGCCATCCTTCTCTTCCACGTGCATGGTGTACTCTGCCGTGCGAGGGGGCGTCTTCAGGGTCCGGGGCTTGTCCTTGGTTCGCTTTTCCATTGCAGTGGTCGTGTGTTGTTGGGGCGGGATATGTCCCGACCGTCTGGGATCAGAGGGCTTTGTTCTGGATCGGATCAATTTGCTTCTTCAGGTCGGCTGCGAAGGTGTTGAAGCTATCATCGAACGATGGGATGTATTTGGCATGCATCGGGAACATGAGGCCGCCGATGCGCTCGGTCATGGTGAAGGTCACCGTGCCGTCGCTGTTGTTCTTCAAAGTGAAGGTGCGCTGGACTTTGCCGTCGCCCCACACCAGCTTCTTCGCCGACTGGAATTCCTTCACCTTCAACTTGAAGCTGCGCTTGGCTTCGAGGGTGCTCTTCAGTACGATCTTCTCGCCCGGGGCGAAGGTGCCTTGAAGGGAGGCGATGGTGCTGTTCCAACGCGGATGGTCGCTGGCGTTAGTGAGCAGCGCCCAGATGATGGCCTCATCGGCTTTGATGGTGGCGCTTACCGTGGTCTCCCGGAGGAAGGTGGTCCTCGTGGTGGAAGCATTATAGGCGAAAGTGGCGGCGGGGGTCATGATCAGAAGGGGGGTGAGGAGGTTCATTGTTGTGGTTTCCGGGTCTCGGGCGACGAGGGCCGACGGAACGATAGGATCCATGTGAAAAAAGTCGTCGAGCGGGCGCTGGTGAAGGGTTTGAGGTGGTGCGGACCGGCTGGATCGGTGGTGCGGACCATGCCATTCTGAGCATTGTAGCGACCAGTTGTCGGGCCATACCGCCAGATATCGGAAGTGGCTGTGTACAGCGCATCGGGCCAGGGACTTTTGGCCCAACAAACACACAACACATGCACTTCCCCCGTTCGATCAAGCGCGACCTGTCGGACCTCGTGTCCCCGATCGGCTTCGCCACCGGCCTCACAGCGCTCTTCGCCCTTACGGCCAATGCCCAGACCGGAGTAGCCATAGGAACAGGCAGCCCCACCGCACATGCCAGCGCCATGCTCGATGTGCAAAGCACCAACAAAGGCATGCTGGTGCCGCGCATGACCAGTGCACAACGCACGGCGATCGCTTCACCTGCGGCAGGATTGCTCGTCTTCGACACCACGCTTGGACAATTCCACTATTACACCGGCGGTTCCTGGCAGGCCATCGCGCCGGGCAGCGGATTTGCCTGGAGCGTCACGGGAAACGCTGGTATCAACCCCGACACACAGTTCATAGGTACCACGGACGACCAGCCGATCATCATGAAGCAGAATGGTCAACGGATCGCGAGCTTGAAGTGGGACAACATCGCCTTTGGCACCAACTCGCTTCAGGCGACCACGACCGGTACTTTCAACTTTGCGATGGGCAACGATGTCGGCACCGCTCTGACCACTGGGAACCACAATGTGATGCTGGGCGATCAGGCCATGAGGGAAGCGGATCCCGATGCCGGTTTCAATACGGTCGTGGGTTGTAATGCCGGCAAGTTGATCACTGGAAATTGGAATACAGTAATGGGTTCGGAGGCCGGGCACTATGCGGGCTCCAAAAACGTAGCTGTGGGGACCCTGGCGGGTTATTCCGGTGACGCTGGGAATACATGTTTAGGCTATGATGCCGGTCCGGATGTCGCTGGAGCTTCGAACTGTGTCTTCGTGGGAAATGGTTCAACGAGTTCCACGTTGGATCTGACCAACTCCATCGCCATCGGCTACAACCGCACGGTCATCGCCAATAACCAAGTGCGCATCGGCAACACGTCCATGACCAGCATCGGTGGGCAGGTGGGCTGGAGCACACTGAGCGATGCACGCACCAAGAAGAACGTGAACGCGAACGTGCATGGCATGGACTTCATCCTGAAGCTGCGACCGGTGACCTACAACTACGACATGGCGGCCACCATCGCATTGAACAACGAAGGCCAGCGCACGGACCCGAAGACCGGCAAGACGGAGGCGATCGAACCGACCGCGAACGATCAACAGGCACGCGATGCGCAAGGCCGCGTCACCTACACCGGATTCATCGCACAGGAGGTGGAGCAGGCCGCGAAGGAAGTGGGCTACGATTTCAGTGGTGTGGACGCACCGAAGAACGCGGACGACCTCTACTCCTTGCGCTATGCGGAATTCACGGTACCGCTGGTGAAGGCCGTGCAGGAGCAACAGGCCATGATCGACGCACAGCAACAACTGATCACCGACCTGCAGCGCCGCCTGCAACAACTCGAAGCACGATGAAGAACGCACTTCTCCTTGCGGCCGTGTTGCTCACCGCGACCGGTCACTCACAGGACATCAATCTCGGCACCGCATCCATCCGCATCAACGGGGGCACCAACTTCAAGACGGCAGGGATCATCACCATGAACAACGCGGCCAACCGGATCTGGTTGAACGGATCGCTCACCCTGGGGAACCCGGATCCATCGGTGATCACCACGAGCAATGGCGCGGGCATCGTGAACGAGAACACCGCGCTCAGTGGCGGGGTGCTCTTCAACGCCAAACAGGTGGGCACCTACATCATTCCCTTCATCAACTCGAACGGCGAGGCCGTGCCTTTCAAGCTGATGACCACCACCGCATCCGCCACCAGCAGGCCGATCACGGTAGCCACCTACGCGAGCGCGAGCAACAACACACCATTGCCGCCCACGGCCACCAACACGCTGCAGTTCGGCGCGGACCACAGCCCCTATATGCCGGACCGTTACTGGAAAATGGAGATGGGCGCCACGTTCACCGCCACGGTCTCCTTCAGCCACGCTCCCAGTGAGGATGCGGCCAATGGCGCCGATTTCGGCTACTTGAATGGCCAGTTCTGGAACGGCAGTGCTTGGGACCTGAGCACCCCGGTGATGACCCAGGCCGGTGCGCGCGAGGTGTGGCTGGAGAACTATGCGCTCGTGAGCGGCACTACACGTTATTGGTCGCTGGCGCAGACCGGCTTGAAACTCTCCGCCAAGGTTTTCCTCGATGGGCCGTTCGTGAGCGGCACCGCGCTCATGAACGATAACCTGCGCACCAACGGGTTGATCCCTTTGGATGCGCCCTACAACGGCATGGGCTACTATGCCCAGAGCGATCCTTACGCGCACACCACCCCGGCCGTGCTGGCGGTCTCGGGGAACAACGCCATCGTGGATTGGGTCTGCGTGGAGCTGCGGGACCCGGTGGGCGGCGCGAACGTGTACATGCGCAAACAAGCCTTGTTGCAGCGCGATGGGGATGTGGTGGCTGTTGATGGCGTTACGCCCTTGATGATCCCAGCTGTTCCGGGCAGCACGCCCAAGATCGCCATCCGCCACAGGAACCACCTCGGGGTGATGGGAACGGATACACGCATTGCGAACGGCACCATGCAACACATGGACTTCACGGTGCCTGAAACACCGGTATACGGCATCAACGCACGCAAGACCAACGGCACGTACAGCACGCGCTGGAGCGGTAATGCGAAATGGGCGGTGGTCGGTAACGTGCTGAAGTACACGGGCCCGGATAATGATCGCGATCCGATCCTCACGGCCATCGGCGGTACCCTGCCCGCCAATACCGTTACCGGCTATGCGGCCACTGATGTGAACATGGACGGAGTGACCAAGTACACCGGCGCGGGGAACGACCGGGATCCCATCCTCGCCAACATCGGGGGCACCGTACCCTCGAACGTCCTCACCGAACAACTTCCTTGAACCATCACCATGAGAACCTTCATTTCAGTTGCAGTCTTCGGGCTGATGAACCTTGCGCTCAACGCACAACCCACCTTGGACATCACACTTGCCGGGATCGGTGACAATGCCTACGAAGTGCGCGTGCGCCCCGATGCTTTCTTCGATGGTGTGTTCAGTTCGTTGGTGTTCACGTTGCGTTGGAGCGAAGGTGACGGGATCGGCCCTGTGGGACTGACCTCCGCGCCCGATGCCCCGATCAGCGCCTCGCCGAGCGGGACACAGCGGAACGATGGCTTGTACAACTACCGCAGCTACGCGGGCTTCGGCTTCACACCGCTGGTGGATCCCGATCAGCAATGGCGGCCGGGTGTGGAGCACGTGCTGCTCACCTTTACCTTCAACGGACCCGGCCAGGTGGAATTGGTGAACGATCCCTGGACCGCTTCGAACAACGGCGACTATTACGTTTCATTGAACGGCTACGACCGCACGGGCATCATCTACCGGGATGTGAGCACCAACGTGGGACCCATGAAGCAGGATCCCGCCATGGTGAGCTGTTGGCCGAACCCGGCGACGGACATCGTGCATTGCCGCATCAACGGGATCACGCCCGGCTCCGCCGTGAACGTTCTGGATGGCCTTGGTAGGATCGTGGCCACAACGCGCACGGACGGTTCAAATGATCCGAGCATCACGATCGGGCATCTGGCCGCCGGCACCTATTCGCTGAGGCTCGCGAGCGGCGCCCAGGTCGGATCCTTCATCAAACGCTGATCACAGCAAGCATCATGTGGGTACATTTCGTTCGGGCGTTCCGCAGGTACTGGCCGGACCTGGCGGTCAGCTTGATGCTTGCTTTCGTTCTTTACTTGATCTGGAGAATGTGAACCATGGACAACACGGTCAGCAATTTGCACTGGTACATGCATCCCCCCCGGCCATTCTTGTCCATGGTTGTGGGGAGGCGTCCGTCAGTGGCCGTGAGATCGATCCCCCACGCGTTGTGCTTTGCACTGATCATGATCCGGCCCTCTGCCGATTCCTTCGCACAGGCCACACCCATCAGTGCGCACGAAGATGTTCGGCGCTATGCGGAGGTGATCCGCCAGGAACATGTGGATCCGTTCACCTGCGTGAGCCGACAGCACTTCGATAGTTGCGCAGCAGCGCTTGATGAGCGGCTTTCCAACGAGGACCGGACCGGCCTGCTGATCGGCCTTCTGCGGCTCACGGCAATGCTGAACGATGAGCACACCATGGTGCGGTGGAATGCCCGCCTTCGGCTGCCGATACAGGTGCATCCACTGGATGAGGACCTGTGCATCATCGGCACGGACAGCGCGCATCGGCCATTGCTTTTGCATAGGGTGATCGCCATCAACGATGTGCCCGCTTCCAGTGTTCTGGAACGGTTCGCCGCACTGGTCAAGCAGGACAATCCTTGCTATGCGGCCGCATGGCTGGGATGGAACCTGTGCGATGTGGACCTGCTCATGGGACTGGGCATTGTTACCGATCCAGAACATGTGCGACTGGGCCTGTTGGACATGGAGGGAGATACCGTAAGCGCGGAGGTCCATTCCATTGATGCGCAGGCTGTACAGTGGGTGCGACCAGCGAGCATGTGCCTCCAATGGGCATCACGCGTCAAGGGCAACTATGGTTCGCTCTTCGATGACAGCACCAGCACACTGTACGTGAACTACAGGCGTTGCCGCGAGGACGAGAACATTTCCATGAGCGCCTTCACCGAGGAGGTGTTCGCGCGGATCGAAGCGCAACACCCTGCTCGTCTCGTCATCGACCTGCGCGAGAACGGGGGCGGAAGTTCGGCCTTGTTCATGCCTTTCATCAAGCGGCTGCGCAAGGGCTATCTGAACAAGGAAAATCGCATCCGCGTGCTCATCGGCAGGGGTACGTTCTCTTCGGCGGTGATGAACGCCGTGGAACTGAAGCGCACCACGTCCGCCGTACTGATCGGAGAGGTCACCGGCGGTAATGTGAACCACTACGGCGAAGTGCGCGAGGAGGCTTTGCCATGGTCCGGATTCAAGGTCCTGTATTCCACCAAACATTGGGTGAACTGGCCGGGTGTTGTGGGAGGCTTGAAACCCGATGAATATGTCGGGCCTTCCATTGCCGACGTGGTGAACGGTTCAGATGCGGCCATCGAACGGGCGATCGATCGATGAACATGAGCGCGCCAGTGACCTCGATGCGGATGTTGACATGCCTCACGCGCAAGCCATGCGTTCTTGATCCTGGTCAAGTGCGGGGAGGCGGAACGGAAGAACTTTCGCCGGGTCTGCGACATCCGACCTTGACCCCTGCTTCCTCAATGAACACCACACCACATGGGCTGGACCGGAGCGAGTATCCTTTCGCAGCCATGCGTACGAACATGGCGATGGCCGTGTACACAACATCGATGAAGGCCAAGGCCCTGTGATGCTCTTCGTTCACGGTACACCGGACTGGAACCTTGGTTCCAGGCACCCGATCAAAGCGTTCAGCGCCACGCATCGCGGCGTGGCTGTGGTCCACCCGGGTTTCTGGATCAGTGATAAACCTGCCGATGCCGACTGCATGGTGGCCGCGCATACCAGGCGCCTTCAAGGGCTGATCGATAAGCTCGACCTGAAGGACCTGACCTTGGTGGTCACCGACTTTGGTGGCGGCATCGGGCTGCAACATGCCTTGGAGCGCCCCTGTAATGTGAAGCACGTGGTCCTCTACAACACCTGGATGTGGGACCTGATGCCCGACAAGCGCTTCGCACGGCCGGCTCGTATCATGAACTCCTGGCTGGGCCGGTTCCTCTTATCAGCGCATGGGTTCACTGTGAACATGATGATGCCCAATGCCTACGGTGACAAGTCAAGGCTCACGCCGCGCATCCACGCACACGACAAGAACGCATTGCCGGACGCGTCTTCGCGTGCAGCCAACTTCGCTTGCGTACAGGAAATGGCGAACGCCGGCCCGTTCTGGAACGCGCAATGGGAACAGGTCGATCGTTCGCGCAACATGCGCGTGCTGAGCTGCTGGGGCATGAAGGACGGGTTCTTACCGAACGACCTGTTGCCATGGTGGAAGCAGGCCTTTCCCGATGCGGCGGTCTCGGCTTTCCCGCATCCGGGCAAGTCGTGCAAGGGGAAGCGAACGAGGAGTTGGTGGCCGCGATGCGGACGTTCCTCGCCTGGATCGACCACGAGCCATCAGGCTCATGTCGGATGCCAGGTATCCCGAACGCCCATGTGTATGATACATGGACCGCATATGTGGTCGTGATCCACCATCTTTCGCGAATGCGGTCGTTCTGTGGAAGGATCACACTCGTTGCCCTGCTCGCCGCGCTATGCATCGTCGCACCGGGCCAGTCCACGGACCGTATCACCTTCCGCTTGATCGGTCTGCGCGAGGGTTCGCCTTATGGTGCCGTTAATTGTTTGCACATGGATCGGCGCGGGCTGCTCTGGGTGGGCATGCGGCAAGGGCTCGCCGTGTATGATGGTCACACGTTCACACCGGTAACGCTCGGCAAAGAGGAACGGCCCATTACACCGAACCAACTGGTGGAGGACGAGGACGGGACCATCTGGGCCGTAGGCAAGGTGGAGGGTGTGGTGCGCATCGATGCGCTCACGCACCAGGCGGAGTTGCTTGCCTTGCCCGCATCTTTGAAAGGCGGCGCATCGATCCTTTGGCCCACCGCGGTCGGTCTGGGCCCGAAGGGCACCATACTGGTCGGATCCGGAGAGGGCACTTTCAAGCTGGACAAAGCCACGCGCAAGTACAAGCCCCTGCTCATGGTGAACGGCGATCCGTTGAAGGTGATCAGCAACGGATCCGGGTTCGTGGCGGACAGCACCCGACAAGGGCTCTGGATCGGAACCCCGCATCATGGCCTGGTCTTCTACAGTGCGAACGATGACCGGCTGTTCGACGGAGAGAAGGACCGCGGCCTGTCGCCACTTCTCAACGAAAAGCTCACCAGTGTGTGCGTGGATCCGGGCGGCGGTATCTGGGCTGCGGACAACCACAAGGACGAGATCGTGCATTGGGACAAGTCCACCGGAGCGATCACGCGCACGCATCACCTGCCTGGCCTTCCCGACACCAAAGTGGGCGACATGATGTACATGGGCATGGACCGCCAAGGTGTGCTTTGGGGTTGTTCATGGGACCATGGCGGCTTCCGCTTCGACCCGCGTGATGGGACCTCCTCCTGGTTCCATGTGCACGACAACCGACCAGGCGCGCTTCCGTTCGGTTACATCCGCGATGCGCTCGACATGCCCGATGGCACCATATGGCTGGCCAACCTTCAGGGCATTGCCATACACGATCCTGACGCCCCTCAAGTGCGCGTGATCGATGCGAACAAAGGGATCGAATTGGGCAACGAGCGCTCGCTGGGCATCGGCACCATCGCGGTGGCGGGTGATAGTGTGCTGTGGGCCGCCACGGATCCGCCCTCGTTCGTACGGATCGACACGCGCTCCGGAAAAGTGCGACGTGGAAGCATCGAGAACGAAGCCGGCGATCGGCTCTGGATACGTGATCCGTTGGTGCTGCGTGATGGCGTTATGGTGAACACCACGGACGGGATCTGGCGGATCGATGATCGCCTGATACGCGCAACGCGTGTGGAATTGCGCGACGATAGTGGCCATGTGCTTCCACATCGTCTGCACTCCTGGCTGACCACCGATGCCGCAGGACTGGTGTGGTCCGCCTTCGGCGATCAGGTGTACCGTTTCGATCCGCGAACGAACACCGCGCGCACGTTCAGCAAAGGCACCGGCCATTCCGGTTGGCATGGGGATGGTGCGCTCTCGTGCGGTCTGGGAACATCGGACGGGCGCTTCTGGGTTGGGATCGGATCAGCAGGGCTTGCGGTCTACGATCCACAGCGCGATAGCTGGGAAGAGTTCAGCGCCGATGTGGATGCCGGTCGATTACGTTCCACCTGGATCACCGCCATGGCCGAAAGCCCGGATGGTAGTTTGTGGTTGGCCACCAACGCATCGGGCCTGGTGAAGTACGATCCGCGCTCGCGCGTGTACACTACTTACGATCAGCGGCACGGCTTCCGAGCGATCAGCCTCACCTCCGTGCAGTTCGATCGCATGGGTCGTGTGTGGGTGGGATCCTCCGAAGGGGCCATGTGTTTCGATCCACGCACCGAACGCGCTGTTCGCGTGGACGCGCGTTCGGACCAACCGTTCGACGACCTGAGCTTCGGATCATGCACGTCGGAAAGCGGCGTGCTCTATTTCGCCGATCGCATCCGCATCATCGGTTTCGACCCGAACAAGGTGCGGTTCGGTCGCTCGCCGCCTGCCCCTCGCATCCACCGGGTGGAAATGGACGGCGAAGTGATGCCGGCCCTTTCCGAAGAGGTGGTCATGCCGCACGACCGCTCGCGATTGCGAGTGGCCTATGGGGCGGTGCTGGCACCGGGTCGTATCGTGCGGTACGCCATGCGCATGTCCGGAGGCGCATGGAGCGAGAGCGTGGAAGGTGTGCTCGATATCCGCAATCTGGGAACGGGCAGGCACACGATCGAACTGCGGGTCATGAACGACGAAGGCACCTGGGGCCCTGTTACGACATTGCATGTGGTGCGGCATCCCGCGTGGTGGCAAACGGCCTGGGCACAGGCACTGATGGCCTTGTTGCTGGCGTCCATCATCGTATTGGTCTTTCGCATGCGGCTGAATTGGATCCGCAAGCGGGAGCGGAAGGAGGAGGAACGCACGCGCCTGGTGAACGAGCTGCGCTTGCAAGCCCTCAGCGCGCAAATGGATCCCCATTTCGTGTTCAACAGCCTCAACAGCATCGATCGGTTCATCATCATGCAGCGCAGTGAAGAAGCCTCGCGCTACCTGAACCGCTTCGCGAAGCTGATCCGGTTGATCCTGCACCAGGGCGATCAAGTGACCGTGCCTTTGCGCAAGGAAACGGAGATGCTCGGATACTACATGGAGCTGGAAGCGTTGCGTTTCAGCACACCCTTTCTCTTCGATCTGAAGACGGACCCGCGCTTGTTCGAGCGCGATCTGCGTCTGCCGCCCATGCTCGTGCAACCGATCGTGGAGAACGCCATCTGGCACGGGCTTCAACACAAGCGGTCGCAAGGCCATCTGCTCGTGGACTTCCGCCTGCACGGGGATGACCTGGTGATCACCGTGGAGGACGATGGCGTGGGTCGCGAAGCCAGCGCGCGCATCAACGCACAGCGCCACAGCGATCACCAGAGCAAGGCAACGGAGGTCACTGCGAACAGATTGGAACTGCTGCGGCGCAACGCCAGCATCAACAGCCGCATCGAGACCATCGACCTGCGCAACGAACAAGGTGAGCCCACCGGAACGCGGGTGGTGATCACCCTCTCCCTGGAAACCGATTGACCCACCACATGCTCAACGCCATTCTCATAGACGACGAAGCGAACGCGCGGGAGAAGCTCGCCTTCATGCTGGAGCAACATTGCGCAACGAGCGTGAAGCTCGTGGCCCAAGCTCGCAACGTGGAGGAAGGGCTCGAGGCCATTCGTGCGCAACGCCCGGATCTGATCTTCCTGGATGTGGAGATGCCCGGTGAGAGCGGTTTCGATCTGCTGCGCCGTCTTGGCAAGGCCGACCTGGATGTGATCTTCACCACGGCACACGATCATTACGCCATCAAGGCCATCAAGTTCGCGGCCGTGGATTACCTGTTGAAGCCCATCGACATGGACCAATTGCGCGAGGCCGTCGCGCGTGTCCTGGAGAAGCGCCGTAGTTCCATCACCGACAGCCGGATCGATCAGCTCGTGGAATCCACACGGCAAGGCGCTGGCGTGACCAGTCTCAGTGTTCCATCGCAGGACGGATTCGTGCGTGTGAAGCTCGCGGACATCGTCTGGTGCGAGGCCGAACGCTACTTCACCATCTTCCATCTGGTGGGTGGCAAAGAGCTGGTGGCAACGCGGTCGCTCGGCGATTTCGAAGAGCTCTTGGCCGGAAGCGGCTTCGTGCGTATCCACCACGGCCATCTCGTGGGCACGGAGCACATAGTCCGCTACATCAAGGGCGCGGGCGGACAGGTGGTGATGAGTGATGGAAAGACACTGGATGTAAGCCGAAGGAAGAAGGACGAATTGATGGAGCGAATGGGTAGGTAGTGTACGAGGTATTTGTCGACGTTAGGCGGGTTGTCATCACGGGTCTGTTCAGATGGCGCAGCCGAAGCCTTACGCCCACACCGGACTCCCCTCACTGCAGTTCCTGCACATTTCGAGCCCGCCCCGGTCGTGCAGCAGGCCCGCACGGAAGTCGCGGTAGGCATCGCTGTTCCATACCTCACGGAAAGAGTTCTTCCGCAGATCCCCGAGCACGTGGTGCGCGTCCTTGTCGAAGCAGCAGGGCACCACGCGACCGTCCCAGGTGACCACGCAGCTGTGCCACATCTTCCAGCAGTTGTCATCCAGCTTGTTCTTCACCACCCACGCACCGTCGGCGGTACGGCGGTAACGTGAATACTTGTCCTGTACCGGTATCAACGGGTGATCATCCTTCGGGTCGTACACCTGGGCGGTCTTCAGCCACAGGTCGTCCACGCCGATGCGTCTGGCTAGTGCGCGCGCCTCGGGGATCTGGTGCTCGTTCGGTTTCACCACAAGGAACTGGAACACCACGTGGGGTGAGAGGCTCTTCAGCTTCGTCTTCCACTTCACGACGCGTTCCGCCCCCTCGATCACCTTGCTGAGCATACCTTCTTTGCGGTAAGCCGCGTAGGTCTCCTGGTCGGTGCCGTCCAGCGAGATGATCAGGCGGGAAAGCCCGCTGCGCACCGCAGCCTCCGCGTTGGCCTCGTTCAGGAAGTGGGCGTTGGTGCTCGTGCTCGTGTACACCCCGCGCTCGCTCGCGTACCTCACCATGTCCAGGAAGCCGGGGTTGATGAAGGGCTCACCCTGGAAGTAGAAGGTGAGTGCCCACAGGTCGCGGTGCAGTTCGTCGATGATGTGCTTGAACAGCTCCTGCTTCAGGTTGCCGGTGGGCCGGGTGAAGGCGCGCAGGCCGCTGGGGCATTCTGGGCAGCGGAGGTTGCAGGCCGTGGTGGGCTCGATGCTCACGCTGATCGGCAGGCCCGCGATGCGGGGATCCTTCGTGCGCTTGGCGCGTTGGTAGCTGCTCCAGACGTTCCATGCATTGCGCGTGCGCCGCGCTGTGAGGGCACGGCCCCAGAGGCGGGCATCGCGAAGTTCGGGGAGCATGGAAGGACGGCGCAAGGTAGCTTGGACCGTACGAAGGGAAGGGCCAGGGTCGCTCCTTGTCCATCCGTGCCCTGGGGCGTTCCCAAGCCGACCGCTCCGTTCATGTACCTTTGGCGGAAGCATCACACCCCCGGCATGAAGACCAAATTGACACTCTCGGTGGACACCAAGGTGAAGCGGAACGCCCGGATCCTGAGCCGCAGGCGGAAGCGGAGCATCTCGGCGCTCGTTTCCGAGTTCATCGAGCGGGAGTTGGCACGCAAAGAGGAGCCTCTGATGGAATTCTGGGGCATCTGGGCGGACCGTGATGTCACCCTGGAAGGTCTCCGGGAGAAGGCATGGAAAAGATCCTGATCGACACCAGCGTTTTCATCGGCATGGCCCGGAAACAGCCTGTGGCCGAAGAAGCGATGGCCCGCACCAGGGGTGCCGAGGTGCTTTTCTGCGATATCGTGCTCGCCGAGATCCTGGCGGGCGCGAAGAACCAGGAGGAGTACAGGCGTACGTTGGCGCATATCACCCGTGCATACCGGATCCTGGACATCACACCGCAGGCCTGTGTGCTGTTCCGCGAGATCCTGGCCACCAAAGGGGCCAACGATGGTGTGCATGTCAGCGATTTCATGATCGCCGCTACGGCCATGGCCCACGGCTGCCCGCTGTTGACCCTGAATCGCAAGCACTTCGAGCGGATCAAGGGGCTGGTGCTCGTTTGAGGGTCGCTGTGCGGTTCCGGTATGCGGATCGTGCCGGCACGTACCCGGTCTGTATCCTTTCTTCGCCGTTGCCCGTCACAGGAGAAGCCCCTTGTTCATGCGCCTGTCCGCTGTTCTGCCCGCTCTGGTCCTCTCCTGCATGTGTGTCGCGCAGGTGTCGCTCACGGGTCGCGTGCAAGATGCGCGCACGGCGGAGCCGCTGGCGTTCGTGCCGGTGAACGAGGCGGGCACGCGCGAGGGCACGCTCAGCGATATCGACGGTCGCTTCGCACTCAGCGTTCCCGCGTTGCCGACGCACTTGCGATTCAGCTATGTGGGATACCGGACCTTGGAGATCGAAGTGACCACGGC
>JAFDZE010000097.1:0-149 GCA_018267155.1 Bacteroidota bacterium | reverse complement strand
GTGAGCGGCACCGACAACCCCGCGCACCGGATCATCCGAAGAGCGTGGGCGAACCGCCGGGAGAACGACGGCATGAAGTACCGGGCGCACCGCTACGTCAGCTACGGCAAGACCGTGCTCGATCCGGAGTTGGACAGCGCCGTGGTGGG
>JAFDZE010000096.1 GCA_018267155.1 Bacteroidota bacterium | reverse complement strand
CACCCGCCGCGACCGGAGCACCTGCGCATCCTCCATTCGGCCCATTTCGTCAAGTGCGTTGGCGTAGGTTCGTCCGCGGATATGATCGCCTCCCGCACCGAAGACCGGAAATTCATCGGCCTCGACTTCACCAAGGAGCCGCTGCCGACCGGCCATTTCGAGCGCTGCAGCTTCGCACGTTGCAGCTTCACGCGTGCTGACATCGCGGCACGGACCTTTTTGGACTGCGCCTTCGAGACCTGTGAATTGAGCATGGCCCGGATCACCCGGACGAGCATTCGCGAATGCGCGTTCAGGCATTGCAAGCTGCTCGGCGTTTCCTTTGATCACGGACAGACCAACCTGTTCTCCGCCGACTTCACGGACTGCATCATGGATTCATGCTCCTTTCAGGGGATCGCCCTCCAACGCACACACTTCATGGGCTGCCGCATGCACGCAGCGGACTTCACCCGTGCGGACCTCGGCGGGGTGGCTTTCGAACGTTGCGACCTGACCGACGCCGTTTTCGAAGGGTGCGACCTGCAGCGAAGCGACTTCCGCACCGCGCATGGCTTTGTCATCGACCCCGAACAGAACCGGATGAAAGGTGCGCGGTTCGCGTTGGACGGTCTTCCGGGCTTGCTGGCGCGCCATGGGTTGCAGGTGGACCACTGAATCAATGGATGGTGCGAAGCCTGCCGGGGAAGGTGTATGAACTGGCGGGGGCACGGCCTGTGCCCCATGTTCCGTTCTGTTCACACTGCTTTCTCACTGCGGCGTACATCAGGGACCTTATGAACAGAGGGACCGAGGCCCACCTTGCGAAGCCTCCTTGAGCTCGCTCACCAACGCAACGTGTGGCTGGTGCAATTCCTCCTTTTGTATAACGTTGTATACCCCGCGAGCATCACCTCGAATGCGATTTCTGCCATTTGTCCCAGCTCTTGTTCTTCTTCACCAGCCCCTGACGACGGCCGGTCAGGTCCTGCATTGGGCGAATGTGCTCGGGGTCTCCGGTGAGTCGATGATCCAACAGGTGCGAACGGACGCGCTGGAGAACGTTTATGTCATGGGAAGAATGGCGAACACCGGGTCGGTGGACCTCGATCCCGGACCGAACTCCGCCACGCTTTCTTGGGACTTCGGTGGGCTACCCGGCTCTGGTTATTTCATCGCCAAGTACGACAGCACCGGGCTATTCCTCTGGGGGTATCGAGCCGACGCCGCACGCTCGATCGCGGTCTCTCCGTCCGGCGAACTGGTGATCTGCGCCTATCTGGATCCATATGTCCCTTGGGACGCGGACCCTGGAAGCGGCGTCCATCCGTTGGACGGGCCGGGGACTGGCGTGGTGCGTTGGACGACCGATGGCACCTTCGTGTCCGCCATCGTGCTGGAGGGTGCATCTTCCATTCATTGTCTTACGAACAACACGGGTGACGTGTTCCTTGCCGGCCAGTACATGGGCGCTTTCGATGCGGACCCCGGGCCCGATACCACCCTGCTCATGTCCAATGGATTCTTTGACCTCTGGGTAGCCAGGCTCAACGCGGCCGATGAGTTGGTCTGGGCGGTTTCGATCGGCAACGAGGGCATGGAGTATGCCTGTGACCTGGTCCGGGCCGGAACGGATCTGTTGGTCAGCATGCGCACAGTGGGCCCAAACCCAATGGAGCAGTTCGATGTGGACCCCGGTCCCGGAACGGCCATGACCACCTTCAACCAGAATCAGGGGGCCGTGGCGTTGCGGCTCGACCAGGACGGACAATACGTGCAGCATGCCAGCTTCGATTGGGCGGTCGACTGGTGGGCGCCGCTCCTTGGCATGTTACCAGATGGCGGGATCGCGCTCGCCGGTAGTTATGCCGGACAGGCCGGGTTCGATACCGGAGATACCGTATTCACCGTACTTTCATCCGGCAGCGATGCGTTCATCCAGCGCATGGCCGGGTCCGGCTGGTCGCCCTCATGGGCTGACCTGTTCTCCCCGCAGTACGGCAACGAAGTGATCTACGCGATGTCACCGTTCAAGGATGGGGCTATTTTGGTGTGCGGGATGTTCACACATGCTTTCGACGCGGATCCCGGACCGGGAACTGACACCTACGCGCCGTCTGCTTCATCGGGTGCCGCGTGGATCGGCTCCTATTGCTACACGGACGGCTCGCACATCTGGAGCGCGATGATGAACGATGCCGATCGGGATGTGCTGTATGACCTCTGCTGGTCGCCTGCGGATGCACTGCTCTTGGGCGGTGGGCTTTCCACGGGCGCCGACATCGGCCTGGCCGGTGGGTCGTATCTGATCGCCACCACTGCATCGAGTTCGGCCATGGTGGCGCGGTATCGCTCTGTGGATACCCAATGTGTGACCGTTCCGACCGACATACCGGAAGGACAGGCCTTTGCCCCGCGTATCCGCGTCCTGGACGGGCGGCTTGTCGTCGACGGCATCGCCCCCGGTGGCACGCTGCGGGTGCTGGGTTCGTTGGGACAGCTGGTCGTGGAGCAACGCTACATGGGACAGGGGACCAGCATCCCCATGGAGGGCTGGCCCACCGGTGTGTACGTGGTGGAGGTGATGGGAGCCCAGCGGGTGGTCAGGCGCATCTGCACCACGCATTGACCCGGCCGGGCAGCAGGCACCTGTTGGGAACCGAGTTCGCGTCGGTCCCTCCAGCACCCCCGCCCTACTTTCGCGCCTCGCTTTCAGCCCGATGTCCACCCCGAAGAAGCTGCCCTTCCACCTCACCAACACGCTCTCGCGGAAGAAGGAGGAATTCACCCCCCTGAACCCGCCACATGTCGGGTTGTACGTGTGCGGACCCACCGTGTACAGCGATGTACACCTGGGCAACGTGCGCAGCTTCACCACCTTCGACGTGCTCTACCGCTGGCTCTCGCACATCGGATACACCGTGCGCTACGTGCGCAACATCACCGACGTGGGCCACCTGGTGGATGACGTGGACGCCGGCGAGGACAAGATCGCCAAGCGGGCGCGGCTGGAGCAACTGGAGCCCATGGAGATCGTGCAGAAGTACACCAACGGCTTCCACGATGTGATGCGGCTCTTCAACGTGAGGAACCCCAGCATCGAACCCACGGCCACGGCCCACCTGATCGAGCAGATCGGCATGGTGCAACGGATCATCGATAACGGGTATGCGTACGTGGTGAACGGCAGTGTGTACTTTGATGTCCCCAAGTTCGCCGCCAAGCACAACTACGGGGAGCTGAGCGGCCGGAGGATCGACGAGCTGCTCACCAACACGCGCGACACCGAGGGCATGGACGAGAAGCGATCGCCGCTCGACTTCGCCATCTGGAAAAAGGCCGAGGCCGGCCACCTGATGCACTGGCCCAGCCCGTGGGGCGAAGGATTCCCGGGCTGGCACCTGGAGTGCAGCGTGATGAGTACCAAGTACCTGGGCATGACCTTCGATATCCACGGTGGGGGCATGGACCTGAAGTTCCCGCACCACGAATGCGAGATCGCGCAGAGCGTGGCCGCCGATGGGCAGGCACCGGTGCGCTACTGGATGCACGGTAACATGCTCACCGTGAACGGCCGCAAGATGGCCAAGAGCGAAGGCAACGGTTTCACCCCGGAGGAACTGGTCACGGGCAACCACAAACTCCTCGAAAGAGGGTACAGCGCGATGACGGTGCGCTTCTTCATGCTCCAGTCGCACTACGCCAGCACGCTCGACTTCAGCAACGCGGCCCTGCAGGCGGCCGAGAAAGGGCTGGAGAAGATGATGGCGGCCGTGGTGACACTGGCTGCGCTGAAAGGTGGGGACGGACCGGCCTCCGCCGAGGTCGCCGCGCTGGAACAGGCGTGCTACGATGCCATGAACGACGACCTGAACACGCCGATCATGATCGCGCACCTGTTCGATGGCGTGCGCATGATCAACTCGGCCAACGATGGGAAACTCGCCCTGAGCCGAGAGGACATCGCGCGGTTGAACGGCCTGTTCAACGCCATGCTCTTCGATGTGCTCGGTATGCGCAAGGAGGAGGAGGCACGCGGAGATGACGGCGCACTCGAAGGTGTGATGCGCCTGATCATCGAAATGCGGTCCGAAGCCAAGGCCACCCGGAATTTCGCGTTGAGCGACAGGATCCGTGATCAATTGGCGGCCGTGGGCATCAGCATCAAGGACAGCAAGGAAGGCAGCACATGGGACCGGAAATGAAGAGCAAGGGGCGGGTGCGGCCTTTCATCGCCGTCGGTCTGGTCGCGACGTTCGTCGGGGTGCTCGTGCTGAAGTCCTGCGCACCGGAAGCACCGACACCGGCACCCGCACCGGAGAAGCCGGTGAGCGTGGTGGTGCCGCTCTTCGATCCGGACAGCGCCTACGGCCATGTGGCGAAACAGGTGGCATTCGGTCCGCGGGTGCCCGGCAGTGCGGCCCACACCGCCTGTGCCGATTGGTTGGTGGCCACCTTGAAGCGCTACGGAGCGGACACGGTGCATGAACAAAAAGGTACCGTCACCGCATACAACGGCCAGCCCGTGCCCTTGCGCAACATCATCGCCAGTTGGGACCCGGAGAAGAAGGATCGTTTGTTGCTGATGGCGCACTACGACACACGCCCCTTCGCCGATCGCGACAAGGAACGACCGAACGACCCGATCGACGGGGCCAACGACGGGGCCAGCGGCGTTGCCGTGTGGCTGGAGGTGGCCCGGCACTTCCGCGAGCAGGCGCCCGCCTTGGGCATCGACCTCTTCTTCACCGATGTGGAGGACATGGGCGCCCCGAACGCCGGTGGGATGGGTGCCCGGCACGACGAGAACAACCTGGAGAGCTGGTGCCTCGGCGCGCGCTATTGGGCCAAGAACCCGCATGTGCCCGGTTACCGCGCACGCTTCGGCATCCTCCTGGACATGGTGGGCAGCACCGACGCCAAATTCCCCCGCGAAGGGATCAGCATGCGCATAGCCCCGCAGGTGGTGGCCAAATTGTGGAAGGCCGCTGCCGAAGCCGGTCATGGTGCGCGCTTCCTGAGCGAAACGAAGAACTACGTGGGCATAGACGACCACCTCGTGGTGTTCGAAGGCACCGGCATCCCCGTGGCCGACATCATCGCGTGGGACGAGAGCTCGGGCGCCTTCCCGAAGACCTGGCACACGCACGACGACAACCTGGCGAACATCAGCAAGGAGAGCCTGCAGGCCGTGGGCGCCACGGTGATGCGGGTGGTGTGGGCCGAACGGTAGAGCATAAGCGGGCCGTTCATGCGAGCACGGGTGCCGCACCGATTTCCGCTGTCAACATGCTCCCCGATCCGGCATTGCTTCAGGCTCCTGCTTCGTTCTTGGCTTTCCAACCTGCGCGGTCATGTCGTTCCGGCCCGAGCGGTACGTCCGCTACTTTCAGCGCCCTGTAACCACCGGGCCACCACCGGCCCGCCAAGCTCATTCGCATGAAGAAAACCCTTACACTCCTGGGGCTCATCCCCGCATTGGCCAGCGCTCAATCACTGGTGAACACCACGCCGGAGAACCGGACCGTCCTGCTGGAGGACTTCACCGGCATCCATTGTGGCTACTGCCCCGAAGGCCACGTGATCATGGCCGCCTTGGAGGAACGCTTCGGCCCGCGTTACGTGGGTGTAGGTGTCCATGCCGGCGGTTTCGCCGTGCCTCAAGGCAACGAGCCTGACTTCCGCACCGACGAAGGCACCGCCATCGACGCGCACTTCACCATCAGCGGCTACCCCGCCGGCGTGATCAACCGCCACCTCTTCGACGGCGAGGACGACCTGGGGCGCGGCTCCTGGGAAGGTGCCGTGGAGCAGGTGCTCGACATGCCCAGCCCGGTGAACCTCGGAGTGGAAAGCTCCTACGATGCCGGTACGCAAACACTCACCGTGCACACGCACGCGCTGTACACCGGCGACAGCCCCTCCGGTAACGACTACATCAGCGTGCTGGTGACCGAGAGCCACATCATCGGCTACCAGGCCGACTACACCAACGGCACCCACCAGAACTACGACCACTTGCACGTGCTTCGTGGCTACCTCACCGACACCTGGGGCGAGGATGTGGGGAACCACGTGGCGGGGGAGACCGTGGACCGCACGTATACCATGGCCGTGCCCCCGGAATGGAACATCGCGAATTGCGAGGTGGTCGCCTTCATCAGCGAGTACCAGACCGAGGTGTACCAGGCCCGCGACGTGGCGGCCGACGGTGGCACCACCCTGGTGATCGGCAGCATGGCCGGCAATGGACAGCCCTATCGCCCGGGCCAGGATGGTACGGCCACGCCCTTCGATGGCACCTTCACCAACCTGCTGAACGCCGACGCGCAATACACCATCACACTCACCGGAGATGATGCGCCCGGATCCTGGACCGCTGGCATCAACGTGGACGGGCAGGACCTCGGCAACCCCGCCACTGTTACCGTGACCAACGGGGCCACGATCAACGTGACGGCCAACATCACGCCCGACGCCGCACCCGGCATCGGGGACTACACCCTCTCGATCACGAGCGTTTCCAACAGCAGCGCCCCCGCGATCTCGACCGAATACCATGTGATCAGCGGTGTGCACGACCTGATCGTGACCCACTCGGGCGCCGAAGCGCATGAGCCGATCTACATGAACGCCATGTACCACGAACCCGCGAAAGCCGCCACGTCCAAAGCCAAGTTCGTCGCCTTCGCCCAGGCCGACGCGCTCGCCGGGGTGAACAACCTGTACGTGAACGTGAGCTGGACCTTCCCCAGCCTGACCGACGACGAGGTGGCCGTACTCGCGGCCTTCATGGACAACGGCGGCAATCTGATGATCGCCGGCCAGGACATCGGCTGGGACCAGAGCGGTGCGGACGGCGCGTACGGCACGCCCGCCACGCAGGCCTTCTACGCCGACCACCTGCTGGCCGACTTCATGGATGATGGCAGCACGGCCGACAATACCGTGAACTTCGAGGACGCCGACGCGGTCTTCGGCACCCTTTCGAACTCCGCGGTGAACAACGTGTTCAGCACCAACACCTACCCGGACCGCATCGACCCGATCGACCCGGCGGTACCCATCCTTCGGTACACCAACCCGGACAAGATCGGAGGGCTGCGTGCCGAGGTGGGCAACCACAAAGTGGTGTACTTCGGCATCGGCCCCGAGCAGATGAGCAACACCGAAGTGGGCCGCGGCATGGTGCAACTGAGCCACGACTGGTTCTACGGGATCGTCAGCGTGGAGGAATTCGACGCGGCCATGGCCGACCTGGGACGCCCCTACCCCTCGCCCGCCAACGACGTGGTGAACCTCGATGTATCAAGCATACATGGCGCCACCACCCTCGAAGTGCTCGATGCCAGCGGACGTCTGATGCTCACCCAGGCCGTGGCGAACAATGCGGGTCTGGCCACCCTGCATGTGGGCTCACTGGCCAACGGCGTGTACAGCGTGCGTGCCCGGGGCCCACAAGGCACCGGTGCCGCCCGCGCGTTCAACGTGCTCCACTGAACGCTACCGCCGTGCTCCCACGGACCCCGGCCCTGTGCCGGGGTTCGTGTTTTACGAATATCCCGTTGGATCCCACGCGCGGGCCGGTTGTTGCGATCCGCGCGGAGAACCCATGCATGCGACGGGGCATAACTTGCCCCGCTCGAATGAACGAACCATACCCGCTCCACACATGACCGGACGTCTCCTCCCGCTTGTCGCCCTCCTTACCACCATTTCAGTACACGGCCAGATCGCTTTCGGCGGGCAGCCGTACGGCATGCGCCCCACCGAAAAGACCGGGCTGCCACCGGCGCCGCGTGTGATCATGCCCACCGTGGACGCCGCGGCGCTGATGGCCGAGGATGCCGAACGCGCAGCCCAGGGCATCAAGGGCCCGTACCGCTTCGGCTTCAACCACGCCACCGACCTGTCCCTCGACAACAGCGGCATCTGGCACACCATGCCCAACGGCGACCGGGTGTGGCGGCTGGCCATCGTATGCCCCAACGCCTTCAGCATCAACTTCGAGTTCAATGAGTACATGGTGCCCGAGGGTGCGCGCGTGTTCGTTTACAATGCCTGGAACGAGGTATTGGGCGGATTCACCGCGGCGAGCAACGGCGGGCGCCCCACCATGGGCGTGGGCCAGCTGGCCGGCGACCGCATCACGGTGGAGTACGTGGAGCCCGCGTCCGTCGAAGGTCAGGGCCATTTGCGTATCGGCCAGGTGACCCACGCCTACCGCGATGTGCTCGGGCTGGCCAAAGGGCTCGGCGACAGCGGCAGTTGCAACAACAACGTGATCTGCCCCGTGGGCGACGAATGGCGCGACGAGATCCGATCAGTGGCCATCATCATCGTGGGCGGCAGTGGTTATTGTACCGGCACCCTGTTGAACAACTGCGCGGAGGACGGCACGCCCTACTTCCTCACCGCCAACCACTGCACCGAGGGGGCCAACGTGAACAACTGGGTCTTCCGCTTCAATTGGGAAAGTCCCGTGTGCGAAGCCAACCAGAACGGGCCCACCAACCAGACCGTCAGCGGCGCCTCGCTTCTGGAGAACAGCGGCGGCTCCGATGTGGCGCTCCTGCAACTCAACAGCACCCCGCCCAGCGACTACAACGTGTACTACGCGGGCTGGGACAACAGCGGCGCTGCCCCCACCTCGGAGGTGTGCATCCACCATCCCAGCGGCGACATCAAGAAGATCAGCTTCAACAATGATGCAGCGGGCGAGGCCGACTGGGGCAGCGCCGCCACCTGGCACATTCCTGCTTGGGACGATGGCACCACCGAGCCCGGCAGCAGCGGTAGCGGCCTGTGGAACCAGGACCACCGCATCATCGGGCAGTTGTTCGGCGGGCAGGCCAGCTGCAGCAACAATGTGAACGACTACTTCGGCCGTTTCGATGTGAGCTGGCCCCTGCTGGAAAGCCATCTCGGTTCGTGCGGCACGACCCTGGACGGATGGGACCCGGCGGGCTCCACCACGTACCAGTACGATGCGCTGCTCCAGTCGATCAACAACGTGCCTCCCTCGCTGTGCAACGAGAACACGATCGATCCCACGATCACCATCAAGAACAATGGTA
>JAFDZE010000095.1 GCA_018267155.1 Bacteroidota bacterium | reverse complement strand
GGAACACGGGGATCCGCTTGTGGTCCACGTACAGGGCATGGCCCTCGGGCAGGTGCTCCAGCGCGTCCAGGATGGTGAGCATGGGCAGGGGCATCTCCAGGTGGCGCACATCAATGGTGGTGGTGCGGTCCGCGAACTGTTCCACCCGGGCGTCAAAGTCATCACTTGATCCCTTCGGCTGGGTATACGGCAGGCAGGCTTCACCCGACTTGAAGAACCAGGTGTGGAAGGTACCGCCGTCGATCACCTCGCTCCAGCTCTCAAAGCCCTGCTTGCCCAGGAGTTGGATCAGCGGGATGGGCTCGAAGTCGTTGATCAGCCGCAGCACCTGCCCGGTGCGGAGTTCTTTCACCTTGCCCAGGATCAGGTTGAACGGGTCCTTGTCCGCGTTGAGGATGGGCCGGACATCGAGGTCCTGCACCTGTTCCGGCGCGAGCTGTTCCATGAATGCCGGTCTGGGCGTGCGGGGCTCCTCACCAGCGGTGGCGGCGGACCTGTCCACAACGAAGCCGAGCGGTTCCAGCACGCGGAAGAAGTCTTCCGGGGTGCGCCCGCCGATCCTGCTGGCCATGCCGATGGTGGCGCGCGAGGCCATCAGCTTCCGCAGCAACGGATTGCGCAGCTTGTTGTACTTCGGCGACAGGCTGATGATGGCCTCCAGCGCGTCCGGGCTTTCGCGCAGGAGGGCTGCGATCTTCGTGTCGGAGGTGATGGTCATGGGTCAGATCCCGGGTACGAGTGGGCGCGGATGGGAGGGTGCGAGGGTAAGAGGGTGCGAAGGTGCGAGGGTGAGAGAGCGTGCTGGGTGGACCCTCGCCCCTTCGCCCCCTTGCCCGCTCAATTGAACGAACGCTCCAGCTCCGCCGTCTTGGGGAAGAGGATGTTGTTCTCGAGGTGGATGTGCACATGCGTGTCGTCCTCCAACTCGTGCAACAGGCGGAAGAGCAGGGTGTAACTGGCACAAGCGTCGCCCGGCAGCGTGTAGCCATCGGTCAGCTCGTTGATCCGGTCGAGTTTGCCGCCCACGGAAACATGCTCGTTCACCAAGGACTCCAAGTGATCCCGGAAGCCGCCCATGGTGCTGGCTGGCCGCGGCTCGCCGGCATTCCGGGCCGTCACCATCCGCTTGATGTACGGGAACATGTTGTTCTCCTCCTCGGGCATGTGGGCGGTGAATTCCGCGATCACCTCTTCCACCAGCTTGTTCACCTCGTGCAGTTCAGGATGCACGGTTCCATGGACCTGTGCCACCTTGGCGGAATACTTCCCGATCTCCGGAAGATTCTTGCGCAGGAAGGCGTGGTGCGTGTTCACGATGAAGTCCGCGAGGAAGTCGATGTTCCAGTCGTTGTACGGGAGGGCCGGGGCGGTAAGCACCTTGTCCGCCTCGCGCAGTTCCTGCTCGATCCGCACCACGTCCAGGCCTTTGGCCGCGCAGGCCTCGCGCATGGTGAGGTGGCCGTTGCAGCAGAAGTCGAGCCCGTACTTCTTGAGCACCTCGGCCTTGTGGAAGTCCTTGGTGACGATCTCCGCCAGGGTCTCCGCCCCGGTGCCGTCGGGTCGCTTGGTGATCTTCACACGCCACCATGCCGGGCCTTGTTCCAGGTATTCCCAGGTGAACACGTCGCCCATCTCGCCCTGCATCTGGTAGTAGAGCGGTTTGGGGTCGTGGTCGTTGTGGATGACGAGGCTTTCGCCCTTCTTCAGCGCATGGTAGCGATTGAAGATGGTGGGGTGCTTCTCGCGCGGCGCCAGCTTGGTGACGTCCAGGATATTCTCCCCATGTTGCGTTATATCGTCAATGCGGCGGGTGATCCGCACCTTCCACCAGGCGGGTCCTTCCTCCAGGTATTCCCAGCCGTAGGCACCGCCGTGCTCGGCTTCCAGATGGTAGCGCAGCGGCGCTGGGTCGTGGTCGTTGTGGATGATCAGGCTTTCACCTCCCTGCAGCTTGTCGAGGCGCTCGAAGATCGTGCTGTGCTTCACCGCAGGGGCCAGCTTGGTCACATCGAGGATGTTCAACCCGGCCTCCGCGTTGCGCGGGGCGATCTTGGCGATCCGCACCTTCCACCATTGCGGACCCTTTTCCAGGTATTCCCATGCGATGGTGCCGGGATGGGTGTGGCCCAACTGGTGGCGCAGCGGTGCCGGGTCGTGATCGTTGTGGATGATCAGGCTTTGCCCTTCGCTGAGTTTGGCGATGAGGCCGAAGATGGTGCTGTGCTTCACGGCGGGCGCCAGCTTGGTCACATCCAGCACGTTGCTGTCCCCACCGGGTTGCACGGCTGCTTCCTTGCCGATGCGCACCTTCCACCACGTGGGCCCTTGCTCCAGGTATTCCCAGGTGTAGGAGTCGCCGTAGAGGTTGTGCAGTTGGAAGTAGAGCGGCTTGGGATCGTGGTCGTTGTGGATGATGAAGCTGTCGCCATCCTGCAGGGCGTCCACGTGGGCGAAAATGGTGGAGTGTTTCACCGCTGGTGCCAGCTTGGTGACGTCAAGGATCGGTTCGGTTGCGGTTTCCATGGTGTGCGTTCTTGGTCCGGTCAGGGCACAAAGGTAGGACGATCCGCCGAATAAAAGCACGGTAATACTTTTAATTGGCTGGCCCGTTCCAGAACTCCAAGAGCAACCAGCGGATCCGATCTTCCACAACACACCGGATGGGCGTGTTTGGATCGGGGTTATTGCAGTACGGACCACATCACCCAGCACATCCTACAATTCAGGCATCGCGACCTGGGGGTGGCGCAGAGCTCCGACCCGGTCCTCAAGCAGCGATCACTGCGTTACGTAGGTGCCGATCCCCAACAGGGCGATGAGGGAAATGAGGAGTGCGAGCCACCAGAGGGTGGGGCCGAGCGGACGAGAGGAGCGAT
The DNA here is from genome assembly GCA_018267155.1 of Bacteroidota bacterium. GTDB lineage: Bacteria > Bacteroidota > Bacteroidia > Flavobacteriales_F > PHOS-HE28 > PHOS-HE28. Next base: position 13,292 of record JAFDZE010000095.1, on the reverse strand, counting down.
CACACATGGAGCATCGCAGCTCACCTGGCCGTAGGGCCCGCGTCCAAACGCACCACTCGTTTCATCTTGGCGCTGTACGCAATGGTGTGGCTGCTCGCCTCATCCACCGGAAAGGTGAACGCGCACGTGTGCGCATCGAAGCGCAAGGCGTTCCATTCATCCGGGCTGATGGCGTAGCGATCCCCGCGGTCCAGTCCGCGCGCATGCTGGCGGTCGCGCTCCGGGCCTATGGGAGGGTAGGCGAAGCGGTTGCTTTGGAAAAAGGCCTGGATGCGTGCCTCAATGGCGCAACGCTGCAACCGTTCGTCTTCCATGACCTCCTCGGTGCGAAGTAGTTCAACTGGAGCACGGTGGATCTCTTGTCCGCGCCAGTCGACGATGCGAAAGGTGAACACCGCGCTCAACAGATCAGGTCCGGCAACCTCCAGCACGAACGTGTCCGAAAGGCTGCGCATGGAGAAGGGCATCACACAGGTGTACCCCAGTTGGCCGTTGCCCAAGCGCTTGAGCTTATGGTCCACCGTCCTGTGCTGCACGAACAGGGAGTCGCGCTCGCGCAGCAGTTTCCCGTAGGCCAGGCTTGAGGCTTGGCGAAGGCTGTCGGTGCGTGCGCGCTCCGTGCGCAAGGAGGCGTTGATGGCAAGGATCAGGACGTTGTGATCGGGTGCTCAGAACTTCATGAAGCGCACAGCGACCGGTCCCTGATCCCCGTTGATGCGCAACGAATAGATGCCGACCGGGAGGTCGCTGGTCGGGATAGTGGGTGAAGAACCGTTCAAATTCCCCGTGATCATCAAGCGCCCAGCCATGTCGCGCACTTCGTAGTGCCCGGTGGCATTCACTTGCAGCACATCGTGGCAAGGGTTCGGATACGGTACCAAACTGGCTTCGATGTGCTGTGCGATGGTGCCAGCGGTAAAGTCGCACATGCCGGCGATCTCCGCAGAGTCCAGAGCGCAGTTGTAGATGCGAACATCATCGATCAGGCCAGTGAAAAAGTGCTCGGACAACGGTCGTTTATGCCGACCTAGCATGAATACCACATCCTGGCAGAGGTCATCGAACCATAGGCCTCCCCCATCGCCACAGCTTCCGAAGTAAGTAGTGATCGGCACGCAATCCAGATATAGGATCACCTCCGAACCATCGGATGTCATGACCACATGGTGCCATGCGTTCGGGGTCAGTTGGGGGTCGCCGATCTCGAAGAAGACATTGCACCCACCACCAACGCAGTCGCGCTGATCCAGTCCATAGGAAAGCCTGCTGGCGTCCGGTCCCGAGTTCGGATCAACGGTCATTTCCACGGCGATGCCGTTCATGGTCGTGTCGCGCCCGGAGAACACCGGGTTCAATGTGGTCATATCGGTCATGTTGATCCACGCGCTCACCGTGCCCGTATTGCCATTGAACGTGCCACCCAGCCTGACCCAGTCGTCGACCCCATCGAATTGGTAGGCGCTATTGGCATTTCCGAAACGGTCCGGGGCAGGGATGGCGCCTCCCAGCACCACACCATCGTGCCCATTGCCGGTGGTGTCATTGGCATTTCCATCGAATGAATAGGCGGCCATGAGGCAATCGTTGGGGCCGCCCGCATTGAACACGTCTTGGATCTCGGAGGGTGTGAGCGCACGGTCCCAGATACCGATGTCGTCGATATCGCCATGGAAATATTGTCCTGCCGATCCGCTCCACCCCACGAGTAATTCGGAATTCAGGAAGTAGGGGATCAACTGATAGGTGTTGGTCTGTTGCACGCCATCCACCCATAGGTAGGTGATGCCACCACTGCGCAAATGGACCAGATGGTGCCATTGGCCGGGAGCACAAGGAGCGTCGCTCCACGCTGCTCCGTAGTTGCCGGATCCGAACTGGGCGCTGTCCTCATACGCCCCGATCATGTCCGGATCCACGAAGCGCCGCTTGAGGTAGTACCCCGCATGGCCCGCCAATGCTCCGGAGCTGCCGATGTATCCCACGATGCCCTGGTCGTTATTGAGGGTGGTGCCGACATTCACCCATGCGGAGATCGTGCGATCACCGGTGATCTCGAAATCCGTATGGCTTCCGCCGTTCATGTGGGCACCGCCACCATCGAAGTAGTATGCCGCATTGCCTTGCCCGTTCCGATCCGTGGTGAGGGTGGCCCCGTTCACTGTAAGGTCGTGACCGCTCCCGCTTTCGTCCAATGCGTTCCCATTGAAGGGAAACCAGGCCACAAGGCCGGTGGTGGGGATGTAGGAGGGTGGTTGGGCAAGGAGCACGCTGCTGAGGAGCGTTGCGAAGGAGGTGATGGAAAGGTGTATCATCGGGTTTTGGTTATTGGCGGTAGCATTTGGCCCAGAAGTCGAATACCGGATCCCCCATTGTCACAAGGTCCTCTTGAACAATGGCCAGCGTGTTCCATGGACTGGTCTCACCGATGTCGTCGGAGAGCAATAGGAAGCACTCCTCCGGGCCCTGGAAGACCATGAGGATCCCATCACTTTCGTCTGGCCCGTCAGATGGCTCTTTGAACCATATCAGCGCCCTACCGATCTCGGTTGAGGTAACCGCGCTGGATTCTTCACCGATCCAGAAGATGTATGTGTCAGCCGAACCATCCGGCCAGGTTACGGCGAGGGACCCATCGTTGGAAAAGTCGAAGGTTGCTTGTGCGTGCTGATTGTACGAACCTGTGGAAGGGACGTAGCTGGAATCGGCTCGCCACACTCCGATGCATTTCGACACGATCGGGTTCGACACAGGTGTAAACGGTGTTTCTTCCTCCTTCTTGCAGCCGACGATCAACGTCGCCGCCGCCAAGGCTATGGTCAAGGCTATTCGATCCATGCGGATGAGCGTGTTTCCATAACTGAGTATCCGTCTCCCGAAAAGGTTACCACTCCCTACCTTGCCCTCCCATGGAGCCCACCCTCCAGAACCTCACTCTGGGAACATCGCACGCCTGGTACCGCGCGCTCTACACCGAGCACCGCGGCGCCTTTGTGCAGTGGGCCGCGCGGCAATACGGTGTGCGGGAAGAGGAAGCCCGTGATGCCTTCCAGGAAGCGGTGATCGTGCTGTACCGCAAAGCACAAGGCGACGACCTGGCATCGCTGAACTGCTCGTTGCGCACCTATCTCTTCGCCGTGGGGCGCAACCAGCTGCTCTCGCGCATGCGTGTGCTGCGCAAACAGGAGGACCTGCACGAGGAGTTCCATGGTATCCCGGACGAGGCGCTTGCTACCAATGGCATGGAGCGCCAGGAAAAGGAAGCCACCGCCGAACTCGTGCGTCAGCGCCTCGCCGAGCTGAAGCCGGACGACCGCCGCGTACTGGAACTGTACTACCTCGAGGGCAAGGACATGGACGCCGTGGCCGAGGCCTTGGGCCTGAAGAACCGCAACGTGGCCAAGAAGAAGAAGCACTTCGCTCTGCAACGCCTGATCGCCCTCGTGCGCTCGGCCAAAATGCTACTGCTGTGAAGGAGGAGGAGCCCGATCCCCGCTTGGAACGTGTGGTCCGCTTCGTGGAAGACGAGATGGACACGGCCGAACGTGTGGACTTCGAGAAGGAGATGGCCGACGACCCGAGCTTGCGTTCCGATGTGGATGCCGCACGCCGCGCCATCGAAGGCTTGCGAACCTTGGGCGAGGAGCGACTGCGCCAGGAACTGAAGAATGCGGATGCGGAAGTTGCTGGGGCGCCAGGAGCGAGCCGCACCCGTTGGTGGTGGGCCGCAGCGGCGGTACTGCTGCTCGGCGGCCTGGCGTGGTGGCTGGTGCCCACGCGCGATACACCCCAGGCATTGGCCGATGAATTCCGGTGGTCCGAGCCGGGCTTGCCGGTGCTCATGGGGACATCGCCCCGCGCCATGGACGCCATTATGAATGCATACAAACAGGAGGACTTCGGCACGGCGAACAGCCTGCTTGCGGCGGCACTTGAGCGGGATCCGCGGAACGACACACTTCAGTACTTCCGTGGTGTGCTGCAGGACCGGGTGAACGGATGCGCGTCGGCCGAAGCATGGTACGCGCAGGTTCACACCACTTCCGTGTTCGCCTCGAAGGCGGGATACGGCCTGGCGTTGTGTGCGCTCAAGCAGGGCGACCTGTCCCTTGCGCGTGAGCAACTGCGGCGGGTGGTGGCGATGGGCGATCCTCAGGTTTCGCCCCAAGCGCGCGCTCTACTTCTTCGTTTGGATAAAATATAGCCTCCGGCGAGGAGTGGCAATGCAGCGGTGGCGTACCACCAATCGCTTCGGGGTTCGGACTGCAGCACCACGTCCGTACCAGTGAGTACGATACCGCTCCAGTAGAATGGATCCGCGAGACCGTCGTGGGCATGGCGTGCGATGAAGTCCAACTTCGCTTTGGCGAGCGCCTCCGAAGCTGGAAGGTCATCCTCGAGACCGACGTAGAAGTCCTGGAGGATCTCGCTTGTTGAGCGATCATCGACGGGCCAGAGCGTATGCACCACCGACTTTGTTCCCGCGCCGAGGAACGCGTGGGCGATGCTCATCACCCCTTCACCCTGGTAGTTGCGGCCACTGCCACTGGAACAAGTGCTGAGCACGGCGAGCGTTCTATGCGAGACCGCCTCCTGCAATGCGGTGGTCGGCCATGCGCCATCGGATAGGAGGAGGGAGGGGACCGCGTCCGGCACGGCCGGATTCACGCCATGGGTGGCGAGATGGATCAAGCCCGACTTGGCCAATGCACCGATAAGTTCCGTTGCTGTGAGATCGTTGTCGAGCGCACCTGAGCGAGAACCGGCGTGGAGCTTTTCCGCCAACGACTTGGCGAACGGCAGGTCCGCGAGGCTGTCCACATCAGCCGTGGCCAGGAACGGTTTGTCGCGTGGACAAACCGTTTTTACCATCAGCGCCTCCGCTACCGATCGGGCATACCGAACGGTGTACTGCCTTCCAAGGAAGGCGGCTTCGCTCCATTCCCGGGCCTGCGGTGACGTACACAAGGCTTCGAACGGCAGCAGCGCCAGGCTTCCATAGGGAACGATCACGAGCTCCCGCACATGCCGATGGTCCAGTACCGGCTTGAGCAGGCGCGCATACCAGGCATAGGACTCCTGCGCATAGCGCTCAGGGGACCATCCTTGCCGATCGATGGTGAACTCATTGAACCGGCCCGTGGATCGATCAAGGTCGGCGGGCATCATCTCCAATTCTGTCACGGACAAGCCCTTCTCATCCACCACGAACACGCCGTTGAACGCCGGGTGATTGAATGCGATGACAACGGAACCCGCCGCGGCGACCAGCGCGGAAGGGAGCAGAGCACCGTCGTTGACCTGGGAGGGCGGCAGACCGGCGAGCAAGCGCTTCCGCTGCAGGGAGGCACCGCGGTTGCGTTCGCTCCAGATCAATGAACGCTGCAGGTCCTCGGGATCACCCCTCCGGATGTAACGGCGCAGGTACATTTCGGAGCCTGGTCTGAACGGGAAATGCCCGTAACTACCGATCACCTTCTCGATGTCGCGGCTGCGGTAGTCGCGCAGCAGTTGTTCCCAGTACGGTATCGCGGCCTCCAACGAGGAAATGGCACTGTCGAGCTGGTTGCCGGGCGAGGTCTCATCACAGCGCCGGAGGGTCCATGCCCGCTGAAAGAGCAGCTCTACCATCTGTGCGGGATCCTTGATCCGTGGCTCGTACCGCAGCGGGTGGAACGGTGCTCGGACACCGGCTTGCCGGTGCATCACGGAAAGAGCGGCATCGAAGGAGTGGATGGCCTGTGCGCAACTGTCCGCACCGTACGCGTTGGAGTACAACAGAGCGGTGGTGTAATGGTCCATCATCACCGCGCGGGTGGTTCCATACCCCGCGCGGGTCATCAGTTCGACAGAACGGCCATAGCAATTCCGCGCGCTATCCACCAACACAGCGATCCGGGCCCGGGGCCGTAAGGATGCGTACGCACCGGCCTCATCGGTGTATGTGTTGCCGATGTCGTGGGTGATCTGCGCGATCCAGGCCGTATCCCGGGCCCTGACCGCGGATCGCAGTGCATCCTGGTAGTACGAACGCGTGGTGCGAAGGCGCAGACTGTCCTCCATCTTGTGGACCCGCTCCACCTTGAACGCGTAGCCGTATTCGCGCAGCAGGAGCGAACGTTCCCATGGGTCCATCGATCCGTGCCCGTTCATCAGCCGCCTGGCACGCGCGGCCTCCACCAAGGCCGCCGCGCAATGATCCAGCTGTGGTGAGGCCATGTAGTTGTGATAGCGTGCGATGAAGGCGTATCCGACCGCTGCCTCCACGGAGCTGTCCCCGTAAGACCGCTGGCGAATGGCGAGCGCTTCGTCCCAATAGTGCTTTGCTTCTCCTATGTCGCTGAGCTGGTGGAATTGCTCGCCGATGATCTCCAACAGGCGGGATCGGTGCAACGGCGACAGGTCAGCGGAACCCAACTCCTGTTTCCCGAGTGCGAGCAGGCTGTCCACCTCACCACGCACCAGCAGGTCACGCAGTATGGGCAAAGGGTCCTGGCCGTACGCCGGACCGCCCAGGAGGATCGTCCAGATCACCAATGCGCGCATCGCGGATCGCATGTGGACAAAATAGTGTGTTGGACCGGATGGCGCTCGACGAAGTGAAGCGTTTACATTTGGTCGCACCCTGCGCATGCAACCGCCGCTGAAAGAAGAAGGAGAGTTCAAGTACATCGAGGTCGGTGATGGCCCGCCGTTGCTGTTCCTGCACGGGCTGTTCGGTGCGCTCAGCAACTTCGAGGGGCCTATCGACTATTTCGGGAAGAAGTACCGCGTGGTGATGCCGATGCTCCCGCTGTACTCGCTGCCGATGTTGAACACCAACATCCCCGCACTGGCGGAGTTCCTCGATCGGTTCATCAAACACAAAGGCTTTTCGGAGGTGAACCTGCTGGGCAATTCGCTCGGCGGCCACATCGCGCTGGTGTACTGCACCAAGCACATGGCCACGGTGCGCACCCTGATCCTTACCGGAAGCAGCGGCCTGTACGAGAACGCGTTCGGTGGCGGCTTCCCGCGTCGGGAGGACAAGGAGTACCTGCGTGCCAAGATCGCGCTCACCTTCTACGACCCGAAGCACACCACGGATGCCCTGGTGGAGGAGTGTTACACCACCGTGAACGACAAGGGCAAGTTGATACGGATCCTGTCGCTGGCCAAGAGCGCGATCCGCCACAACATGGCCAAGGACCTGCCCAACCTGAAGATGCCGGTGGCGCTCATCTGGGGCAGGCAGGACACGATCACACCGCCGCACGTGGCCGAGGAGTTCAACACATTGATCCCAGGAAGCGAGTTGTTCTGGATCGATGAATGCGGTCATGCCCCGATGATGGAGCATCCGCACACCTTCAACCGGCTGGTGGATGAATGGCTGGCGAAGACGCTCGGCTGAAATGCAAGCAGCAAGAGACGAGAGGCGAGAGACGAGTGGCACCATGGACGGGCCACTCGTCTCTCGCCTCTCCCCTCTCGCCTCTCCCTTCCCATGGACACCCTGAGAGCCGAACACCTCGGCAGCGGCCGCGAAGCCAAGCACTGGCCCAAGCCGACACTTCCGGAATACGCCTTCATCGGGCGCAGCAACGTGGGCAAGAGTTCATTGGTGAACATGCTCGTGGGCATCAACAAGCTGGCGCGGGTGAGCGGCACACCCGGCAAGACGCGCAACGTGGAGCACTTCAAGGTCAAGGCTGTCATGCCGAGCGCAGTCGAGGCATGGATGCTCGCTGACCTGCCGGGCTATGGCTTCGCGAAGACGAGCCAGGCGGAGCGCGCGACCTGGAAGAAGATGATCGACACCTACCTGCTGGAGCGCGAGAACCTCCAGTGCGTGTTCGTGCTCATCGACGTGCGCCTGGAGCCGCAGAAGAACGACCTGGACATGATCCAATGGTTGGGCGAGAACGGTATCGCCTTCGTGCTCGTCTTCACCAAAGCGGACAAGCTGAAGCAGCCCGCCATCGTCAGTAACGTCGCACTCTTCAAGCGGACAATGAAGAAGACCTGGGACACACTGCCCACGATGTTCATCACTTCGGCGGAGTCGAGGAAGGGCCGCGAGGACCTGCTGGAGTTCATCGAGGGGGTGAATGCGACATGGGCGGGAGCTTCGTCGTGAGAGACGAATGAGGAGAGACGAGATGAGTGGCACTTGGCAGGGCCACTCATCTCGTCTCTCATTTCTCACCACTCTTCGCATTCAGCATGTGTTCCGCGAAATAGCTGGCGAAATCGCGCATCTGGGCGGCCATCTTCCCTTCTCCGGTGGCGCGTTCGAACGTGTCGGCCATGGTGAGGATGTTCTGGTGGAAGAAGGCCTTCATCTCGTCCGTGGTCATGAGCTTGGTCCAGAGATCGATGCGCAAGGTGTTCAGTTCCTTGGCATCCCACAGGCTGATGAGCGCGCTTTTGCACTCGCTGGTCCCTTCGGAGTCGTCGGCCTCCCAAGCGATCCGCTCCGGCACGTGGTTATCGTCCAAAGTGATGGAGAACCGGATCTGTTTCGTCTTCATCAGGTTGCGGGGTTCAAGTTCCTTGCGCCAGGTCTCCAGCGGCTCGGGCGGGTTCGGGTATCGAAGCTGGAGCCTAGGGTCCTCAGGCTTGAAGCTTCGTTATCTGGGTTTGTACGTCTTCAGGACCACGCGCGGATCGTCCAGTGCGAACAGTTGTGCCATGGTCACCTCCGGATGGGCTTTCATGTACGCGGACACCATGCGATAGCCGATCCACTCGCCGATGTGGCCGGGGCTTTCGCGCGGGAAGCCGTTGGTGAAAGGTCCGTCGTTCAACAGCCGGTCGACATCAGTAGCTTTTTTGCTGTACAGCACCTGACCCGTGACAAGGGCGGTCCAGATGTTGAACTCGTTGTCCTCGCACCACTTCAGTTGCGCATCGGTAAACGCGAAGTTGAGTGCGGGGTTGATCTCGATCAGCAGCGTGTTCAGCAGGTACATCACCCGGCCGATCTCCACGAGGTTGGTGAGTACATCCTCGCCGCGGGTGTCGCGGGTGTAATGGGTCTGCAGCCAGCCCTTCACCGCACTGGGCACCAGCATCTCGGGCCGCATCCGCTCTTTCAGGTATTGCGGGAAGGCATCGGGAGCAAGCAGGCTGATCACCTTGTGGTCCGGTCCGATGAACCACTCCACGCCGATACCCAGCACGCTGTCGGTGGGCGCTATGCCGTAGTTGAATCCGCTGTTGAACACCACCACGCGTGGGGTGATGCTGTCGGGGAAGTAACTCAGAAGGCGTTCAAAGGCGGTCTCGAACTCGGCGCGCTGAGGCCCCATGTCGCCGAACACGCTATCGGCCCGCTGCTGCACGGCGCGCCAGTCGGGATTCATGGCGAAGTTGGTGAGGGCGATGGGCAGGCGGGGGTCGTCGATCGGCGCGGCTTGGAGGATCCTCTCCACATAGTCCTTGAAGAAGCTGCCGTATTCCGCGTAGAGCTTCAAGCTGAAATTGGTGGCGCTGTCGCCCGCGTTCCGGAAGAGGTCCTGGTCGAGCCGTTCAATGCGCAGGTCGAGGTCCCGGGAGGGGGTGGGCTCGGGGTGACCTCCTCCGCCACAGGCCGTCAGAAGAGCTGTTGAAAGAACGATGGCCGCGGCCTGTGTACGCTGAAGGGACGGGTTACTTTTGGCCATCGCAAAAAAACGACCGCGAAACTATGAAGAAGGCTTCCGCACTCGCCATGACCGCCCTGTTGATGGGCATGGCCGCGCACGCACAGGACACCAAGAAATTCCGGCTGGGGATCACGCTGGCCCCGAACATGGGCTGGATCGGGTACTCCGACAAGAAAGTGGAGAACAATTCCTACAAACAGGAATACAAGGCCGATGGCTCGCGCATCGGCTTCCGGTTCGGCCTGGTCACCGATTTCCAGCTCGGTGCCAATGCCAACTACTTCTTCAGCACGGGCCTCTTCCTGAACAACCTCGGGGGCAAGTCCGTGGTAACCACCAAGTTGGCGGGCAACGACAGCCTCTTCTCCAACGCGAAGGTGGAGGCCAAATTCCAATATGTAGAACTGCCGCTCTCGATCAAGCTGAAGACCAACGAGATCGGGTACATGACCTACTTCGGCCAACTCGGCTTCGATGTGGGCGTGCTCACGGGTGCGAAAGCCAGGGTGGACGGAGGTGATTTCGAGGACGTGAAGGACGATGTGTTCCCGATGCGCGTGGCCCTCGCCGTGGGTGGTGGATTGGAATACAACTTCAGCGGGAACACCTCGGCGCTCATCGGCATCAAGTACAGCAACAGTTTCATGAACCTGTACCAGAAGGACACGAAGCTGTTCGAGGGCACTGCGCTCGAGACGAAGATGGACCTGCCGAAAGGAAAGCTCCATTACGCGGAGCTGACCGTGGGCGTGCTGTTCTGAACCACAACAATACCGGGCAGGCCCCGTTCACCACCGGTGGACGGGGCTTCGCATTTTTGTGGCATGAGGACGAACGAGGTCATCGTGCACATCACGGACTGGCTGACGGACTATTGCACCACGAACCGCCAGAAGGGATTCGTGATCGGGGTGAGTGGCGGGATCGACAGTGCGGTCACCAGCGCACTTTGCGCACGCACGGGCCTGCCAACGGTCTGCGTGGAGATGCCGATCCACCAGGTCCGGAGCCATGTGGAGCGTGCGCTCGAGCATGTGGCGCACCTGCGGAAGCATCACGCGAACGTCTCACTGGAGCGGGTTGACCTCACGCCCACCTTCGAGGCCATGCGCGTTGCGCTGCCCACGGATGCCCCACAAGCAGCGGTCGAGTTGGCGCTGGCCAACACGCGCGCACGCCTCCGGATGACGACGCTCTACCACATCGCCGGGCTGCGCGGATACCTGGTGGCAGGTACGGGCAACAAGGTGGAGGACTTCGGGGTCGGTTTCTTCACCAAGTACGGCGATGGAGGTGTGGATCTTTCACCGATCGCGGACCTCACCAAGACCGAGGTCTATGACGTGGGGCGGGAGTTGGGCATTGTTGAGAGCATCATGAAAGCCGCCCCCACGGACGGTCTTTTCGGCGACAGCCGCACGGACGAGGACCAGATAGGCGCCAGCTACCCCGAACTGGAGTGGGCCATGGACCTGCGCGACCGGAAGGTGGATACGGAGCGCCTCGGCCTCACCGACCGGCAGCGTGAAGTACTCGCTATCTTCGACCGGCGTCGCATCGCGAATCGCCATAAAATGATCCCGATACCGGTCTGTACGATCCCCGAACGTTACAAATAAGCAACACCAACGACCCATGGCCACAGCGACCAGCTCCATCCGCAGCACCAGGATCCTCTCACTTGTTTTTGCAGCGGTCGGGCTGTTGGCCTGCACACGATCGGGTGCGCAGGACACCCTGTACTTCATCAACGGCGACATCCTTACGGGCCATGCCGAGGAGATCGGACCGGACAAAGTGCGTTTCCGCATACCGGACCCGGGTGATCCATCGGGCCCGGCCGTGGAAGCGGACGGGAAAGGTGGCGCGGTGGTGACCGCTGACCGTCGGGATCTGGCGCGCCTGCGACTGGCCGGCGGACAGACCATCTCCTTCAACACCGCGCGGGAGGTCACATCGCCGGATCATGCTTTCCTCGATCGCAAGCAGGCGGTAACGATCGACATCCTCGCCCCCGCGCTGGACCACTTCACGGCCGGCTATCAGCGATTTGTAAAAAAAGGGATTATATTGCGTGCTGATCTGGGCTGGATCGGCCTGGGCGTGAGCCGGAGGGACAACGTGTACGGCGACGAGGTCCGGTATCGTCAGGGGGGGCTGCTCCGACTGGGGGTGGCCTTCATGCTGCCGCGCCGACCTGGGCGGACGCCCAACTTGCGCCGTGACCATCCGCTCAATGGCTGGTACCTGCGGCCCGATGTGGCACTGAGCGGCTGGACCGAGCACCGGATGCGGGACATGTACGGCGACCCGTACATGCTGGAGACCACAAGCAGGAGGAGCCTGCTGAGTGTCGCGGTGACCACCGTGTTCGGGCGTCAGATCGTGATCGGTCGGCGTTGTCTGCTCGATATGTTCGCTGGCATGGGCTACGGCATCCAGTGGGAGAACGGCGAACTACCACGGACCAGCGGGGTGGGTGGGGGTCGGGAGTATTCCTATACCCACCTGTTCACAGGAAGCTATTCACCGTTCGCGCTGACGGGAGGGGTCCGATTCGGATACCTGTTCTGAGCTGGGCCTCAGGGCAGGGCCCGGTCGAGCACCTCGTCCATCACGCGTTGCAGCACGCTCTTGCCGAATAGCACGTTCACCCCCGCAGTGATGGAAGGGCCCGGGCGTAGGGCGTAGGGCGGGTCGGCACGATCACCGCCCGGAGTCCCAAAGGATACCCGATGCGCGAACATGTACCCGCCCTCCAGACGCAGGGCCAGGTGTGCACCCAACCTGTGGCGCACGGAGAGGAAACCGCGTACTCCGCTCCAGTTCATGTTGTAGCGCTCGTTCAGGAGTGCGATCCCGGTGCGCGAACCGTCGAGGCCCGCACCAAGGTCCAGCCGCGTACGTGATCCGATCCTGTCGGTGAAGGAGAATTGGAGCGGCAGCACATAGTTGAAGGACCAGCGAGGGCCCATCGGAGCCGAGCCGCCGAGGAAGGGGATTGGGATCGGCAGCTTGTCGCTGTACGCTATCGCCAGGCCGTAGAAGAATTGACGACGCAGGCCTTTCACCCGCATGGAGCCGATGAGGCCACCGAAGCGTGGGACTGCCCGGTCCATGGTACGGTCCTCCTCGCTCACGTTCACGTTCAAGCTCCAGAAGAGGATGCGGTAGCGTTTTGTGAGGCTCACACCGAGTGCACCCGCTGTTGCCGTATGTAGCATGCGTGGCCCACCGAGCTGTGGGTCGAAACGCACCTCGCGCGCTCCGTAGCGCAGGGTGCCCATCACTTGCGAAGCGCGCGCACGAATGCCGTTCTTGATCAGCTCCTGCAGGCTGCCCGCCGTCAGATCCAGCTGCGCACCCACGTTGAAGGTGCTGTGGATCGGGAAGGTGAGCACCGCCGAGGCCGATCGGTCCTCGTAGGTGCCGGGTTCACGGATCACATCCGTCCTGGGCAGCCATCGGCTCTCCAAGCGGAGCCGTGGTCGGAAGAGCTGGTCGAACTGGTCGAGGTCGAAGGTTTGCGCGGAAAGCATGGCGGCGCAGGCGAGCGCGGCCAATGAGAGCGTGGATCGTGTGATGCTCATGGTCCAGTGGCGAAGTTCACCCGTACCGGGGTCACAGGCTTCAAGCTTCTGAAGTGTCCTTGGGTCACAGGCTTCC
>JAFDZE010000094.1 GCA_018267155.1 Bacteroidota bacterium | reverse complement strand
GGCTCGTCCAGCAGCAGGATGTCCGGCGCTTGCAGCAGCAGGCGGCACAAGGCCACCCGGCGGCGTTCCCCTCCGCTCAATACCTTGATCGGCGTATCGCCATCCGGGGTGCGCAGGGCGTCCATGGCGATGCTCAATTTCTGGTCGAGGTTCCAAGCATCAGCCGCCTCGATCTTGTCCTGCAGCACGCCTTGCCGAGCGATGAGCTTCTCCATCTTGTCCGGATCGCTCATGATCTCCTCGTCGGCGAACTTGTTGTTCACCTCCTCGTATTCGGCCAGCAGATCGGTGATGGGCTTCACCCCTTCGCGCACGATGTCGATCACCGTCTTGCTCTCATCCAGTTCGGGCTCCTGCTCCAGGTGCCCGATGCTGAAGCCGGGCGTCACGTGGATGTCGCCTTCGAAGGACTTCTCCTTCCCGGCGATGATCCGCATGAGTGTGGATTTACCCGAGCCGTTCAGACCCAGGATCCCGATCTTGGCCCCGTAGTAGAAGCCGAGGTAGATGTCGTTGAGGATCTTCTTGCCGGAAGGGAGCGTCTTGCCCACCTTCACCATGTTGAAGATCACCTGTCTGCCTTCGTCTGCCATGAGTTGGGGCGACGTTCACGTCGCCTTGGATTTTGAATTGGGGCGACGATCTCGTCGCCCCGGATTATTGGATCGTCGCGTTCGGAAAGGGCCGCGAAGTTCGCTCCTGAACAGCAATTGACGAACAACGATGACCGGAGCGGCCCTCCAGGACCACCGGGCGGCTTGGATGGCGCTATGGTCTGAGCCAGATCTCCACGCGCCGCCAATCCATCACTTTCACCATCGCGGTGCTGTCGGCTGATCGGGGATCACCCTTGATCACCCTTCCCACCGTCTGGCCTTCCGCCGGGCTCACCAAGGCGTACAGCCGACCATTGCCCCCGGTGGCGTTCACATAGGCCGGATCCATTCCTTCCGCCCTGAGGTGGAACTTGAACGGGGCATCGGCCGGTGGAGCCACCCGGACACGGTCGCCGGGATGAAGCGTGCCTTTGAACCATGCGGCCGCCTTCGGCACATCCACGAACCGGTGACCGTGGTCCACATGCCGGGTGATGCCAGCCCAACCAAGGCCCATGAGCACCAGCGCACAGGCCAGTGCGGTCCGGAACCGTTTGCCGAAGCCCGCATGGATATTCTCCTGCACGAACTTCAGCAGATAGAACAACGCGAGTGCCGTGCCGATGTAGACATTGAAGAGTAGAAAGGCCCATCCTTCCGGCGCCCCCACCGAAGCACGGATCAGCACCAGCGGTACGCAGCCACCGATCAGGGCGATGAGCATGCTGCGGTACTTCGCGCTGATGTATGCCGCGTACGCCATGCCGATGAACAGGATCAGACTGAGCCAGAGGTTGGTCGTATCGTTCAGGAACACCCACAAGGCGGCCGCCCGGTCCTGGTGCGTGCGGGTGAATTGCGCCCAATCGTATTCGCCCAAAGCGGGATGCCGCAGCAAATGGCCCAGGTTGTGCGTCATCGCCACGGGGGTGTACGCCAGTGCGGTCAGCACGATGAAAACCGTGAAAGACAGGAGCAGCAGGGGCAGCCGCCGGTTCAGGCTGGTCTTGTACAAGGACAAGAGGTACAGCAACAACCACAGGTACGTGCTCAATGCAGCGGGCAGCATGGCGGGCGCGGCCCACATGCCCAGCGCACAGAACAGCGCAACGAGCAATGCACTCACCGTGTTGTTGCGCTTGGCCAAGTGACGACCGGCCACCCATGCCGCCACCATGAACAACCAGGACAGGCTGAAGCCCCGGGCCAGCGCACTGTACTCGATGAGCGCACCGCTGGCCGCCACGAACGACAGTGCCAGCACCGCCACATAGCGGTTGAACATCTGCCGGACGAAGAGGTAGAACAGCGGCAGGACACAAACCCCGGCCAGCAAGGCCGGTAGACGCAGGCTCCACAAGTGCGTTCCGAAGAGTTGCATGGTCAGTTTGACCAGCAGCGTGAACAACAAATGGTTTCCCGGCCAACTGTAGTCGCTGAGGAGGAAGCCTGTCGTACGCGACGCATAGAAGGAGGCCGTGAAGGCCTCATCGTACGTGATGCCATCCCCGAGCCTGGCCAAGCGCAGGACCAGACCAGCCGCTACAACGGCGAACACCAGCCATTTGTGGGAATTGCTCGTGGTGCGGCGAAGTTCCTTCCAGCCGCTCCGCACATCCGCACGGAACCGGGCCATCTGGCCCTGCCCCTCCACGTCGCGCAGCGAACTTCTTCTCCCCATGCGGCCGATCAAAAATAGGGGGTCCATCCATTGCTTGAACCGCCCGGCGCACCACTTTCGCCCCACAAGCCCATCCTTGGCATGGAACGCATCACCGAAAGCACCTCGCGGTACGATCACCTGGAACGGATGACCACCGACGAACTGCTGCGCAATATCAACTCGGAGGACCGCACCGTGGCCGATGCGGTGGCGGAGACCCTGCCCGGCCTTGCCCGCCTGGTGGACGCCATTGTGGAGCGGATGAGGGCGGGCGGCAGGTTGTTCTACCTTGGTGCAGGTACCAGTGGCCGTCTCGGGATCGTGGATGCCAGCGAATGCCCGCCCACCTTCGGGGTACCGCATGGCCTGGTCACCGGCCTGATCGCGGGTGGAGATACCGCCATACGCAAGGCCGTGGAACATGCGGAGGACGATCACGAACAAGCCTGGAAAGACCTGCAGGAACATGCCATCGGTCCCGCCGACACGGTGATCGGTATCGCTGCGAGCGGGAGTACACCGTATGTGATCGGCGCCTTGGAGACCTGCCGCGCGAAAGGCATCCTCACCGGTGCCATCACGTGCAACCCGGGCAGCCCGATCACCACTGTCTGCGACCATCCGATCGTCGCGGTCGTCGGCCCCGAATTCGTCACCGGGAGCACCCGCATGAAGAGCGGAACAGCGCAGAAACTGATCCTGAACATGATCTCCACCTCGGTGATGATCAAGTTGGGCCGCGTGCAGGGCAACCGGATGGTGGACATGCGGATGAGCAACAACAAGCTCATCGATCGCGGTACGCGGATGGTCATGGACGCCTTGAGCATCCCGTACGAGCAGGCCAACGAGTTGTTGCGACAACACGGAAGCGTCCGCCAGGCGATGGAAGCGGGCAACCGGCCGTAGGCGTCGGGACCTGCGCCGGATGGGGCCCCATCAACGATCTTCGCCGCAGGGAGCCTCCCCCGCACGCTGCCCATCCCTTCCGATGCACACCCTTGAACCGTTCTACAACTGGCAGCACCGCTACAACGCGGAAGAGGACGATCGTTCCCCATTCTTCGGTACGGAGCACAGCGAGTTCGAGTTCATCAACTCCGTGTACGACCACGTGATCCATCCGCAATGGGATGAATTCGGGAGCCGTACGCTGTACCTCAAGACGCTCTTCGTCGACTATGAGGAAGGATACGCGATCATCGAGATGATCGGGGAGTGGAACGACCTCCTGTACAACGACGTGATGCTGCTCAAGCGTGATGTGATCGAACCCATGATGTCACACGGCATCGTGCGCTTCATCCTGATCGGCGAGAACGTGCTCAACCACCACCCCAGCGATGAGGAGTACTACAGCGAATGGTTCGAAGAGGTGTCGGATGCGGACGGATGGATCGCCCTGCTCAACTTCCGTGAGCATGTGCGCGACGACCTGAAGGCCGCCAATATCGATCGCTATTTCCTGCTCGGGGGCCAATTGGACATGATGGACTGGCGCACGTTCGAACCCGAAGACCTGTACGAGCGGGTGAGTGCCCAGGTGATGAAGCGCCTGGGAGCTTGAACCGTGCCGTGCCAGCCCGTTCGCGGCATGCACCGCACTGTCAGCTATTGGAAGGGGCTGCTCCTCCGTGCTGGTTGAAGCGCTCCTTCAACAGGCCCAGCACCACCCGGTCGATCGGCAGGGAGGCATCTTCCGGCACCGCTCTTGCGAGGGCCAGCCATCGGAAGACCTCCTCGTCGCCCTCCCCACGGCCGAACGCGAAAGGGTCTTCGTTCACAGGGATCGATCCCGGATCCACGACCCGCATGGTGAAGTAGATGCTGATGATCTGATCCCCCGGGCGGAATGCACTCTCCTGGAAGAAGTCCGTGGTATAGAAATGTTCCAACCCGAACGCCTCCACTCCAATTTCTTCCCTTATTTCGCGTATCAGACATTCCTTCGGCCCCTCACCGAACTCCATGCCGCCCCCGGGGAACTTGGTGATGTGACGGCCTTGGATCCGCTCGTCGGCCAGGAGCACCCTTCCCTCGTGAAGGAGAAGCCCGTACACACGGATGTTGAAGCGATGGATATCCATGGGGCGAAGATGGTGCGACGCCCCGTTCGATCCCTGTCGGTTGACCTCATGGATCAAGAGTGGCACGAGGCTCACACCAGTTTCATCGCCCGCAGCATTTCCCGCTTGCCAGGAGGCCCGGGCAGTCGTTCCACGATGAAGCCTGCGGAGGTCATCACCCGACGGACCATGCCCTTGGCACAGTACGTCACCAGGACCCCGTCCGGACGCAGTGCACGATACATGCGTTGGAAGACATCCTCCGTCCACATCTCCATCTGTACATCGGGCGCGAACGCGTCGAAGTAGACGATGTCATAAGCGTTCTCGTCATCCAGTTCGGCCACGTGCATGGGCAGTAACCGGAATGCCAGCCCGCCGACAGCGTCATGCCATTCGCCGTGGCCATCCGTCATCCGCGCGATAAAAGGTTCGTGGAGACCCGGCCATGCCAGGTCGGCGCAATGGCCCAACGCTTCGAGCTGGTCGACTCGCAAGGGGAACGGCTCGAGGGCCGTATAACGCACCCGGTTCTTGCCCTCAAGACATCGGATCCAGGTGAGCAGCAGGTTCAGCCCCGTTCCAAGCCCCACCTCCAGTACATCGACCACCTCCCTGGCCGCATGCTCAAGTCCCGCCTTGATGAACACGTGGGTGCTCTCCTGGACCGCACCGAACTTACTATGGTACTGCTCTCCAAGTATCACGCTCCTGAGCGTGAGGGACCCGTCCGCAGTCCGGTACGGGACAAGGTCGGCCGGTGGCACGTACAGGGATCCCACTGGCCGCGAAGTTCGGTGCGGGATACCTTCGTGCACTCATGCGCGTCGGCCTTTTCGCCCTCCTGTTGATAGGTGCCTGTGCGCGGCCTGTTGAAGACGTCGTCATTCCCGATCGCGATGGCAAGCCATCGGTCCGATTGCGCCGTGCAGGAGAGGCGAAGGATGGCCCGGCCACCTTGTATTGGCCAACCGGCGAAGTGCGCTTGAAAGGACTGTACGCGAATGATCGAAGGGTGGGCTGGTGGGGCGGTTATCTGCGTGATGGTCACTGGCACTCATGGACGCATTATCGAAACGGTTTGAAAGATGGCCTTCGGGTGTACTGGGACAGCCTGGGGCGTGTGGTGCGCTCCGAGCGGTTCGCTGAAGGCAAGCACAACGGCCTCTTTGTCCGGCGTTCCGCCGATGGCAGGATCGCCCAATGCAGCACCTACGCGGATGACCTGCTCGAAGGGCCGCACATCCAATGGTACGATGATCGGGGCGGATCAGTGGTGAAGGGTCAGTACCATAAGGACCGCCCGGATGGTCTTTGGACTGAATATGATACCACCGGCAGGATGATCTGGCAGGGGGTTTTCAAGGCGGGTGTGGTGGAACGGATGCTGTACGGGAAGAGAAGAAGGCATTAGCGCGATCCGGCCGTGTGTGAAAGATGGAGTTGGCCCTGTGTTCTCTGGGAATGCCCTCATTTGCGTGGCTGGCCAAGCAAGTATTTGAGGGAAATCAGCCTATTAAGAGGCTTCCAAGCAGCATTAACGGAGCCCGATCATGAACGATATCCGTCAATCCAACTGTGTATCAGTCGTTCACGCATGCTTGCTTGGCCAGCCACGCAAATGAAGGATGGGATTCGGCCGTCATTCCCTCTTTGTCCTCACCCATCCCACCTCACGGCAGAACCTTGCCCGGGTTCATGATCCCCTGTGGGTCGAACACCCCTTTGATAGCCCGCATCAATCCCAATTGAACGGGATCGAAGGCGATGTCCATGTAGGGCCGCTGCACCAGCCCGATACCGTGCTCGCCGCTCAACGTTCCACCCAGTGATACCGTGAGTTCGAATATCTCCCGGATCGCCTTCGGGAGCTCTTCATTCCAGAACGCATCGCTCAGGTCGCCCTTGATGATGTTCACGTGCAGGTTGCCGTCGCCGGCGTGCCCGTAGCACACACTGCTGAACCCGTATCGCGCACCGATGGCCTTCACTCCGGCTATTAACCGCGATAGCGCGTAGCGCGGCACTACCGTGTCCTCTTCCTTGTACACACTGTGAGCCTTCACGCTCACGGGGACGCTGCGCCGCAACCGCCAGAGTGCCTCCTTCTCCGCCGTTGTCTCCCCGAAAAGCGTTTCGCCCCCACCGTGCTCCTCCATGACACCGAGTATCGTTTCACAATCACGCATGAGCACGTCGCCATGATCGCCATCCACTTCGATGAGCAGGTAGGCGCCCGGACCGGTGGACAGTTGGGCGGGCAGGCCATCGGTAAAGCGCATCGTCCACGCGATCGCATCGCGCTCCATGAACTCCAACGCACTCGGGGTGATGCCCGCCCGGAACACGGCGCTAACGGCTTCGCAGGCTTTCTCGGCATCGGCGAAAGGGACCAGCATCAGACGTGTCTCCTTCGGCATGGGCACCAGCTTCAGCACCGCTTTCGTGATCACACCCAACGTGCCTTCGCTGCCCACCATCAGGCGGGTGAGGTCGTAGCCCGTGCTGTTCTTCAGGGTATTCGCCCCGGTCATGATCACGGAACCATCGGGCAATACCACCTCCAGGTTGAGCACCGACCCGCTTGTGACACCGTACTTCACCGCGCGTGGGCCACCCGCATTCTCCGCGATATTCCCACCGATCGTGCAACTGCCCTTGCTGCTCGGGTCGCATGGGTAGTACAGGCCTTTTTCGGCTGCGGCGTCCATCAAGGCTTGCGTGATCACACCGGGCTCCACCGTTACCTGCAGGTTCCGCTCGTCCAAGTGGAGGATCCGGTTCATGCGATCCAGTGCGAGCCCCACTCCACCATGTGCGCAGAGGGCGCCCCCACTCAAACCGGTACGACCGCCGATGGGGGTGATGGGCACCTGATGTTCCGCACAAAGCTTCACGACGGCCACCACTTCTTGCGTGGTCCGCGGTCGTACCACCACCTGTGGCGGAAAACGCAGATCCTCCGTCTCGTCGTGAGCGTAGCGTTCCAGATCCTCCGGAATGACCGATACGGAGTCCAAGGGCAGGGCCGCTCGCAAGGCGGGCAGAAATGCGGGGGGCAGTGACGGGCGCACCTGATCTGGACTCATGGACCGCGAAGGTGTGCGGCCCGGGTGTTGTCCACAACGAGTGGCGGTCAGAATTTCTCACCGATCGCGGAGCAGATCTTCCCACCTCTTACCTTTCAAGCACCGCTCCAACATGCAGGCATCCGCCCGGCCACTTGTTCGTCCTTCACTTGAACCACGCTCCACAAGCCCATGAGGAAGACACTCACCATCCTGACCCTGCTCTCCTCGGTCCTCGCGGCAAAATCCCAAAATATTGGCATCAATATCAACGGCACCGCGCCCAACGCGAGCGCATTGTTGGATATTGACGGCACCGGGCTCCCGGCCAACGGACAACGAGGGCTGCTGATCCCGCGCGTGGCCCTCACCGCCACCAACGCGGCGGCACCCGTGACCACCCCCGCCACCTCGCTGCTGGTGTACAACACCGCCACGGCCGGTGTTGTCCCGAACAACGTGACGCCCGGTTTCTACTATTGGGGAGGCGCCGCGTGGATCCGCTTCGGTACAGGACCCACGGCGTGGACCACCCTGGGCAACGCCGGAACGGTCGCGGCCACCAATTTCCTGGGGACCACCGACAATGTGGACTTCGTTCTCCGGACCAATAACGTTGAACGGCTGCGCGCCCTCGGCGCCAACGGCCGGATCGGGATCGGCACCACGGCCCCTACCTCCCTGCTGGAGGTGAACAGTGGTGCGGGCGATGCCGTCTTCGGGCACAGTACCAACGTGGGTGGTTACCTCGGACGCGAAACGAACATCTCGTTCGGAACTCCACTACAGACCATTCAGGGGGCCGGTCTCTACGCCAACAATCCGGCGGCCGGCTATACCTCCATGTACACCCAATCCACAGGTGCGGCCACTGTTGCGGCCTCGGTCAACTTCAGCGATGTATGGATCGCCTCGTACAACTACGTTCAGAACGGCCTCGCCGGGTTCAATCCGTCCGCCAGCTATTCGCAATTGAACGTGACGAATCCTGCACTCGGTGGTGTACAAGCCGCCTTCCGGTCGTACAGCGATCGTGGCACTGCGGCGGGCAACCCCGGCTTCACGGTTGGTGAGCAGGCCACGGCCAATGCGCAGAACCAGGATGCGTTCGCGGTAGTGGGCTCCGCTTTCTCCAATTCACTCACGCGCGCTGGTGGCTACTTCGAATCGTACGACTATGGCGGGCTTGCGAATGCGTATGCGTATGTGGGCACGGCGGTCACCGGTGTGCTTCGGAAGATCACCGGTACCAACGCCGTGAGCGAGATCGTACCCACTGCCAAGCACGGCCGCATCATGCTCACCTGCCCGGAATCGCCGGAGTACTGGTACCAAGACTATGGGACCGTTCAACTGGTCAACGGACATGCCCATGTGGACCTGGATCCGATCCTGGCGGACATCATCATGGTGAACGACGAGTATCCGGTCCGCGTGTTCTGCACACCGGTGGACATGCTCGCATTCAACGGGGTGGCCCAGATGAACCGTACCGCCACCGGATTCGACCTGGTTGAACTCAATGGAGGTACCCACTCCGGCACCTTGGACTACCAGCTCGTGGTGAAGCCGAAAACGGGCTTCGGCGAAGGCCGCTTCCCCCAAGCACCTGGTCCGGCCTGGCTCAAGAAGGATCTGGAACCCGCATCGGCACGCGCCGCGAACCAGCCCGACCCCTCGAAGGTCTTCTACTGGCCCAGCGACCACGAGGTGTATGGCTACGACGTGGACAAGGTGACCCCTGTGGGCGCAAGCGTGGCCGCTGGGCCGAACGCCGGCAAGATGAAGGTGGCCGAGGGCGTCATCATGGACCACTACCCTGCGGAACGCCCTTGAACCGGCGCACCTTCGTCGGCATTTTTCAGGCAGCACGGATCGACACTGGCAGCGCATGCCGGATCCTCACCCGCTGAAGAGCATCACCACCATCCATACCCTGCTCGGGTCCGCCTTCGCACCCGGCTGGTGGGCCGTTGCCGCCGTGATGTTCATATTCCATTTGATGCCCACCTTGAACTCATCGCCGAGAGATCGACGGTCCGCGCAACAGCAAGTCGAACAACGTACCCGTGCGGCGCATCGTCCAAGCCATCTACGCAATGCACTGGAGACCAGGCCCTGACCTCATTCCTTCTCGAATCGGTATCAGTTCAGCAAGTACGCGTACCTCACGATCACCGGAGCACCACCTTTGCCTTCGCTCGACAGCACCAGATCGCCATTGGTCAAAAAGGTGATGCCTTCAGGCTTGGGCAGCAGTTCCTCATCCAGTTGTTCCAGCGCGATCAGCTTGCCCGCGCGATCCACCACGAGCAGTGTCCGGTCAACGGCGGACAGCAGATAGTACTGACCGGTCATCGGATGCACCGACACGGAAGAATACCGCAATTTCAGTGCGGGAACCACGCGACCCTTGTCGGTCGTGCGCTCGGGCACGGACACCCCGAGTGCTGTAGCCTGGGCCACCAGGTCACTGAGGCGTAGCCGCAGCACTTCCTCTACCCGGTGTGCGGGGTCGTCCGGTACGAAGGCGTAGAGCACCCTTTCGTCGCGTCCTTCCTTCGAGCCCTTCATGAAGTCCTTGGGGGACACCAGTACACGGTTGTTCCTTTCGTCATAGCCGAGCCCTTCGATGTTCTCGTTTGGCACATCGATCCGGAAGGTGTCCAACACGTCCATGCGGTCCGGTGCCGTGTGCCGTTCCCGCAACCGGAACACGAGGCCGTCGCTGCGCAATGCGAAATAGTCGCCGCCCACCCGGGTCAGTCCTTCCATGTCGCCCGGTCCGGAGAACGGCACCTCGCGAATTTTTCTACCATCCCGCAAGGAGATGAAATAGATGGCCCCCCTCTCGTCCTGGACACACGCCACCGTGCTGCTGTCCACATCGGTGAGCGCCGAGATCTCCACCAGATCATCCGGAAGGGTGAACCGCGCGGATGGGTGATCCAGGTCGTAGGGCAACAACGAAGGACCCGGGGCCGGGGATCGCGATGCACCGCAGGCGAGCAGGAGCAGCGGCAGGAAGCGGAGGATCATGAGCGCGAAGATCGTTCACCGATGCGGTGACGGACCATCGGGCTTGCACGCCGTTGTGCTTTCGCGTTCCTTCGCCACCCTCGTACCCAGTGCCCGCCACCGCATGAAGAACGCCTTCCAGGACCGCCGCACGCTCGTCCTGGTGATCGTGGCCTCCTTGGGCTACTTCGTTGACATCTACGACCTGGTGCTGTTCAACGTGGTGAAAAAGGAAAGTCTGGAAGCCATCGGACTTGCTGGTGACACGCTTGCGCGTTTCGACACTTCGCTCTTCAACTGGCAGATGGGTGGCATGCTCCTCGGCGGCCTGCTCTGGGGCATACTGGGCGACAAACGCGGGCGCGTGCAAGTACTCTTCGGCTCCATTCTGCTCTACTCCGTTGCCAACATCGCCAACGCGTTCGTCACCGGCACCGCGGCCTATTCGTTCTGTCGCCTGATCGCCGGGATCGGACTGGCCGGTGAACTCGGCGCAGGGATCACCCTGGTGGTGGAGAGCATGGGGCGTACGCAGCGCGGCTGGGGCACCATGATCATTGTGACCGTTGGGGCCTTGGGGGCGGTAGCCGCCAGTTTCGTGGGCAAGGAGGGCGCCGCCATCGCTGATGCGCTCGGCCTGCCGCTGCAAGGCTGGCAAATGGCGTACGTGGTCGGCGGCGCGCTCGGACTGGTGCTGCTGGTCCTGCGCGCCGGCGCGTTCGAAAGCGGCCTCTTCGCCCAGGTGCATGCGCGCACCGATGTGACCAAGGGTGACTTCCTCGCCCTCTTCCGCACCCGTGCCATCGCACTGCGTTACCTGGCCTGCATCGCCATCGGCCTGCCCGTCTGGTTCGCGGTGGGCGTGCTCATCAACAAGAGCCACGTGATCGGTCCGGCGATCGGTGTGCGGGGTGTGGTGCATACAGGCACCAGCGTGATGTGGGGCTATATCGGGCTGAGCGTGGGCGACCTCTTCAGTGGCCTGTTAAGCCAGTGGATGCGGAGCCGCCGCAAGGTGATCCTGCTCTACCTGGCCTTCCAGACCCTCTGTGTGCTGGTCCTCTTCTTCCAAGGCCCGATGAGCCTGGAGCATTTCTACTTCATGTGCCTGATGATCGGCATCAGTACCGGCTTCTGGGCACTCTTTGTCACCGTGGCCAGCGAGCAGTTCGGCACCAACCTGCGTAGCACCGTCACCAGCACCGTGCCCAATTTCGTGCGCGGTGCCGTGATCCCGATCACCCTCTCGTACGTGGCCCTGCGCGGCCCATGGGGCGAAACCGCCGCAGTGCTCATTACCGGAGGCGTGTGCATCGGCCTGTCCCTGATCGCCACGCTCCATGTGCGCGAGACCTTCGAGGATGACATGGATTTTCTGGAAGGTTGAGCAACTTGGCGCACCCTTGGGCCATGTATCGATCGTCGGTAACACGGACCAACGATCGGCGCCCGATAAGGGCTCGTTCATGATACCGGAAGATCCCGCACCTTCGCGTACCACCGATCATGTTCACACGCGTGTTCAAAGGTCCCGACGAGAAGATCAAGGTGGGCACCCACCGCCTGGAAGCCTTGGGCGATGGCTTGTTCGCCATCGTGATGACGCTGATGGTGCTGGAACTGCGGATCCCGGA
>JAFDZE010000093.1:13880-14165 GCA_018267155.1 Bacteroidota bacterium | reverse complement strand
GTCGGTGATGGAGATGACGTTGGTGGGAATGTAGGCCGACACGTCGCCCAGCAGGGTCTCAATGATGGGCAGGGCGGTCAGCGAGCCGCCGGTGCCGGGCCGCTTGGCGACTTCGTATTTGTCCTTGGCGTCCTCGCCCAGCGCGGCCATGCCTTTGTGGATGATTTCATCGACGAGGTTACCGTAGTAAACCTCGCCGTTGACGCCCTGGGTGTCGGCGGCCACCTTCGTGCCCTTGGGCACGATGATGAACTCGTCGCGCAGGCGGACGGCGCGCTCCAGCAG
>JAFDZE010000093.1:0-13741 GCA_018267155.1 Bacteroidota bacterium | reverse complement strand
CCCTGCTCCATGAACTCCTCGCCGATGGCGCAGCCGGAGTAGGGGGCGAAGTATTGCAGCGGCGCGGGGTCAGACGCGGCGGCCAGGACGACGGTGGTGTACTCCATCGCGCCGTACTTCTCCAGCGTGTTGACGACCTGGGCGACCTGGCCGGCGCGCTGGCCGATGGCGACGTAGATGCACAGCAGGTTCTGGCCCTTCTGGTTGATGATCGTGTCCAGGGCGATGGCTGTCTTGCCCGTCTGGCGGTCGCCGATGATCAGCTCTCGCTGGCCGCGGCCGATGGGGATCATGGCGTCAACGGCCTTGATGCCCGTTTGCAGCGGCTCCTTCACCGGCTCTCGGAAGATCACGCCCGGAGCGCGTCGCTCGATGGGCATTTCGAAGGTCTCCCCAGCGATGGGGCCTTTGCCGTCGATGGGCTCGCCGAGGGTGTTCACCACGCGGCCCACCATCCCTTCACCCACGTTGATGCTGGCGATGCGCTTGGTGCGCTTCACGGTGTCGCCTTCCTTGATGCCCACGCTGGGACCCAGGAGCACGGCGCCCACATTGTCCTCCTCGAGGTTGAGCACGATGCCGCGCAGGCCGCTGTTGAACTCGATGAGCTCACCGCTCTGCACGCCCCGCAGGCCATAGATGCGGGCGATGCCGTCGCCGACCTGCAGCACGGTACCGACTTCCTCAAGCTCGGCTTCACTGCGGAAACCGGCGAGTTCTTGTTTCAGGATCGCCGTCACTTCGGCGGGTTGCACGTGTGCCATGGGGCTGATGCTTTAGATCTCGGGGATGTAGGGGTTCTCGGAGAATTTGCGGCGCAGGTCGTTCAACCGGCGGCTCACGCTGCCGTCGTACTGCTCGTCACCGATGCGGACGATCACGCCGCCGATCAGGTCCTGGTCCACCTTCTCCGAGAGGGTGATGGACTTTCCGGGATATTTTTTGGCCGCAAGGTCTTTCGCTCGGGTGCGGGCCTCCTCATCGAGCGGGGCTGCACTGGTCACGTGGCAGGTGACCACTCCGTCGTGTTCGCGGCGGATCTCCTCAAAGGCTTCGGCGATCGCCGGCAGCATGGCCTCGCGACCCTTGCGCACCAGGATGCCCATGAAGCTGCTGGTGATCGTGCCGATCTTCCCGGCGAAGACCGCATCGAGGATCCTGTCCTTCTTGTCGGCCTTGATCACCGGGCTTTTCAGCAGGAGCTGCAGCTCGCGGCTGGCCGCACAGGTACCGGCCACCAGGCGCATATCCTCCTGCACGGCCTTCAGCTGACCCCTCTCCAGGGCGAGCTCCATCAGCGAGCGGGCATAGCGGTAGGCGACCGGGGCGATATTCATGACTTGCGCAGGTCGATGTCGGTCATCACCTTGTCCACGAGGGCCTTTTGCGCGGCCGCGTCACCGAGCTTCTCCTTCAGGATGCGCTCGGCCACCTGCACACTCAGGTCGGCCACCTGATTGCGCAGTTCCACGATGGCGGCATTCTTCTCGTTGCGGATGTCCTCACGGGCACGACCCAGCATGGCATCGGCCTCGGCCTTGGCCTTGCTCTTGGCCTCCGCGATCTCCTTGTCGCGGATGTCACGCGCTTCCTTCAGGAGGGTATCGCGTTCGGCACGCGCCTGGCGCATGACCTCCTCGTTGCTGGCCGACATCTTGGCCATGTCATCGCGCATTTTCTTGGCCTCGTTCAGCGCATCGGCGATGCTCTGTTCACGGGTTTTCACGGCGCCGAGGATGGGCTTCCAGGCGAACTTGCTCAGCAAGAACACCACGATGCCGAAAGACAGGCACATCCAGAAGAGGAGGCCGATGTCGGGGGTGACGAGGTTCATGGAGGTTCTGTGTTATGCCGATGGCCACCCGGGGAGGCCACCGGGAAAACCGGTCCGTCGGGAGCCGCTGTTCTTAGAGACCGACGATGAAGCCCAGGGCCACGGCACCCAGCGCCACGCCTTCCACCAGAGCGGCGGCCAGGATCATGTTGCTGGCGATATCGCCTTTGGCCTCCGGTTGGCGGGCAATGCTCTCCAACGCGCTGCCGCCGATGCGGCCGATGCCGATACCGGCACCCATGGCGGCAAGACCCGCACCGATCACGGCGCCGGCTTTGGCAACGGCCAGGCTGGCCTCAGGAGCGGCTTGGAGGAGGATGTTCAAAGTGGTCATCGAAGTGGGAAGTTGAAGGTTCGGGGGTTGTTGTCTTAATGATGGTCGTCGTGCCCACCCGCCACAGCCGTGCCGATATAAATGCTGGTGAGCAGGGTGAAGACGTATGCCTGCAGGGCCCCCACCAGGAGCTCCAAGCAGTTGATGAATACCGTGAAGGCCAGCACGAAGGGGCTGGTGGCCCAGCCGCCCACGGGGTTCGCACCGTTCTTGCTGAAGATGAAGATCAAGCAGAAGAACACCAGCAGCACGATGTGGCCGGCCATGATGTTGGCGAAGAGTCGGATCACGAGAACGATGGGGCGGATGAAGTGCCCCATGATCTCGATCGGGGTGAGGATGATGAGCACGAATGGCGGGATGCCGGGCATCGCCACGATGTGGCGCCAATAGTGGCTGTTCGCTACGAAGGTGACGATCAGGAAGGTGGCCGCGGCCAGTACCAGCGGGGTAACGATGTTGCCCGTGAGGTTGGCACCGAAGGGGAAAATGGGGATGAGGCCGATGAGGTTGAGGAACCAGATGAAGAAGAACAGGGTGAGCAGGTACGGTGTGAAGCGCTGGTAGTGCTTCTCGCCGATGGAGTTCTTGGC
Source organism: Bacteroidota bacterium (assembly GCA_018267155.1). Taxonomy (GTDB): domain Bacteria; phylum Bacteroidota; class Bacteroidia; order Flavobacteriales_F; family PHOS-HE28; genus PHOS-HE28. Next base: position 10,980 of record JAFDZE010000093.1, on the reverse strand, counting down.
AATATCATCCCGAACAAAGAGTATAATGGGCTCCAGCAGGCTGGCGGGTCCCTGCGGGGCGGCCACACCGCGCTTGCGGTACCCGCGTGCGATACCGACGAAAACCAGGAGCATCAACGCCACGCAGAAGAAGAGCGTGGCCACGTTCTTCGTGATGCTCAGGTCGGTGACCTTGAGTACACAGTCGACGCCGCAGGTCCCCACGATATTCTTACCTACTAATCGGTATTCGCCATGCTTCCCCCGGTACGATGCGGGGTGGTGGTGCTCATCCATGAAGCGGCTGCTCGAGAAAAGCTCCCAGTTCCACCCATCGCCCACCTTCAGGATGATGGGCAGGGGCAGGTGGGTGTGCCCCCAGAGGTGCCAGTCGTGGCTGTCGCCGATGTGCTCCATGATGAGCTCACCGGCCTTGAATGATCCGTTCGGCTGGCTCTCCACCTCCAGGTCGTCACCCGAAACGTCGTGAAGGACCTCCTCGGCGACCGCATCCTCGTTCCCGGCAGGCTCCTGCACACCTTGATGCTGCCCACGGCCTGTGCTCACGAACAGCGCGGATGCGAGCACCAGCGCGGCGCGGAGCGATTTTGGGAACGACCTCATCGACAGTGCACCCTTTTTTGCGGCCGCGAAAGTAGGGAGTTCCGCGATCCGGCCAAACCACATACGACAGTCCCCTTACCGACTTCGTTTCCGGGTCACTTGGAAGAGGAACCAAAGCGCACCCGTGACGCCCATGAACACCCCGAGAACGGTGAACCAGGGCGTCTTGAGCCCTGCGGCCCCGTCGAGCCAATGGCCGCAAAGGATGAACACGGCCACGGTGGCCACCATCTGGATACCGAGAGCGCCGTAACGGGCATAGCTCTTCGCTGGTCCGGTGATCCTGTTCAGCTCCTCCTTGTCGATGCCATCATCCAGCTTCATGCGGTCCGGTGCTGTGCATGATCCGGGCGAGCCGGGCGGCGCTGAAGAGCAGATAGATGAGATAGAGCGAAGCGAAGACGATGGTGAATGGCTTGCCGACCCCGTCGGGGGCCAGTTTGAGGAGAATGATGAAAAGGGCCAAAGAGGCCATCAGTTTCATCACCATGCCACCGATGAAGCGACGGATGAACACGTTGGTGCGACCCGCGACCTGTTCCTGCCAATACAGCAGGATCCCGGTAACGATCGGGAACCAGGCCATCACGGTCCAGAACTGCCAGGTGACCTTCAGGTCCACACTTCGCAATCCGGCCCAACAAGCCGCGCCCGTGGCGAACGCCAAAAGCACCAACGGGAGCACGGGCGTTCTACGCACCGCGGATCAACGATTGGCCTGCTGCACCGGTTGTGCGGGTCGTGGTGCGCTTTGCAACCTCACCGGATCCATCTCCTTCACCACGCCACCGCCCATGCTGCAATTGCCCGTGAAAATGGCGCCCGGCTCAATGGCCAGTTTTTTCGTGTTGATGTCGCCCGCGAGCTTGGCCGTAGCCTTCAGGCTGAGCAGGTCCTGGCAGGTGATCTTGCCGTTCACGGTGCCTTCGATGTCGCTGCTTTGACAGGTGACATCCCCTTCCACCACCCCGCTGGTGCCCACGATCAGTCGGCCACGCACGGTGATCGTGCCTTTCACGCGGCCATCGATGCGGATGTTGCTGTCGCTCTTGATCTCGCCCTCGATGGAGGTGCCCTCCATGATGCTGTTGATCTTGCCGTTGTTCACTGGTTCCGGGGTGTTGAATGGCGCTTCGGCTGGCTTGTCGTTGCGGAACATGCTCATGGTGGCGTCAGGTTATCGGGAGCTGCAATGTCGCTGCGAAGGTAAGAGCCTCAGCGACTTGTACATGTGCGGATCATGGTCGACCAGGCGTACCCCGACGACAGGGTCCGGGCACTGGTCGAATGGACTCCACAAAAAGGGCCGGGGGCGTGGCCGGATGGCGTGCGGGATCGGCTATTGCCCCTGCAAGTAGTTCTCCGAGAAGAACGCCGTGTAGGCGTCCACCCCCTTGTCCTTATAGAAGAGCGCGAAGTTGGCCGTACTGATGGCGAAGGCCGGATACCCCGCATCATTCAATCCGGCCAGATCGGGCGTGGCCATGAACAGGTTGTAGTAGCCCATGGCATCGGCCTTGTTGGGGAAGGGTCCGAGTTTGATCGCCTGGTACGTGGTATCCAGCACCGTAGCCTCCATGCTCACGGGCTTGCTCTTGAAGTTGGCCTGGTTGAAGTTGCTGATCCTGGTCTTTTGGGGGGCGATGGGGCCCGCCGAGTTCGGGTATAGCACCACCACGAAGTGCGGCCCATCGCCGGCGGTATACTGCGGGGCGGCCACCACCTCCGGCGGAGCCCCACCGCTGGAAGTGCCGCCGGACCTGTCCAGTTGGGCAAGGATATCCTGTGCGGCCTTGGCCTCGTCGCTACCTGGATACTTGGATGTCACCTCCAGCAGGGCCGTTCTGAACGCTTCGCGCTCCCGCATGCCACCAACGGCCAAGGCCTTCAGTAGATGGTACTTGGGAAGCAGGTGGTTGTTCGGTGTTTCAGCGATCACGAAGTTGCAGGTGGCGATCACGGGCATATAGTGGCCCTCGCGGTAGTTCTTGTATACCTCCGCGTAATCGGATTCTTCCCTGCCCTTGCGCTGATCATCGGCCATCAACTGGTTGGGGTCGCTCACCAGGCGCGCGAATTCGCTGTCGGGCCATCGTTCCATGATGATCCCCGCGTAGTACGCCGAGCCCTTGTCGTCCAGGCTGAAGAAGGAACCGCTCTTCTCCTTTGCCAAGTAGATCCGGTACAACTGGTAGAAGCTCTCGGGCGTGTATCGGCACTCGTCGAACCGGCCATTGAGCACTTCGAAACTTTCGATGGCGGCATCGGTGTCCTTGAGCTTCTCCTTGTAGATGGTCCCCGCGATGTACATGGCCTCGCACACACGGGCATCGCTGGCNNGCCATCCTTGCCATCCTCCGTTGTGCCCTCTTCGGGCTCTTCCTCGGCCAGGGCCGAACCGCTCTTGTCCTTGCGGCGCCAATCGTCCTCGTTGGGCCGGTTGCCCCACTTCTTCTTGAACTCGGCCAGGCCGCGTGCGATCTGTGTCGGGTTGTAGAAATACCACGCACTGGCATCACCACCACCTTGGGGGGGCTTGTTCTGCCCGGCATTGGGGTCGGTCTGCGCTTCGCGCGCGGCGGCCTCGGCGGCCTCCTTCTCGTCCTCCTCCCGCTGGCGCTCCTTGATGCGCTGCTTGATCAGCTTCTCGCGCTCCTCGGGATCCATCTTCGCCACGGCCTGCACGCTGTCCTCGAAGGCGATGATGTTGAGCTGCTCCACCAGTTCACCCAACACGTCGGCGCGGGTGTTCACCTCTTCAAAACGCTTGTGGGTCTCGGCCAGCAGGGTGCGGGTGCTGTCGTAGTACTGCTGGGCGGGCGGGTAGCGTTTGTCGTCGAAGAAATAGTCCGCCAGGCGCAGGAAGGTCTTGGCCTTCTGCTTGGTGTCGGTGGTGCTCACCCGCGCGCTCTCCTTCAGATGGGCCACGGCGCTGCTGTCCTTGTTCTCCTTCAGGTCAAGGTCGGCCAGGGCGTACTCGATCATGTCGAAGTGATCCTTGTTCTTCTCGTCCCGGCGCATGCGGCGCAGCTTTTTGCGCGCCTGTTCGGTATTGCCCTGCATGCTGGAGAGCGCCTGGAAGATCTCGGCGTGGAAACCCAGTTCGTACGGTGCGTTGCTGCGTGCCACTTTGTTGAAGGTGGCGATGGCCTTGTCCTCCATCCCTTTGGCCATGTACAACTGGGCCAGGATGAACATCCAGCGCGAACGTTGTCCGCGGTTCCGGCAGATGCTCACGGCGTGTTCAAGATCCACGATGGCGTCGTCCACTTTACCGCGCCGCAGGTATACATCGGCCTGGGTGGCGCTCAGCTGGTCGTGGGGGAATTTCTTGGGCAGCTCCTTCTGGTTCTTGATCTCATCCAGCGCACTCTGTGCTTTGGCGTACTGCTCGTTCTGGATGGCCGTGCGCGCGAACCACAGCTTGCACTCCATCTGCCGGTTCATGCCTTTGAAGCGGCGCGCGGCATAGTCGAAGGTCCGCTCCGCATCAAAATACGCGCGCTTGTAATAGTGGCTTCGGCCCGCCACGAAATAGGCATCATCTATCCAGGTGTTCTTTTCCCCTTTGCCGATATCCATGGAGTGCCGTTCGATCACCGTGCTGCACTTGTCGATGCAGATCTCCAGGTCGGGCACCATGGCCTTGGCCTGGTCCTCGCTGCCGATGATGAAGATGGGCAGCACCTCGTCGTAATCGTCCACATAGGCCTTCTCCATGGCCGCAACGGTCTCCTTCAGCTTCTCGTTGGCGTTGAACCAGCCATTGTCCCGCGCCGTGAGGCGGTGGAACGTACGGTTCAAAAAGGCGTCCTTCTCGTTTGAGCACCCTGCGAGCAACAGCAAGGCCGATCCCAAGCAGGCGGAACGGAAGGAGATGAGGCGGGCCACGGGATGAGGGCGTGCGGCTATAACAGAAAGGCGGCCAAGTTATTTCATCGGGCGCAGAGCCGACCTTTGCGTCGCCGCCTGACATTCGGCACCTGCTACATGACCAACGTACGGATCATCAACCGGGGCCACCACCCACTACCGCAGTACGCCACCCCGCACAGCGCGGGCATCGATCTGCGGGCCAACCTGGACCGCACGGTGATCCTGGCGCCCGGCCAACGGGCATTGATCCCCACGGGCCTGTTCCTGGAGCTGCCCCCGGGCACCGAAGCACAGGTGCGGCCCCGTAGTGGACTTGCACTCAAATACGGTATCACCGTGCTCAACGCACCAGGCACCATCGACGCCGACTACCGGGGCGAATTGGGCGTACTGCTGATCAACCACGGGCAGGAATCCTTCGCGGTGCAGGATGGTGAGCGCATTGCGCAGTTGGTGGTCGCCCGCTACGAACAGGTGAGCTTCGCCGAGGTAACTGACCTTGCGGTGTCAGAACGCGGGGATGGGGGCTTCGGACATACTGGGCGGAAATAGGCACCTTCGCGGCCAATTCTTCACCATAGCGGTACAACAGGAAACTGCGCAGTCCCTCCCACGTCCGATGACCGGGCTTCCGCGCGTCAGTTCCATCGAATCATCCCCACACATCCGGCGCGCCCTTGTGGTGAACCCTGAACAGAAATGAAGATCATCGTCCCCATGGCGGGCATGGGCAAGCGGATGCGTCCGCACACCCACACCACCGCCAAGCCCCTGTTGCCGATCGCTGGCAAGCCCATTGTTCAACGCCTGGTGGAAGATCTGGCCGCGGTGGCCGGAGAACCCGTGGAAGAGGTCGCCTACATCGTTCACCCCAGCTTCGGAAAGAAGGTGGAGGACGAATTGGTCGGCATCGCGAAGGCCATCGGCAGCAAAGGCACCATCCACTATCAAGAGACCGCTCTCGGTACGGCCCATGCCATCCTCTGCGCCGAAAAAGCCCTCTCTGGCCGCATCATCGTGGCCTTCGCCGATACGCTGTTCCGGGCCCGGCTCAAACTCGACAAGGATTGCGATGGTGTCATTTGGGTGAACAAGGTGGAGGATCCGCGACCCTTTGGCGTGGTGAAACTGGACAACCTCGGGATCATTACCGAGTTCGTGGAAAAGCCGCAGCAATTCGTGAGCGACCTGGCCATCATCGGCATCTACTACTTCGCGGACGGGGAGTACCTCCGCAAGGAGATGAAGTACCTGATCGACAATGACATCAAGGACAAGGGCGAGTACCAGCTGACCAACGCCATGGAGAACATGAAGCGGAAGGGTGCACGCTTCAAGGCCGGCAGTGTGGACGTGTGGATGGACTGCGGCAACAAGAACGCCATGGTGGACACCAACAGCCGTGTACTCGGCTTCCTCAACGGGAGCAAGGACCTGGTAAGCGCCACGTTGAAGTTGGAGAACAGCGTGATGGTCCCGCCCTGCTTCATCGGGGAGAACGTGACCCTTGTGAACAGCGTGGTAGGACCGAACGTGAGCATCGAGCAGGGCACGGTGGTCACCAACAGCGTGGTGCGCGATTCGATCCTCCGCGGTGATTCGCGTGTACAGGATGCGGTGGTCGCCAACAGCATGATCGGGCAACGCGCCATGGTGAAGGGCCGGGTTCTGGACCTCAGCCTCAGCGACGACGCCACGATCGGATGATCTTTGTACCCGATGCGCCCCACCCCCACCCTGTTCGTTCCGTTGCTGGCTGTTCTGCTGGCCTGCGGTGGTGCAAAACCCGTGGCCGAGGCGCCGCGGGCGACCGATGGGGTCGGGACCGCGCAGGATGCTTCCTTCAAGAGCAAGCGCGCATTGGTGATGCGGCTCTTCATGGAGGCCAATCAGGCCCGGCTCCGGGGTGAGTTGCCCAAGGCCATCCAGCTCTACGAAGCCACCCTCAAGGAGGATCCGCGGAATGCGGCCAGCATGTTCGAACTGGGCAAGCTGTACAACCAGGCCCAGGCCGCAGCGCCGGCCATGGCCATGGCGAAGCGCGCCGTGGCCACCGACAAGGAAAATATATGGTACCGCTTCCTGGTGGCCGATCTGCAGTTGCAGGAGAATGACCTGGCGGGGGCATCCAGAACCTACCAGGACCTCCTGGCCAAGTGGCCCGATCGCTATGAGGTGTACTTCGGGCTGGCCAACACACTGGCCGAGCAGAAACGGATCGGCGAGGCGAGGCAGGTCTTCCGCGACCTGGAGAAGCGCATCGGAAGCAACGAGGAACTGGTGATGCGCGAGTACGACATGCTCGCGAATGCCGGCGAGACGGCCGCCGCCCGCGACCTCTTGGACAAGGCGATCAAGGAGCAGCCGGGTCAGACCCAGTACTACGGCATGCTGGCCGAGGTGTACGACTCCATGGGCGACAGCACCAAGGCCGAGGCGCTGTACAAGAAAGCCCTGGAACTGGACCCGGACGACAGCATGACGCGCATCTCACTGGCGCAGTTCTACTACGATCATAACCGCATCGAAGAGGGTTTCGCGCATCTCAAGGAAGCGTTCGGCGACCCCGACCTGGACATCGATCCCAAGATGCACCTGCTGCTCGGATTTTACGAGTCCGGGGGACAGGACGGCAAATTGCCGGAGGATCTCGCCCGGCAATGCCATGGCCTCATCGACGAACTCAAGAAGGCCCACCCCCAGAGCGGGAAGCCCTGGAGCATCGAGGGTGATTTCTACTCACGCGAAGGGAATATACCTGGCGCGCGCGATGCCTTTGCCAAGGCGGCCGAATTCGATCCGGACCGCTATCCCATCTGGTCGGCCCTCGTGCAGCTGGACGCCCGCTTGAACGACCAAAGATCCATGAACGAGCATGCCCAGCGGGCCATCGAGCTCTTTCCCGCACAACCGGAGTTCTACCTGTACAAAGGCATTGCCGCCAGCGGGCTCAAGCGATACGATGAGGCCATCGAGGCGCTCGTCACCGGCCGGGACCTCGTGGTGGACAACAAGCCGCTCGAAGGACAGTTCTGGAGCGCACTGGGCGACGCGTACAATGCCGCACGCGAGTTCAGCAAAAGCGATGAGGCGTACGACCGGGCCCTCTCGATCGACGGCGACGATGCCACCGTTCTCAACAACTACGCCTATTACCTGAGCGAGCGCGGGGAGCAGTTGGACAAGGCGGAGAAGATGAGCCGCCGGTGCAACGACCTGGTGCCGGGCACCGCCACCTACCTGGACACCTATGCGTGGATCCTGTTCAAGCAGGGCAAATTCGCCGATGCCCGCACATGGCAGGAAAAAGCCCTCGCGGCCGGGGGCGATACCGAAGGCGTGCTGGTGGAGCATTACGGCGACATCCTCTTCAAGCTTGGCGACGCCGAGGGGGCGCTGACCCAGTGGCGCAAGGCCCAGGGGATCGGCGACGCCAGCGAGCTGGTCGGAAGAAAGATCACCGAAGGCCGGTACATCGAATGATGCGTGCGGCGGGGGCCATCGGAATGGGATGCCTCTTGCTCCTCGCAGCCTGCAAGCCCATCCGCAGGGTGCTCCCCTTCCGTGGGGACCTGCCCCCGCGCGGAGCGGAAAAAATGATGGAGCACCTCTCCGCGGCACGCATCACCGATGTGCGGTATTACAGTGCGAAAAGCTCGGCCGAGGTCTCGGACAGTTCCGGGACCAGGAGTTTCAAGGCCCATATCCGCTGCGTGATGGACAGCGCCGCATGGGTCAGTATCGTTCCGGTGCTCGGCATCGAACTGGCCCGCGTGCTCCTGACCCCCGACTCGTTGAAGGTGATGGACAAGTTCCACGACACCTATTGGACGGGCGATACGGCCATGGCGAAGAAGCGCTTCGGCCTCGCTCCCGACCTCTCCCTGCTGCAGCAGGCCCTCCTGGGCCAGCCCATTGCCTTCGACCCGACCGATAGATACAGGAGCGATCGGGAGGATGGCCAATACACCCTCACCAGTCGTGAAAAACGGCGCTTCCGGCGAGCTGCGGAGGATCTGGCCGAGGGCGACACCATCCCACGCGGTCACGACATCAGCGAACGTCGCCTCGAACGCACCCTGCGACGTGCGGAGAAAAAGGACGCATTCGTGGTCAAATACTGGCTGGAGCCCGATTCATTCCTGGTGACCCGCGTGCTCATCAGCGACCTCGCGCACGATCAACAAGCCGACGTGCGTTATTCAGCAAGAACACCCGTGAATAGCCACTCGCTTCCCACGCGTGTCGCCATTTCTTTGTCCGACCCCACGCGGCATGCCGAAGCCGTCCTCGAACTCGACCGGATCAGCCTTGATGGCCCACTCCAACTCAACTTCAGGATCCCGGAGAAGTTCAAGCCCATGGAGTGAGGCGCTCCGGGCCACGGATCGCGCGTTGTGCCACCGCTCCAGTTCGAGAACGACGCTGTGGTTCTTGTCGCTTTTGCTCACATGGACGGCAACGGCCCAATCGCGCAAGGATCTGGAAATGAAGCGCGACCAGCTGGACAAACAGATCAAAACCACCAGCGCCCTGATCTCCGCCGGGGAGAAAGAACAACGCGCCACGCAACGCCAACTGGAACTGCTGCAAGCCCAGATCCGTCAGCGGCAGGAACTGATCGGCACGATGAACAGCGAGGTGTTCCTCTTGGACAAGGAGATCGGCGAGACCGAAGAGCTCATCGAGGCCCTGGGTTCCGACCTCGCCCGGCTGAAGGAAGAGTATGCGCGTATGCTGCAGTACGCCTACATGAACCGGGACACGTACGACCGCCTGAGTTATCTCTTCGCCGCCCGCAGTTTCACACAGGCTTTCCAGCGGAGCCGCTACCTGGACCAACTGGCCGACCGGCGCCGCCAGCAGGCCGCACTGATCACGGACACCCAAGCAAGCTTGGAGCGTAGGGCCGACGACCTCAAGAACCGTCGCACCGAGAAGGTGAGCCTCTTGAATGAGCAGGTGAGCGAGCGGGAAAAGCTTTCAGCGGATCGCGGCGCCCACGAAAGCACACTGAGTGGACTGCGGCGGCAAGAGGACAAGTTGCGAGGAACGCTGCGCGAACAAAAGTCCCGGCGGGAGCGGATCGCGATCGAGATCAAGCGGGCCATCGAGGCCGAGGTGCGAAAAAGCGCGAAACCGGCCAAGGGGGGTACCACCAGCGGGGGCGCCGCCTCTTCGGGCAAACTGGAGCTGTCCCTGACCCCGGAAGCGCGCGAATTGGGCAGTGATTTCGAAAAGAACAAGGGCAAGCTGCCGTGGCCCGTGGCCAAGGGCACCATCACCGAGGGGTATGGCGAGCACGATCATCCGGTACTCAGGGGGGTCAAGACCTACAACAACGGCATCGATATCACCTGCGAAAAAGGTGCGCCGGTGCGCGCCATTTTCCGGGGCGAAGTGAGCAGTGTGATCGTGATCCCCGGGGCGGGCAAGGCGGTGGTGATCAGCCATGGCGCCTACCGTACCGTGTACAGCAACCTGCGCGAATCCAGCGTATCCAAAGGCCAGAAAGTGGACACCAAGCAGACGGTGGGCACGGTGCTCACCAACGAGGACGGCTCCACGGCCCATATCGAGATCTGGAAGATCACCGCGGCCGGCGACCTGGTGAAAGTGGACCCCGGGCAATGGATCTATCGGGACTGATGCGGCGCTGAAGCCGTTACCTTCGCCCCGCGAACGGCCCCTGTCCGGTCGGGCGCGATCAAATGGGCAAACTCGGCACTTGGGAGATCGTCCTCATCATCGCGGTGATCCTGCTGATCTTCGGTGGTAAAAAGATCCCCGAATTGATGCGTGGCTTGGGCCGCGGCATGAAGGAGTTCAAGGACGCCAAGGACGGCAACGAGCCAACGGACGCCAAGTAGGCGCCGAACGAGCGGCATGCCCCCTCCGTTCACCCTGCGCACGGCCCAAGAGGCATTGGTCGCAGGCACCACCACGGTTGTCGAGCTCACACGTGCGGCACTGGAACGCGCCCGTTCAGTGGCGCACCTGAACATCTTTCTGGAGTTGTTCGATGAGAGTGCCCTGGCCAAGGCCGCTGAGGTGGATGCCAAGCGCGCGGCCGGTACCGCCGGGGAACTCGCGGGGGCCCTCGTCAGCTTGAAGGACAACATCTGCTACAAAGGCCATCATGTCTCGGCATCCTCGCGGATCCTCGAAGGCTACGTGAGCCCGTACAGCGCCACCGTCACGGAGCGCCTTTTGGCCGCCGATGCCGTGATCATCGGGCGCACCAACTGCGACGAGTTCGCCATGGNNGGGCAGCAGCAACGAGAACAGCGCCTATGGCAACGTGGGCAATCCGCTCGACCCCAGCAGGGTGCCCGGGGGAAGCAGCGGAGGCGCAGCAGCCAGTGTGGCGGCGGGCATCTGCAACATCGCTCTGGGCAGCGAGACCGGTGGTTCGGTGCGCCAGCCGGCCTCCTTTTGCGGTTTGTACGGATTCAAGCCCACGTATGGCCGGGTCAGCCGCTACGGGCTCATCGCGTTCGC
>JAFDZE010000092.1 GCA_018267155.1 Bacteroidota bacterium | reverse complement strand
CTTGCGGAAATGCTTGATGGCCGTACTGCCTTTCTTGTCCGAGGTCTCGAAATTGTCGACGTTCACCTGCTGCTGCTGGCCGCCGTTGGGTGTGAAGGTGCCTTTCAGGGTGTACGTGTCATCGGTGGTCTGCTTGCCGCCCATGAGGAAGTTGAACGAGGGGCCCACCATGAAGCGGAAACCCTCGGCCGGCGTGATCATGATCGGCACGTTGATCTGGAAGTACTGCAGGCGCTGGTCCGTGACCGACTTCTGTTCCTCTTTCGCGGTGAGTGCCCCCTGTTGCTGGCCCTGATCCGTGTTCATGATCACTTGTTCATTGTTGTAGTCCTTGTTCTGCGTGGCCTCCATCTTGATGCGGCGGAAGGAGAAACCCAGCTCCGGTCGCAGACCGACCATGTCCGAGAACGGGATCTCCACATAGGCGCCGAAGACCATGCCCAGCCCCTTGGGGTTGGTGGGCGGATCCTTCGGGTCGGGTTGTATGCGCATGGATTCGATGGCATAGTTGGCGCCCACCCGGCCACCAACGGCGATCTGGGCGGAAACTGCGGTAGCTCCTGCCAGGGAGGCGAGGAACAGGAAGGAACGTAGCTGTGTTCGCATGATGGTCGTTCAGTTCAGATACTGGCAAACCTAACGATCCTCGGCTGAACCGGGCGCACGCCTCCCCATAATTCGGGAGAGCGACGGTTCGACCGTCCGGGTGCGCTCGGTCACCGGTACGCTACCCAGCCGACCCGTCCGGCCCCGTACTACTGCTGCGATCGGATCAGATTGAGCGCACTGCCCGCCTTGAACCACTCGATCTGCTGGTCGTTGTAGGTGTGGTTCACCTGGATGGTGTCCTTCGACCCGTCCTTGTGGTTGAGCACCATAGTGAGCGGCTTGCCGGGCGCGAAGGCCGTGAGGTCCGTGAAGTCGATGCGGTCGTCCTCCTGGATCTTTTCGTAGTCGGCCTCGTTGCTGAAGGTGAGGGCGAGCATCCCTTGCTTCTTCAGGTTGGTCTCGTGGATGCGGGCGAAGCTCTTCACGAGCACGGCGGCCACACCCAAGTGGCGCGGTTGCATGGCGGCGTGTTCGCGGCTGCTGCCTTCGCCGTAGTTCTGGTCGCCCACCACGATGCTGGTGACCCCGGCGGCCTTGTACGCGCGTTGCGTTGCGGGCACGGCGCCGTATTCACCCGTCAGCTGGTTCTTCACCTTGTCGGCCTCGCCGTTGAAGGCATTGATGGCACCGATGAGCGTGTTGTTGCTGATGTTGTCCAAGTGGCCCCGGTAGCGCAACCAGGGGCCGGCCATGCTGATGTGGTCGGTGGTACACTTCCCTTTGGCTTTGATGAGCAGCACGGCACCGGTGATGTTCTTGCCGTTCCATGCGGGGAAGGGCTCGAGCAGTTGCAGGCGCTGGCTGTCGGGCTTCACCGCCACGTTCACCTTGCTGCCGTCGGCGGCGGGTGCCTGGTAGCCGGCGTCTTCCACGGCGAAGCCTTTGGGGGGCAGTTCCCAGCCTGTCGGTTCGGCCAGCTTCACCTGCTCACCCTTGTCGTTGGTCAACGTGTCGTGTACCGGATCGAAGGTAAGTTTGCCGCTGATGGCGATGGCCGCCACCATTTCGGGCGAGGCCACGAAGGCGTGGGTGTTCGGGTTGCCGTCGGCGCGCTTGGCGAAGTTGCGGTTGAAGGAGTGGACGATGGAGTTCTTCTCCTGTTTGTCGGCCCCCTCGCGCGCCCACTGGCCGATGCAGGGGCCGCAGGCGTTGGTGAAGATGGTGGCGCCACTCTTCTCGAAGGTCTCGATGAAGCCATCGCGTTCGATGGTGTAACGCACCTGCTCGGAGCCGGGGTTGATGCCCAAGTGCGACTTCGACTTCACGCCCTTCTTCGCCGCATCGGCCACGATGCTCGCGGCGCGGCTGATGTCCTCGTAGCTGCTGTTGGTGCAGGAACCGATCAGCGCCCATTCGATGTCCACCGGCCAGTCGTTCTTCGCCGCCTTCTCCTTCATCTCGCTCACGGGCGTGGCCAGGTCGGGGGTGAAGGGGCCGTTGAGGTGCGGACTCAGGGTGTTCAGGTCGATCTCGATCACCTGGTCGAAGTACTTGGTGGGATCGGCGTACACCTCGGGATCGCCGGTGAGGTGTTCCGCAATGCCATCGGCCAGGGCGGCCACCTCGGTGCGGCCGGTGGCCTTCAGGTAGCGGCGCATGCTGTCGTCGTAGCCGAAAGTGCTGGTGGTGGCTCCGATCTCGGCGCCCATGTTGCAGATGGTGCCTTTGCCCGTGCAGCTCATGCTCACGGCGCCATCACCAAAGTATTCCACAATGGCGCCCGTTCCGCCTTTCACGGTGAGGATGCCGGCCACCTTCAGGATCACGTCCTTGGGGGCGGTCCAGCCGTTGAGCTTGCCGGTGAGCTTCACGCCTATGAGCTTGGGGAACTTGAGCTCCCAGGGCAGGCCGCTCATCACGTCGCAGGCATCGGCACCGCCCACGCCGATGGCCACCATGCCCAGGCCGCCGGCGTTCACCGTATGGCTGTCGGTACCGATCATCATGCCGCCGGGGAAGGCGTAGTTCTCCAGCATCACCTGGTGGATGATGCCCGCGCCGGGCTTCCAGAAGCCGATGCCGTACTTGTTGCTGATGCTCTCCAGGAAGTTGAACACCTCGTTGCTCTTGTTGAGCGCATCCTGCAGGTCCTGCTTCGCTCCCACCCGGGCCTGGATGAGGTGGTCGCAGTGTACGGTGCTGGGCACGGCCACCTTGGCACGGCCGGTGGTGCTGAACTGCAGCAGGGCCATTTGGGCGGTGGCGTCCTGCATGGTCACGCGGTCGGGTGCGAAATCGACATAATCCTTGCCGCGGCCGAACGCCTGCTTGGCCTCGCCGTCCCACAGATGGGCGTAGAGGATCTTCTCGGTGAGGGTGAGCGGCTTGCCCACGGCCTTGCGGGCGGCGGCGATGCGTGCGGGGAAGCGGCTGTACACCGCTTTGATCATGTCGAGGTCGAAGATCTGGCTCATGGGAGGCGAAAATACGATGCGGGAAAAGTCCAGCCGGGTCCGCGTTCGACACGGTTGCCGGTCCGCGCTTGTAGCGCGAACCATACGAGGTGGGCGCTTTTGGCGCCTCCCTGCGTAGCAACCGCATGCTACTGGCCGGTCCTGTTGCCGGTCCGCGACCGCCAGGTGCCAATGCGGGATCGATCCAGAGGGCAACACGAACATCACCCCACCTCAATACCCTGCGTTCCGGATCGATACCGCTCCTTGATCGAAGCGCCGATCCCGATCCCTTGCGGTAGCGTGATCGCGCCGTTCGCACCGTAGGCGAGCCCACCTTCCACCGGATCGTCCCGGAACATCAGGGGCGTATCCATGTCGAAGTACTTCGCACAGGGGCTGGTGGTGGCCAGAGCAGCGGCGGTGCTCCAAGCCAGGCGCGATTCGAGAAAGCCGCCGATCTGCACCTCCATCCCGGCCGCTTCCGCCAGGGCGATGATCTTCCGTGCCTTGAACAAACCCCCGCTCTTGCCCAGCTTGATGTTGAAGCGCTGGCAGGATCCAAGTTCGATCAGTCGTTGAGCGTCGTGGTGATCGCAGCAACTCTCATCGGCCATGATCGGGATCGGTGAAGCCTCCTGCACCCGGCGCAACTCCATGTACTGCCATCGGGGGATCGGCTCCTCGCAATGCTGGATGCCCTGGTCGCCGAGGGCGTTGAGTACGCGGATGGCCGTATCGGGGTCCCAACCCTGATTGGCATCGATGCGCAAGGGGATCGATGCGATCCTTGATCGGATGGTGCGGATCCTCCTGATGTCCAGATCGCCATCCCCGTTTCGTTGACCGGGGCGGGCCCCGCCGAGCTTCACCTTGATAACAGGGAAGCCTTCGTTCACGATGTCCTCCGCATCGGCGGCCATCTGCTCCGGATCGCCGATGCTCACGGTGTAGTCGGTGAAGAGATCCGAGCGATCCTTGCCACCGAGGAACTTCCAGAGCGGCAGATCAGCGGCTTGTGCGCTGATGTCGTGCAAAGCGATATCGAAAGCGCTCTTGATGCTGTTGTTCCCGAAGATGAGCCGGTCCATCACTGTATACACCCCTTCGATGTCGGTTGCTTCGTGACCGATGAGCGCCTTGGCCAGGTGCGCACCCACCGCGAGGGCGGTCTCGGCCGTTTCACCGTTGATCGTCCAGAAGGGGTTGCACTCGCCGAAGCCGGTGAGGCCATCGTCCGTTCTGATGATCACCACCACATTGTCGGCCTCGAAGCTGGGGCCGAGCGAGGTGACGAAGGGTTTCTTCAGCGGAACACGGAGGCGGAAGAGGGAGAAGTGTGCGATGCGTGGCATGGGTAGCGGTGCCCAAAGAGAAGCGATCGCCGTCCACGAACTTCAGTTACATTCACATGTTCAAATACCGGACCCATGCGCTGCCTGTTCATCCTCGGTCCGCTCTTCCTCGCCTCTGCCCTCCAGGCACAACCTGGTGTGCTGGATCCTTCCTTCGGGACGGGAGGTGTTGTCCGGCTGCATCCGGACCTGTACGGCAACAATGGTTGGGCCGTGGCAACGTTGCCTGACAACAGTATGCTGGTGGCCGGGCACGCTGGTATCAGCAACCCGACCGGTTTTGTAGCGCATCTGCATCAGGATGGCAACTTGGATACCAGTTTCGGGGCAGGAGGCATCCGTATCATCGATGCTGAGGACCAGACGTGGGTGCGCGCGATCACCGCCCTTGCGGATGGGAGCCTGCTGGTGGTGGGAGTCGTATTCCCGGGAGACACGCTCCATGCGGTGATGCTGGCGAAGCTGACCCCGACCGGCGACATGGACGGCACCTTCGGGAATGGCGGGATCGTTCAGACCACCCTCAACGAGCGGCCCTTCACAGCGAGCAACCTTGCTGTGCAGCCCGACGGGCGGATCGTGGTGTCCGGGTACATGAAGGACTCCACGCAGTACTACAACAGCGTGCTGCTCCGGTACAACGAGGACGGGAGCTTGGACCCGAGCTTCAACGACGATGGCATCATCGTACTCACCAATTGGCCATCCGACGACGAATTCCAGGATGTGACCCTGATGCCGGACGGCAGTGTGATCGCTGTCGGCTCCACTGTTCTGACCGGAGCCTATCGATCGCTAATGGTGAAAGTGGACAGTACCGGTGCGTTCGACAGCGACTTCGGTACCAATGGTCAGTTCCTGCCGATCGATGGCGTTGAGAACTCCTGGGCGCGCGGCGTGGCGGTGGTTGGTGATGCGATCCTGGTGGGCGGATTCCTGGATGTGGAACCCGGACAGCGTGATGGGTATGTGGCCAAGTTCCATGGCAATGGCACGATCGACGCGGCATTCAACGGATCGGGCATCTCCACGTTGAACTACAACATTTTCGACACTTACGAGGACATCGCCGTACAACCCAACGGTCAACTGGTATTGTGCGGCACGACGGGTACGTTCAATGACATGTCACACCATGTGCTGTTGTCCCGCTTCAATGCGGACGGGAGTCCGGATGCGGACTTCAACGCCCAATGGCTGCTCTCGAGCGGTACGCTGACCGATGCACAAATAGCTTGGGATGAGGCTTTGCAACCGGACGGAAGGATCGTGCTGTGCGGGTACGAGAGTGGTAACCCTTCCAGCATGCTGGTGGCCCGTTGCCTACCGGATGCCTGCACGATCGTGCCTGTGGTGTCGCCCGAAGCGCTCGTGCTGTGCCCCAACAGCGCGGACCAGCTTTCAACAGGCACCTTCGACAGCTACCAATGGTACAAGAACGGGGCGGAGATCCCGGGGGCCACGGCGCAAACGCTTCCCGTTACCTCGGCCGATGACGCAGGGGCATGGTTCAAGGTGCGGGCCGCGAATGATACCTGCTTCGGTTTCTCGGACAGCGTACTGGTGGACGGGTACGTGTTCCCGCCCCCAACGATCAGCCAGGCGGGCGACACCCCGAACCTGATCGGCGATGAGGGCGAGCAGATCTATTGCCAGGGCGATGCGCCGATCCTGGTACTGGATGCGCCATACGATACGAACGTTCAATGGTACTCCGCCGGGGAGCCCATCGTTGGCGCCGTTGGCACCGCCTTGGGCGTGAGCACCTCGGGCAGCTACAGCGTACATGGCGCGCCAGCGACCTGCCCGAACTACATCCAGGATGCGGGCGTAGCGATCGTGATGGAGTTCCATCCCAACGTGCAACCGGTCATCGTTCAATCCGGCGACCTGCTCTGCCCCGAGCCGGAGGGCATCAGTGCGCAGTGGTACTTCAACGGCCAGCCGATCGCGGGGATCGAACAGTGCACGTTCCCGGTGGGTCCGGGCGCGTACACGGTGTTCGTGGACTACGGGGACAGTTGCTCGGTGCTTTCGGGGCCCTTCACCGTGGTCGGCATGGAGGAGCGGGCCCGAAGCATCTTGAACGCCTGGCCGGTACCCACGGGAGGATCGATCACCATCAGCGGGGATCCGTCCGTTCCGTTGCCAGCATGGGACCTGCTGGATGCCTGCGGCCGCGTGGTGCTGCATGGCCCCGGTGGACGGGCACCGCTGCTGATCGACCTGGGCGCATTGGAGAACGGGCACTACCGTTTCCGGATGCAGGATGGGCGGGCGCTCTTCGTGGCGGTGGCGCACTGAGACCGAAGATGTCTGAAGCCGCAAAGAGGCGGTCAACACCACATCACTTGGATCCGCATTGCCCAACGAAAAAGGGGCCTTGCGGCCCCCTTCTCCTGTTCCGTTCATTGGCGATCACTCCTCCACCACCTCGAACGCGATCTGCTTGACCACGTCGCGGTGGAAAGTGACCTCGGCCTCGTAGGTGCCTGTGGTCTTGATGGCATCGCCCTTCAGCTTGATGTGCTTGCGGTCGATCTCCACGCCCAGCAGCTTGAAGGCATCGGCGAGCATGATGGTGTTCACGCTGCCGAAGATCTTGCCCTTCTCGCCCACTTTCGCGCCGATCTTGATCGTCTTGTCGGCGAGGGCGTTGGCGTGCTTCTCGGCTTCAGCTTTCACCTTGGCTTCCTTGTGGGCGCGCTGCTTCAGCGTTTCAGCCAGTTGCTTGCGCTCGCTTTCGGTGGCGCTCACGGCCAGGCCGCGGGGCAGCAGGAAGTTGCGGGCGTATCCGTCGCGCACCTTCACCACGTCGTTGGCGTAGCCCAGGTTCTCCACGTCTTTTCTCAGGATGACTTCCATGGTCGTAGGGATGTGGAGGGTTACTTCATCATATCGGCCACGTAAGGCATCAGCGCCAGGTGGCGGCTGCGCTTCACGGCCTGGGACACCTTCTTCTGGTACTTCTGGCTGGTGCCGGTGAGGCGGCGGGGCAGGATCTTGCCCTGTTCGTTCACGAAGCGCAGCAGGAAGTCAGCGTCCTTGTAATCGATGTACTTGATGCCGAACTTCTTGAAGCGGCAGTACTTCTCCTTGGTGGTCTCGATGGAGATCGGCGTGAGGTAGCGGATCTCGTTGTTGGCACCTCCACCGGTGGCGGGTGCGGGGGCCGCTGGGGCGGCGGTGTTCGTCGTTTCGCTCATGACCGTCGGGTTGTTCAGGCGTTGTCCACGTTCTCCTTCTTGCGGCGGGGTGCGCGGGCGGGCTTGTCACCGGCCTCCGCAGCTCCGTCGGCGGCACCGGACCTGCGGTCGCGGCGCTTCTCGGCGAACTCGATGTGGTGCTTGTCCATGGCCACGGTGAGGAAGCGGATCACGCGTTCGTCACGGCGGTATTCGGTCTCGAGCTTGTCGATGAACGCGGGATCGCCATCAAACTCGATCAGGTGGTAGAAGCCCGAGGACTTCTTCTGGATGGGATACGCGAGCTTGCGCATCCCCCAGCTCTCTTCGTGGCGGATCTTTCCACGGCCTTTTTTCACAAGGTCTTTGAACTTGGTTACCGTCTCCTTTGTCTGATCCTCAGACAAAACGGGAGTCAAAATGAAGACGGTCTCGTACCGGTTGGTCATTGTGCCGTTCGGTTATTGGGGGCGCGAATGTAGTTGAAATCCCCTATGGTCAAGCGATCGGGGCTGCAATGGCGGCCAACTGGCTGAACGGCACGGCCTCCGCCCCGCGCTCCAAGGAGTAGCGGCGCCCGCAAGTACCGCCCCGGACCGGTCACGGCGATTTCCTGAACATCCGGTCGGGAAGATCCGTCGCATCCAGAAATGAATGGCCTAACATTGGCAAAGCTTACACATGAATGCGTCCAAGAATGACCGGGCCGGGAACCGGGGAGGCTTGCGAACATTGATCATTCCGTTCCTCCTGACGGTCGCCTGCTTATCCTGCCGGGAATCCGTCCGCGAATACGCGGCCACAGAGTCCTATCCGGAAGATCCGACCTTGAGCACGATCGCCGTGAAGAAAGCCATGATCCTCATCGCGCATGATGATGACATGTGTACCATGTCCGGAACCATTTCCAAGCTGAACAGGCAGGGCTGGGAGATCCAGGTGCTGAGTTTCCCCTTGGCCGAGGAGAGGAACCAGGCGCACCGCCGGGCTTGTGAGGCCATTCTGGATCAGGTCAGCTTCTATGGCTTCGGCCAGGAAACCTACCGGAATGACCTGACGGACTCCACCATCGCGCACGAGGCCATTCCCAAGGCCGACTTTGACAAGGTGTTCAACCGGCCCTTGGTGGAAGCTGAGATGATCCGGCGGGTGAATGAGTTCGACCCTACCGTGGTTTTCAGTCTGGACAACGATATTGGTGGATACGGTCATCCCGACCATGTTCTCATCAGTCAGCTGGTCCGCGATCTGGCCGAAGCGGACTCGATACATCCGCAATACATCTACCAGAGCGTGTACACGCGAAGCATGATGGAGCGGATCATGGCACGGCACGATGAGCGCATGAAGAAATGGGGCTTCGAGGGAGGCGGATGGGAGCGGGCCAAACGGATCTACCGGGTGGAGGGGATGCCGATACCCGACGTGCAGGTCAACATCGTCTCCGAAGCCGAGGCGAAAATGGCCTATCTGGGGTCGTACAACGAGCGCGAGCGCAAGACGATCGGTTTTTACATTCCGGCGTTCGAGGATTATTCTGCAAAGGAGTATTTCGGCATCTTCGATCGGGAGTTCTTCAGGGTATTGCGGCCGGGAACATCCCGATAGTCGCGATCGTGGAGGAACGATCGGCGATAGTTGGCTTGTACCACCCAGGACCCGGGGATGCACCGTGGCCGAAAGTCATCCGTACCGGGAGCGAGGCCAGGGTGCCACCGGGGAAGCCTCGGGATCCTTGCGCGTACACCGCCATCGGCCGCCTGATCGCACGCGGACCGCTAATTCACAGATGTTGAGATCTCAGCCGGATGGTGGTGCCAGCCCGGTTACCTTCGGCGCCCTGAGCGTGACCTCCGCCGAGGCTGCGCCTGTCGAAGCATGGAGAAATTCATTGTCAGCGCCCGCAAGTACCGCCCCGCGTTGTTCGAGACCGTGGTGGGCCAGGAGCATGTCACGGGCACGCTCAAGAACGCCATTCGGAACAACCACCTGGCCTCGGCCTTCCTGTTCACCGGTCCGCGCGGCGTGGGCAAGACCACCTGCGCCCGCATTCTGGCGCGCACGATCAACTGCGAGAGCTTGGGTACCGATCTGGTGCCCTGCGGGAAATGCGCTCCCTGCGTCACCTTCGACGAAGGCCACAGCCTGAACATCTTCGAGCTGGACGCTGCGAGCAACAACAGCGTGGACGACATCCGCAACCTGATCCAGCAGGTACAGATCGCTCCACAGGTGGGCAGCAAGAAGGTGTACATCATCGACGAGGTGCATATGCTGAGCCCGGCAGCCTTCAATGCCTTCCTGAAGACGCTGGAGGAGCCTCCCTCCTACGCCATCTTCATCCTGGCCACCACCGAGAAGCACAAGATCCTGCCCACCATCCTGAGCCGTTGCCAGGTGTTCGATTTCCGGCGCATCACCGTGGCGGACATCGCCAAGCAGTTGGGCACGATCGCCGAAAAAGAGGGCATCCAGGTCGAAGAGCAGGCCCTGCACACCATTGCGCAGAAGGCGGACGGCGGCATGCGCGACGCGCTCAGCATCTTCGATCAACTGGTGAGCTTCGCGGGCGAGCGGCTCACATACCAGGACGTGGTGAAAAATCTGAACGTGCTGGACCATGAGCACTACTTCGCCATCACCGATCACCTGCTGAGGAATGATACGGCCGCGGCACTGGTGGCCTACAACGAAGTACTGTTCCAGGGCTTCGACGGGCACCTCTTCGTAGCGGGCCTGGCCAGGCATTTCCGCGACCTGCTTGTTTCACAGGATGCGCGGACCATTCCCCTGTTGGAGGTGAGCTCGGATGTGGCTGGTCGGTACGCCACGCAAGCGCAAGCCGTGTCCCGCGACCTCCTCGTGCGTGGTCTCGAACGCTTGGGGCAGATCGATACTTTGTACAAGAACAGCAAGGAGCCCCGCTTGTTGGTGGAGTTGGTGCTGATCCAGTTGTCCGCTCCAGCAGCCCAGGGTGCGCAGGACCGGCCTGGGGCCAGCCTGGAAAAAAAAAAGCCTGACGTAAGCACCGCCGCACCGAGTATTCGTCCGCCAGGTACGAACCCGACCATTCCCACTTCCTCTGAAGGTTCGCCGGCCGGATCCGTGCCCGTTGGACCAGCCGCGGTAGTTGGGCCCGATCCGGTAGCACCTGCAAGGGCAAGCGGCCCCGCTCCCGTGCGCCGCCTGGCAGGAACCATCTCCATCAAACAGGAACTGGGCAGAACGGCCGCCCCGGAAGCCGCACCGGCCGATACACCGGGGATCGAACCGGCCGCCGATCCGTCCATCCAGCCCAAGGCGGTGAACGCCAGCCTGCTCACCCGTGTGTGGAACGACTACGCGCTGGCCCGCAAACGCGAAGGCAAGAACAGCCTGCACGCGACGCTAACCGCCCGCGAACCGGTGATCACCGGCCTGAGTGCCTTGAGTTTCGCCATCGTGAACGAGGTACAGGAAAGGTACATGCGCGAGGAGAAACCCACCTTGTTGGGTCACTTGCGCCGCGAACTGGCCGACCCCATCCTGGACCTGCAAGTGACCAAGGAGGTGATCACGAACCTGCGCCCGCGCTACACCGTGAAGGACCGTTTTGACCTGCTGGCCGAGAAGAACCCCACGTTATTGAAGCTGCGGGAGGCATTGGATCTGGATCTTGGGTAGCTTAGGTCCGATGTCCGGACCCTATCGGGAGGGCCTCCATTGAAAGCGAAGCTCTCGTTGAAGATGAAAGCCCTGGTGAGCCTTTGCGTCCTGCTCGCAGCTCAACTCCTGTTCGCACAACCAACGGACACCCTTCGGATCAGGAGCGGCCAGTACGGCGTCTTTCAACGCGATGACCGCGGGAAGCCGGTGAACCCGGTCGCCTATTACGACTCGAACGGTGTGTTCCTGTATCAGGCATCGTATCTGAAGAACAAGCTGGACGGGCCGGTGATCTTCTTTGACTCGCTTGGTCGGAAAACACGGGTCACGGAGTACCGCAAGGGGAAAAGGCACGGATCGGACATTTTCTATTACCCCAACGGCAGCGTCCTTTTGAAAAGGACGAACCGCAAAGGGAGAACCCATGGACCATCGGAGTCGTTCCATCCGAACGGAAAGGTTGAGTGGACCGGCTCATACCGGAACGGCACGTTCTTCGGGGAACGTATCCTACGGGACTCGACCGGTGCGCTCTGCCAGGGCGAATACACTACCGTCTTCCCGTTGAGGTCCGGCAATGCCACGGTGAGCTGCGTCAATGGGAGACCCCATGGGGCATTCACCGCGTTCAACTCTGCTGGCAAAGTGATGTACAAGGGCAGCTATAGCAAGGGATTTCCGGACGGAGAGTTCATCTACTACGACAGGAAGGGCGACATCACCCGAAGGGAGTTCTACAAGAATGGCAAGGCCGAGTGGGTCGTGGGAATCGGGATCGAATGAGGTCGGGGATAACCGATCCTTGGGCCCCACGACGCATCCGCAGATACTTTCGCGCCACCAAACCAAGCCCTAAACGCCTACGCCGGGCTACGGCGTTCAACGCATGTCCAAGATCAAGGTAGCGAAGCCCGTAGTGGAACTCGATGGCGATGAGATGACGCGCATCATCTGGAAACAGATCAAGGACCAGCTGATCCTCCCGTACGTGGACGTGCCCATCGAATACTACGATCTCGGCATCGAATACCGCGACCGTACCGAGGACAAGGTGACGGTGGACGCGGCGAACGCCATCAAGAAGCACAACGTGGGCATCAAGTGCGCCACCATCACGCCGGACGAGGCACGGGTGAAGGAATTCGGCCTGAAGCAGATGTGGAAGAGCCCCAACGGCACCATCCGCAACATCCTCAACGGGACCGTCTTCCGCGAGCCCATCGTGATCAAGAACATCCCGCGGCTGGTACCGGGTTGGACGCAGCCCATCGTCATCGGCCGCCATGCCTTCGGCGATCAGTACCGCGCCACCGATGCGGTGATCAAGGGCAAGGGCAAGCTCACACTCACCTTCCAGCCCGCCGATGGATCGCCCGCCACCAGTTGGAATGTGTATGACTTCGAGGGCGACGGTGTGGCCCTGAGCATGTACAACACCGACGAGAGCATCGAGGGCTTCGCGCGCTCGTGCTTCAACCTGGCGTTGCAGAAGAAATGGCCCCTGTACTTCAGCAGCAAGAATACCATCCTGAAGAAGTACGACGGGCGATTCAAGGACATCTTCCAGGGTATCTACGAGAAGGACTACGCGGCCCAATTCAAGGAACTCGGTATCACCTACGAGCACCGGCTGATCGACGACATGGTGGCCAGCGC
>JAFDZE010000091.1 GCA_018267155.1 Bacteroidota bacterium | reverse complement strand
CTTGCGGAAATGCTTGATGGCCGTGCTGCCTTTCTTGTCCGAGGTCTCGAAATTGTCGACGTTCACCTGCTGCTGCTGGCCGCCGTTGGGTGTGAAGGTGCCTTTCAGGATGTACGTGTCATCGGTGGTCTGCTTGCCGCCCATGAGAAAATGGTAGAGTGGGCCCGGATCAGGAGCGGCACAACTGGTACTGTGACGGAGGTCTATCCGAACCGCTCGTTCATACCCGAGCAGCTCATGGCAGCATGAAACACAGAGCCCCGTCCACTGGAGTGAACGGGGCTCCAAGCTCGTGTTCAGCCCCTATTGGATCACCAAGCGACGGGTATGCATTTGGTCTCCAGCACGCACCTTCACCAGATACAGGCCGGGAGCGAGGGCCCTATCCAGGTCCAGGCTGGTACGGAACTGCCCGTCGTGGGCAGGCAGGACCTCGGTGATCACCAACTTACCGCAGCCATCGGTCAATTCCACCTGTACCGTTCCTGCGCTGAGCGCAGATCCAGTGAGCGCCAAGTTGATCCGTGATCCGTCGCTGGGGTTGGGCCATAAGGTCAACTGTTCATCCATGACCACCAGATCCGTGAAGTTGTCGTCCTCGACCATCGGAGGCATCGCCCCGAAGCCGCAGATCGCCGTACCGAGTGTGATGGTGCAGTACGGTCCGAAAGGACAGAAGGTGGTGCCACCGTCGAAGCTCACCCGCACCCGCACGTTGTAACAGGTGTTGTCCATCAGCGGATAGGTGTAGAAGTTCAACGCCTGCGAACGAGTGGATGACGTGATACGGCGCAAGTAGCTCGGGCGGCTGAACTCGAACTGGTAGTTGGTGGCGCTGGTCACCTGGTCCGCCCAGATGGTACCGCCAAGGCTGAGGCCCGTGGCACCGCAGGAGACCACAGGATCCGCGGCGGTGGTGAGCTGGCTGACGGGACAAGCGGGCGTGGGCAGGAACAATTTGCAGGCCGGGCCGAACTCGCCGTACACCCCATTGATCAAGGTGCGCACACGGATATTCAACGGTACGTTCAGTGGGACCGGGAAGGACTGTATCTGGGTCAGCTTGAGGTAGGAACAACGCAGATCCACCGGGGTGCTCGGTGGGTAGCCACTACCCGGAACGGCGTGCGTGAGGGTGATGCGGCGATTGTATCCACCATGTGGGTTGAAGATCCAATAGTGGTACCCTGTATTGGCGTTGGCCCACGGCGTGCCAGGACTGTACACCGAGGTGACCGCTGGGATCGGCGTCACATGCAACACCGTGTTGGGCGTTGCATTCAACACATCACAACTCGACGGATCGAAGCTGGTGGTGCCGATGGGCACGCAGAAGGAGAAGGGGGCCTCGCTCTGAGAGCCGAAGTACGCTCCATTCCCGGCGTTGTCCAGTATGCGATCACCGTTGGCATCGCGCAGCGTGAATCCGCCCGGGTCGATCCCATCACCTCCGCTGTCGAACACACGCAGATCGTAACAACCGTCGGGCAGGCAGCAGGACGCGGTGAAACTGCCATTGGGGCCGTATCCGCCACCGTTGCATACCACAACATTGGTACCATCCAACACGATGTCCCAGGTGGTCTCGGTCGATGCGGCATCCGTGCTGAGGTCCAGGGTCACTTCGTTCTCGGTACAAGGACCACCAAGGGGCGTGCCTTCGCAGGTGCAGAGGCTTGTGACCACATCGTTCTCCGTGCTCGCGGAGCCATCGTCGCAAGGCAGACCGATCACGGTGAGGTTGACGTCGGTATCGTTGCAGTCGCCGAAGTTGCTCACGTGGGCCACGGGTTGAGCGCAGGCAAGCACGCTCACAGCCGGATCGCCGTAGCCGTCGCCGTCACTGTCCGCATACCACAAGCTGGGTGCATTGATCGTGAGGCCGCTCCCATTGTCAGTGCCCGTTACCGCCGGGTTGCTGCTCACCACCCGGATGCGGTAGCCCGTACCACCGGGCGTACCTGGTGGTATGATGCAGGCGATGGTGCCGCTCACGTTGCTCACCAGGCTGCCGATGACCACCGGGCTGGCGAAGCTGCCGCTGGCATCGCTCAACTCTGCAGTGAAGGTGTTGCCAAGGCTGAAGGTACCAAAAGTCGTGAATGGAACGCTCACCGAGGCGCCAGCGCAAAAGGGCGAACCGGCAATGGCGTCCGTGGTAATGGTGTGGCCGTAGCGCTTAGCGTACATGTAACCGCTGGCGTAGGCCACCACCAAGCGCCCGTGCGCATCCACCTGCAACCAACGCGTACTATTTGAGGTGTTCACACCGGTGAATCCGGCCGTACCCATGGTGATCCAGCTGGTGCCGTCCCAGCGCATCACTGTGGTCCGCTGACCATTGGCGCCATCGCGATAGGCCACCACCGGGTTGCCGCTGGGGTCAAGCGCCAAGCTTGGGGACCAGGCCACTCCCGCTGAAATGCCGGAGCTGCCCACGGCACTCCAACTGCTGCCGTCCCAGCGCATCACCGTGGTCTTGTTTCCATTTGCCACATCCTGATAAGCTACCACCGGGTTGCCGCTGGCGTCCAAAGCCAGGCTGTTGGATATAGCCATTCCCGCTGAAAAGCCGGGGCTCCCCACGGTACTCCAACTGCTGCCATCCCAGCGCATCACCGTGGTCATGTATCCATTGGCACCATCTGAGTAGGCCACCACCGGGTTGCCGCTGGCGTCCAAGGCCAAGCTCTGGTACGTGGCAGCACCTGCTGAAAAGCCGGGGCTTCCCACAGCGCTCCAACTGCTGCCGTCCCAGCGCATCACCGTGGTCAGGTAGCCATTGGCACCATCTGAGTAGGACACCACCGGGTTGCCGCTGGCGTCCAGGGCCAGGCTGGTGAAAGGCGCATCTGCCCCTGAAAAGCCGGGGCTGCCCACAGTACTCCAACTGCTGCCGTCCCAGCGCATCACCGTGGCCATGCCTCCATTGGCCAGGTCCTCATAGGCCACCACCGGATCGCCGCTGGTGTCCAAGGCCAGGCTCAGGTACAGGGGCCCTCCCGTTGAAAAGCCAGGGCTGCCCACGGGGCTCCAACTGCTGCCGTCCCAGCGCATTACTGTGGACTTAAATCCATTTGCGTCATCGCGATAGGCCACCACCGGATCGCCGCTGGCGTCCAGGGCCAGGCTCTGTTCAGGGGCCGATCCCGCTGAAAAGCCGGGGCTGCCTACGGCGCTCCAACTGCTGCCGTTCCAGCGCATCACCGTGGTCTTGTTTCCATTGGGCTGATCCAGATAGGCCACTACCGGGTTGCCGCTGGTGTCAAGGGCCAGGCTATTGAATTGAGCCGTTCCCACTGAAATGCCTGGGCCGCCCACAGCGCTCCAACTGCTGCCGTCCCAGCGCATCACCGTGGTTTTGTTTCCACTGGCCACATCCATATAGGCCACCACCGGGTTGCCGCTGGCGTCCAAGACCAGGCTCTGGTAAACCGCAGGTCCTGCTGAAATACCGTAACCTCCCACCACACTCCAACTGCTACCGTTCCAGCGCATCACGGTGGTACGGTCCAAATTGGCATTATCAGAGTAGGCCACCACCGGGTTGCCACTGGCGTCCAAGGCCAGGCTGAGGAAATTGGCTACTCCTGCTGAAAAGCCGGGGTTGCCCACGGCGTTCCAACTGCTTCCGTTCCAGCGCATCACAGTGGCCTTACCTCCAGTGGCATCATCCTGATAGGCCACTACCGGGTTATCGGTACCGTCCAGCTTCAAGGAAGAGTAGCTGGTTCCCCCTTGTGAAGGCCAGTTCCCATCATCGGGTCCTAAGGGCACCCATTGCTGGGCTTGGGCAAATGGCCCTATGCACAGGGTCAACGTGAGCGCCAAGGCGAGGCGTGGGGGGTAAAGGCGGGTGAGCAGGGTGAAGGGTCTCATGTGATCTGGATGGTTGTCAATTCGTTCCGGGTCCTGGTGAGCGGCATTGCGCTGCATTGGTTCGTTCTGATCGTCAATGTGGCGAATTGTATCGGCTGCTGGTGTGCGCGGCAGCCAAGGTTGCCGGGTCGGCCGGTCATCTGGCTTCGGTGGCTCGGCGAGTTGCCCGAGTTGCGGATGCCGCAGCCGTACGAGCTACCCAACGCATCCATGATGTGGCGGGTGAGTGCAGCCTGGGCGAACTCGGCAACAGTGGGGAACGGCGCGATCCGATCGCTGCGGTCCGTGGAGATGCACGGCGGACCCAGGGCGCATACGACCGGCACGCAGCAAGGCACCGCTCCGGCCAGCAGGGGCGGCCATTTCAACAAAATCCCATTACTCCGGTAAATATCCATCGCCCAGGGATAGCGCGGACCGATCGTTCGGTTCATCAACACTACGACAATTCGGCGACCCGGTAAACTACGGTCACGCGGCCATCCCCCGAAAAGGTTGGTACGGTAGCGAAGGTGATCCGCGTGTCCCGGCACCGAAGTGCGGGTCTCACGGGTGCGTCGCCGTGAACGACCACGATGAAGCCGTCATCGCAAGGTCCCTCGGGTCGGGTGCTCGGGAGGGAGGATCCCGCTCCCACCTCCTGATCGTTCCCGGAGGTCAGATGTGTTGCCCGATAACCACTCGCACGTATGCCTGGCCCGCCCCTCATGGCGGGACAGACCGTGGAATGAACAAGGCCGAAGCATTGCCCCGGCCTTGCACGTAAAAAGAAGGTCGAACTCTACTCGCGGTTGAACGTCCAACCCAATGTAAGCTCCACCAGGTTGGTCCACAAGC
>JAFDZE010000090.1 GCA_018267155.1 Bacteroidota bacterium | reverse complement strand
TCGAGGTGGATCTGCTGTGACCACCTCCCAAAAACCGTGAACACCCAGCCGGGCAGGATCCCTCTGATGGCCAGATAGCGCACGGTCATTTTGCATGCCCCTTGCGTACAGGCGGCTACCTTAGCCGCCCATTGACCCCGCCATGCACCGTTCCATCCTTTCGATGCTCTTCACTGTGGCCGTGGCAAGCCTTTTCGCTGGCAGTCCGATCCACTGGTCATTCGCCACCAAGGAGGGGGTCAACGGCCAGAACTATCTGGCCCTGCGCGCCGTTTGCGATGAGGGCTGGCACTTTTACGCCCTGACCCTGCCGCGCGAGGATGGCCCCCTCCCCACGATGATCACGGTCGCACCTTCGCCCCTGTTCACGTCGGGGACCATCATTGAGCCGCATGCGATTGAGGTGGAGGACCCCAACTTCCAAATGCTCGTCCGTTACCACGGGCACGATGCCGAATTCCTGGTCCCGATCGAACGGCTCGGCAAAGATGCCTTCAACGTGACGGGCAACGTGATGTACATGTGCTGCAACGACAAGACCTGCCTGCCCCCGGTCACCGTGGAGTTCAGCGTTCCATTCCCCGCCGTCAAGTAGCAATGCGGAAGTTCCGACCCCTTCTCCCGTTCCTTTTCCCGGCCCTCATCGCCATCCTTTCCGGCTGCGGCAAGGAGCAGCCCACCGCCATCGCCGACCCAACGGCGATCAAGGTGGACCCGGTCAACGACAAGGTGGCCTGGTCCGTGAAGACCGTTCCGACCGGTGACAACGCGTTCGACCTGGTGTTCCACGCGGACATCGATCCCGGATGGTCGGTATACTCGATCGAGGAGTTCGGCGATGGCCCCATTCCCAGCCGCTTCGAACTGGATACGCTGGGCCACGTGACCATCCTGCCCGGTACCGAGGAGAAGAGCGCGCACGTGGTGCAGGGCCACGACCCCAACTTCGACATGGAGGTGAAGAAGTTCAAGGAGAGCGTCGATTTCATCCGCCATTTCACCACCACCGCGAGTGACCTGCCGGTCACAGGCCAGTTCGAGTACATGACCTGCGACAACTCGATGTGCCTGCCGCCCGCGCTCATCTTCTGGCGTGCCGTACCCGACAGCGGCACCTTCGCGTTGAGCACCGTGCCTTTCGACCTCAGCGGTATGGCCGCCAAGTCGTGCGCAGATGGCACCTACAAACTGAAGAATGTGGACCTGGCGAAGCCCGTGGTCCCCGGTGGAAAACAGGACCACCGCGACAGTTCCCTGCTGATGATCTTCCTCCTTGGCTTCGTGGGCGGTCTGGTGGCCCTGCTCACCCCCTGCGTGTTCCCCATGATCCCGCTCACCGTGAGCTTCTTCACCAAGGGCAGCGAGAACAGGCGCAAGGGACTGATGAACGCGCTGACCTACGGCGGCTTCATCCTTCTGATCTACGTGATCTTCAGCATCCCCTTCCACCTGTTGGGCTCGGTGAACCCGGAGATCTTCAACGAGATCAGCACCAATCCGTGGCTGAACATCTTCTTCTTCGTCATCTTCATCATTTTCGCGATCTCCTTCCTCGGGTATTTCGAGATCACGCTGCCCAGTGGTTGGGTGAACCGCATGGACAGCAACGCCAGCAAGTTCGGCGGTGGCATCGGCATCTTCTTCATGGCACTTACCCTGGCGCTGGTATCGTTCTCATGCACGGGTCCCATCCTCGGCTCCTTGCTGGCCGGCGCGCTCAGCAGCGATGGCGGTGCCTGGCAACTGACCATGGGGCTCAGCGGCTTCGGTATGGCGCTCGCGCTGCCCTTCGCGCTCTTCGCCATGTTCCCGCAATGGCTGAACAATCTGCCCCGCAGCGGTGGCTGGCTCGACACCGTGAAGAAGACCCTCGGCTTCATCGAACTCGCGCTTGCGGTGAAGTTCTTCAGCAACGCGGACCTGGTCATGAACTGGGGCCTGCTCAAGCGCGAGGTCTTCATCGGCCTGTGGATCGTCA
This sequence comes from Bacteroidota bacterium, assembly GCA_018267155.1. Lineage (GTDB taxonomy): Bacteria > Bacteroidota > Bacteroidia > Flavobacteriales_F > PHOS-HE28 > PHOS-HE28. The sequence goes on along the minus strand of JAFDZE010000090.1, from coordinate 3,250 downwards.
TCGGCCTCGCCTTGGTCCTCTACCTCACCGGTCGGCTGCGACTGCCGCACGATGTGAAGGGCGCCGCCATCTCCAAGGGTCGCTGGACGACCGCCGCACTCGCCTTCGCATTCGTATTGTACCTGATCCCGGGCCTCTCCAACGGCGAATGGCGCAACCTGAAACTGCTCAGCGGTTTCCCTCCGCCACTGTTCTACAGCATATACCACCAGGAGAGCGAGTGCCCTCTGGGGCTCGATTGCCACCATGACCTGGAAGAGGGCATGGCCGTGGCCCAGCGTGAAGGAAAGCCCATCATGCTCGATTTCACCGGCTGGGCCTGCGTGAACTGCCGCAAGATGGAGGAGACCGTGTGGAGCGAACCCGCGATCCATGCGATCCTGAAGGAAAAGGTGGTGCTGGTGTCACTCTACGTGGACGACAAGCGCGAACTGTCCAAGGACGATCAGCACGTGTACATCGCCTGCGACGGCCAGAAAAAATTCATCCAGAATATCGGTAACCGCTGGGCCACCTTGGAGAGTGAGACCTTCGCCCAAGTGAGCCAACCCCTTTACGTGCTGCTCAGTCCCGATGGGCAACTGCTCACCGACCCCGTAGGCTACACACCCGATGAGGACGACTACGCGGACTTCTTCGAGCGCGGGCTGAAGGGGATGGACATGTTGAAGGAGGGGAAGTAGGCTCGCAGATATGTTGGTCCACAGAGCGCTGTCGTCCTGTATGCCTCTGACCTATGTATGGCCATACATATGTTTCAAGCTTGAACTGCTGCCTGCAGGGCTCTTCCTCATCCACTGACATCCGTTCGCTCAATCGCCGGTAGTTGCGCCAATACAGGTGTACGGCACGAGATCCTTGACGACTTAGGCGCTTGCAGGATATATGTATGGCCATGCATACGTTTCCCTGCTATAGAAGCTGCTCACGGGGCGCTTCCACATCCACTGCACGTTCGCCCTTCCCCGATCGCCGAGCCAATTCTGGAGTACTGCACGAGATCTTTAACGCCCCTGGCGCTCGCAGGATATATGTATGGCCATACATACGTTTCAACTTTGAGATGTTGGTTGCAGGGCTCCCCCGAAATCCACTTCGACACGTTCGCCCTTTCCCTGATCGCCCCGCCATTACTGATGTTCTGCACGAGATCCTGGACGACCCGGGCGCTCACATGATATATGTATGGCCATACATACGTTCCGGTCGAGTTTGCTTAAGCACTTTTCTATCCGCATCTTGCCCGCTCGTCACTTGCCGGGATCCTCGTCAAGCGATGCAGTCATGACGAGCCATCCCATGCCCGCCGGATGAAAAGATCATCGCACGCATCCACTGGGTCAACCGGTGAAAAAAGTGAAGTACGTGCTTTGCCGAAGGAAGCTGCCAATGGCCTTCACCGAGCAGGCGGTTCATGTGTTGTTCAACGTACCGAACAACATGCGGTCCGTAGCGAAAGACATCCGGATCCTCCGGTGAAACCTGCCGGGAGCCGCCAACGCTTCCCATAAAAGGACGATGGTGCCGTTTGACGCATCTTCGCCGTACGGCACAGACCGGTTCTACCGGGACTTCCGCACGACCAATTCCGCTTCGACCCATCAATCATGAGCATCGACCGCATCCGCAACCACTTCTCCGAGGCGGCCACCGTATTGGACCGTGTAATGGGCGATCCCGTCCTGCTGGAAGCGATCCATGATGCGGGCATGATCATGGTGAAGAGCCTGAAGAACAGCGGCAAGCTGATCAGCTGCGGCAATGGTGGCAGTATGTGCGATGCCATGCACTTCGCCGAGGAACTCACCGGCAAATTCCGGGACGACCGCGCCCCCATCGCGGCCATGAGCATCAGCGATCCGGGCCACCTGAGCTGCGTTGGCAACGATCATGGGTTCGAGCAGGTGTTCGCACGGTACGTGCAGGCGCACGGCAAAGCGGGCGACGTGCTGCTGGCCATCAGCACCAGCGGCAACAGCCCCAATGTGCTGCGCGCGGCGGAAACGGCCCGGCAACAAGGCGTGGTGGTGGTGGGACTCACCGGCAAGGACGGCGGCCGCCTGGCCCCGCTCTGCGACGTGGAGGTGCGGGTACCGCACAACGGGTATGCCGATCGCGTGCAGGAGATCCACATCAAAGTGATCCATGCGTTGATCGACCACATTGAGCGATCCCTCTGAACGATGATCGTCAAGACGTTCGGTTGCGCCGTGTTCGGGGTCCAGGCCACGCCCGTTACGGTGGAGACGAACATCATCAAGGGCACCAACTTCTTCATGGTGGGCCTGCCGGACAACGCGGTGAAGGAGAGCCACCAGCGCGTGAGCGCGGCCATCAAGAACATCGGGCTGCACATGCCGCGCGGGCGTGAGATCACTGTGAACCTGGCCCCGGCCGATATCCGCAAGGAGGGCACCGCCTACGACCTGCCCATCGCACTCGGGATCATCGCGGCCAGCGAGCAGTTGGATCCCGCGCGCCTTTCGGAATACGCGATCATGGGCGAACTGGCCCTGGACGGCGAGGTGCGCCCCATCAAAGGCACCCTGCCCATCGCCATTGAAGCGAAGAAGCAGGGTTTCAAGGGCCTCATCGTACCGTCCGCCAACGCACGCGAAGCCGCCATTGTTGAAGGACTGGAGGTCATCGGCGTCGCGCATCTCCGGCAAGTGGTCGATTTCCTGGAAAAACGCGAGGCCATCGCGCCGACCGAAGTGGACATCCGCGCCGAGTTCGATCAGAGCAGCCGGAGCTACCCGGTGGACCTGAGCGACGTGAAGGGCCAGGAGAACATCAAACGGGCGTTCGAGATCGCCGCAGCGGGCGGGCACAACGTGATCCTGATCGGACCCCCGGGAGCGGGCAAGACCATGATCGCGAAACGGCTGCCCACCATCCTGCCGCCTCTGAACATCGAGGAGGCATTGGAGACCACCAAGATCCACAGTGTGGCCGGTAAATTGCGCAAGGACGACTCGCTCCTGAGCGTGCGGCCCTTCCGCTCGCCGCATCACACCATCAGCGACGTGGCACTCGTGGGCGGTGGCTCATTCCCGCAACCCGGCGAGATCAGCTTGGCCCACAACGGCGTGCTCTTCCTGGACGAGCTGCCCGAATTCCAGCGCACGGTGCTTGAGGTGATGCGCCAGCCCCTCGAGGACCGCGTGGTAACGATCAGCCGCGCCAAGTTCACCGTGGAGTACCCCGCGAGCTTCATGCTGGTGGCCGCCATGAACCCCTGCCCCTGCGG
>JAFDZE010000008.1 GCA_018267155.1 Bacteroidota bacterium | reverse complement strand
ATGAGGTTCGGGCGTGGGTGAACCACAGCGGGGGGACCCTGCTCTGGGCCAGCAACTTCAGCATCGGCGTCAACCTCTTCTTCCAACTGAACCGCTATCTCGCCGGGTTGATGGACCCGCAGGCCCGGTATCAGGTCCACATCGACGAGGTGCATCATGTACACAAGTTGGACGCGCCCAGTGGGACGGCCATCACCCTGGCACGCGACATCGATCTGAAGACGCAGCGGTACAGCGGGCACATCCTGACAGAGGCCATGGACTTGCCGGAGCACCAGGAGGGCACACCCACACCGGTACCTGTCCGGAGTGAGCGAACAGGCGAGGTACCGGGCAAGCACAGCATCACGTGGACGAGCCCCGAGGACCGGATCACCATCACGCACGACGCCTTCGGGCGCCAAGGCTTCGCCACGGGTGCCGTGGTGGCCGCCGAATGGGTGCGCGGCCGCAGGGGCCTGTTCACCATGGCGGACGTTCTGGGCGGCTGATCGCCTCTTCACGCATTTTCACGGACGCGCTTCGCCCCTATTGCGCACCTTCGCGCACCACAATTCCAGAAGTCCCATGGGCACATGCCCGCATGGGCGCACGCGCACATGATCCCCTGGATCCTCCTCCTCGCCTACCTCGTCGTTCTGTTCGTTTGCCTGCCGAAGATCTTCACCAAAGCCGGAACACCGGCGTGGGCGGGCTGGATACCGGGCTATAACCTTTTCGTTTGGAACCGGATCCTGGGCAAGCCGTGGTACTGGATCATCCTCCTGCTGGTTCCGGGCATCAACCTGCTGATGCTGATCATCTACAACGTGAACACGAGCATCGCCTTCAACGAACGCACGCTGAAACAGCACGTGATCGCGGTGCTCACACCATGGGTCACCTTGCCGAGGCTGGCGTTCAAGGAGCAGCACAAGTGGGTGGGCCCGCTCCCGGTGGGCCAGCGCAAACGGGGCCTGGCCGGGCAGTGGGGCGATGCGATCCTCTTCGCAGTGATCGTGGCCACCACGTTCCGCACCTTCACCTTCGAGGCCTTCACCATCCCCACGCCATCCATGGAGAAAAGCCTGCTCACCGGCGATTATCTTTTTGTGAGCAAGCTGAGCTACGGTCCGCGCATGCCGATGACGCCGATCACCTTCCCCTTCACACACCATACGTTGCCGATGACCAGGTCGGTGCCCAGCTTCACCACCTGGTTCTCCCTCCCCTACTTCCGCCTGCCGGGGCTTGGCGAACCCGAGCGTGGCGATGCGGTGGTCTTCAACTTCCCCGAAGGCGATACCGTGGTTGTGGGATACGACAACCCCAGCTACTACCAATGGGAACGCCAGACCGGCCGCCGCAACATCCTGGAACGGCACTTCGTGGACTACTGGAGCGATGGTCAGCAACGTGCGCGCATCCCCATCGATGGCATCACCATCCGCCCCACCGACAAGCAGGAGAACTACATCAAGCGGTGCGTGGGCGTGGCCGGCGATTCGATAGAGGTGCGCAACGGGGATCTTTATGTGAACGGCGTGCTGTCGCCACTGCCGGTGATGGGTCAATACGCGTATGATATCGTATCAAAGGGATCATTGGTGAAAGAGCGCTTGAAGGACGATCTGGACGTGAACAAGGAGGAATACGACAACGGCTACCGCAGCGGGCGCGGGCTGGCCCTCACCGCCGAGGGTGTGGAAAAGCTCAAGGCCAACAAGAACGTCACCGAGGTACGTCGCCGCATCAAACCCAAGGGCTCGTACAAGGCCACGGACTTCTGGCCCATCTTCCCCAACGACAGCGCCTACAACTGGACAGAGGACAACTTCGGGCCGGTGTGGGTGCCCAAGGCAGGCGCCACGGTGAAGCTGACACTCGCGAACTTGCCCTTGTACCGGCGGGCCATCCAGGCGTATGAGAACAACACCCTGGAAGTTCGCGGTGGCGACATATTCATCAATGGTGCGAAAACCGACAGCTACACCTTCAAGCAGGACTATTACTGGATGATGGGCGACAACCGCCACCGCTCGCAGGACGCGCGTTTCTGGGGTTTCGTACCCTTCGACCACGTGGTGGGCAAGGCCGTGCTGGTGTGGCTCACCGCCGATCCCGAAAAAGGAGGATTCCCCATGGGCATCCGTTGGAAGCGGCTGTTCTCCCTGGTACGCTGATGGTCGGCGACGACACGTCCCAGGGCCAAGGCCGACCGGGGCTTGTCCTGCGCGTGCTGGCCCGATGGCGGGGACTGAACGAATGGCTGCGGGCGCTGATCATCGCCTTTGCCATCCTGGTGTTCACGCACACGTTCCTGCTGGGTTGGGTCACCGTGCGCAGCACCAGCATGTACGCCACCCTGCACCCCGGCGATCTGACCGCGGTGACGAAATGGCCGGCCTGGGCCGGTTGGGACCGGGGCGATATCGTCGTCTTCCACGACCCCATGCAAGATGATCGGAAGCTGGGTGAACGCCAATTGATGGTGAAACGGGTCGTAGGTCTGCCCGGAGACGTGGTGGAACTGCGCGATGGTGAACTCCTCGTGAACAACGTGCCGGTACCCCCGTGGCCCGGAGAAACCCGAAGCTGGCTCGTTCGCCTGCGGAAAGGCACCGATGCCCACGCCCTGTTGAACGAGCTGCACCTGCCGGTCAGCGGGTCCCCTTCGGACACGCGCGAGTTGGAGCTTCCCCTGAACGAAAGGCTCGCGCTCACCCTGCGCGGGTGGGATGATGTGCTGGGCGTGGAACGCATGCGGAACGCCCGGGGCTATGCCGCCCACCTCTTCCCATTCAGTCCGTACCACCGCTGGAACACCGACGACTACGGCCCCATCATCATACCCCGGCAGGGTGATCGGGTGAAGGTGGACACGCGCTCGCTCCCGTTGTACGACCGCATCATCACCCATTACGAAGGCAACGATGCGGAAGCCGTTCGCGCGGCGATACCGGCTGAGAACGGCGACCAGGTAACATACACCATGCGGCAGGATTATTACTTCGTGCTGGGCGACAGTCGGCATCACAGCGACGACAGTCGGCACTGGGGCTTCCTGCCGGCCGACCACCTCGTTGGCCGGGCGTGGTTCGTGCTCCTGGGCCACGATCTGAACCAGGGTGGAATTCGCGATGACCGTTGGTTCACCGGCGTGCGCTGATCCCATCACCGGCTGCTCGACCGCACCGGACCAGCACAGCCCCGATCGCCAGGAGCAGCGCTTCAGATGCGGGCACCGCACCGGAGTACATTGGCGCCATGCGGCGATCACTGCCTTTGCTCCTGTTCCTCTACGCGTGTGGTACCGGTAACGGCGACCTCTGCACCCGGTTCTACACCCCGTACCCCGACCTGATCGGTGATCGGCCACGCACGGCGAACAACGCATCCTTGCTCGACGCCATGTCGGCATACCGGCAGGGCGACTACACCACAGCCGTGGCAGGACTGACCGGAGTGGTGGATCGGGATGGGACCGACCGACTGGCCCGGCTGTACCTGGCCAGCTCGCTTCTTGGTGCGGGTGAGCCCTACAAGGCCGAAATGCACCTCGACTTCCTGGAACGTGTGCCGGGCGCCCCCTTCAAGGACCAGACGGAATGGTACAACGCGCTCTGTTGGTTGTGCAGCGGACAAGCCCCCCGCGCCTTGGAGCAATGCCTTATGATCGCGAAGCGGCCGGCCCATACCTATAAAGCGGAAGCGCAGGCCCTGGCCCAGGCGCTGCAAGGCCAGTGAACACGGACCGGAACACCCTGATCGAGCGGCTCAAGAACCGGTTGCGCGCTCCTCTACCCGGGCACGACGCCTTCCTGGAACTCAGCGGCTACCGACGGCCCGACCTGGCCACGGCGATGAACCGCGACCCGCGCCCCGTGGAGAGTGGCGTATTGATCCTGTTGTATCCCGAGGATGGCACCTTGCGCACCATGCTCATGCTGCGACCGTCGTACGATGGGGTGCATAGCGGCCAGGTTGGCTTTCCTGGTGGGCATCGCGAAACAAAGGATGGGAGCATCATGGTCACCGCGCTGCGCGAATTCACCGAGGAGACCGGCGCCCCGCATGAAGCATTCGAGGTACTGGGCAACCTGACCCCGGTGTATATACCGCCCAGCAATGCCTTGGTGACACCGGTGGTGGCGCGCACGCACCGGCTGGAAGGGCTGGCTCCCGACCCGCGCGAGGTGGCCGCATTGATCCCGGTGGACGTGGATCATCTGCTGCGCGACGACATCCTGAAGCGCACCCGGCTGTTCGTGAAGGCCGCTGGACGGGAACTCGAAGTACCCTACTGGGACGTGGACGGCCACGTGGTCTGGGGCGCCACGGCGCTCATGATCGCCGAGTTGCGTGCCTTGCTCGATGTTCGATCCTAGCCTTCTCAGCCCTACGCTTCTCACTCCACCACCAACTTGCTCCCAGCCAGCCACCCTCGTGCTCTTCGAACGGAGAAAGGCACGAGCATGGACGCTCGCCCCAGAAGGAGTGTTGGATCAATGCTGCGCTATCGCTTGGACACTGCCTTGAGGATCTTCCTGAACTGTCACGCTGAGCTTGCCGAAGCGCTATACACACATGCACGTGATCATGGTAGCGCTTCGGCAGGCTCAGCGTGACAAAACATGGGAGTTCTCACCGTGACAATGCATGGGAGTTCTCACCCTGACA
>JAFDZE010000089.1:7872-11025 GCA_018267155.1 Bacteroidota bacterium | reverse complement strand
ACGCTGGTGGTGCAGGGCCTCACGCTGCCGTACCTGATCCGCACCACCGGTCTCTTCGAGGGCGCTCCGGCCTCCTTGTCCGGGGAGGAGGAACTCCACCGCGTTCGGCACAGCCTGCATGCGCACACCTTGGCGTTCCTACGCGAGCGCGTGGATGCCGAACATCCGGACCACGCGGGCCTGCGGCGGATAGCTGCCCAATGGCCCGCACACGGCGAGGCTGACGCGAGTGACGCGGGCCGGGAGCAGACCAAACTGGTGATGCTGGAGTTGCTGGAGAGCCAACGCCAGCACCTGCGGGAGTTGAACCGCGACCCCGCGATCGATGATGACCTCCTCCGCCATGAGGTGTACCTGATCGACTTGGAAGAAGAACGGCTGCGGATGAAGGGGTAGATCCCCTTACACAACCATTCCATAGGTTGTCCGTCCTTTAACCAACATGCACCGTTCCTGTGCCTTCCTCTTCCTGCTGCTGTTCTGGGTCCCCAGTCAGGGGCAGGCACCTTTCATCCAAGCGCTTACTCAGGACACCAGTATGAACCTTAGTCGGCCGCGTGTGTTGGCACGGATCGCCCCGGACCTCTACCGCGTCGTTGGGGGCTCCGGCAATGGCGATTCAGCCTGGTACTACAGCGCCGACATCGATGCCGCCGGCCTGCTCGCAAACATGCGCACCATGCGCTGTGGGGTGAACACCACCAACGCGGCACCCAGCTGCATGTTGCGCACTTCCGACCAGGGGATGCTCGTGGCCTTCGCGCAGCCCGACCCCGGCACCAACTCTTATTCCTTCGCCAAGCTGGATGTGAACAACAATGTGCAGTGGTACCGGAACTACTTCGATGTTTACGGCCAGTGGATGGTCGATTCGCAACATGCCCTCGCGGAGAAGGACGGACACTACTTCACCTTCGGCCGCATGACGACCGTTCCCACGACGGAGGGTCATGCCAGCATCATGGTGGAATTGGATGGTACCGGTGTATGCGTGGCGCAGCGCATCTGGGCGGGTGGCGACATGTGGTCCGGCGAGGGGGCGGGCATCGTGCGCACAGCAGACAATGGTCTGCTGACCGTGGCGACCGAGCACATCTATTCTGGCGTTTCCAGCTTCCCGACCATGAGCGTACAGCGCTGGGACGCCGCGTTACAGGTGGCCTGGTCCAACCGCTATTCCTTCGGCTACTATCATAGCGTGGTCCGCTTGATGGCTACGGCTGATGGCGGTGCACTGCTCATGGGAAAGGCCAGGGCCACCCTGGGCAGCCAGGCCTATCCCTTCTTCCTTCGGCTCGATGGCGCCGGCCAGGTCTTGTGGGCAAGGCTGGTGTTGAACTCCGACCTGGTGCCCACCGGCATGGTCGAAGAGCCTGACGGCGGCTTCGCCATCTGCTTGTACGATGATCCCCCTGCACCGATCGTGGCGCGCTTGGACAGTACTGGCGCGCTGGTCTCCGCGCAGCGCGCCAGCAGCCTCTCCGAACCGGTGCATCCCTGGTTGATCTCCCTCGACAGCATCACAGGCGAACACTTGGTAGGCGCCACCACGGCCGCTTACGAACCCACGACCTACTTCATGCGCCTCGACGCCGCGCTTTCCTTCGCCTGCGGAAGCACGCCCTACCTCTGGGCCGACAGCATCGTATCACCAACGGTCACGGCCTTTCCCGTCACCGTCACCCCAGCCTGGCTGAGCTCTGCCGATACGGCCTGGGCCTCGCATGACACCCCGGTGTTCGGCGCCACGGATGCCTGCCTCAGCACCGCGGTGCGCGAGGAAGAGCCTGAAGCACTGAGGGTCTGGCCGATACCGGCCCAAGATGTGCTCCACGTGGCGTGGTACGGGAGCGGATCGCCGCCGATCACCTATTCGCTGATCGACCCCACGGGCCGCACGATGATGCAGGGTCCCGTAGGGCGCGACGGCGAGGGCTTATGGATCGACGTCCATGATCTGGGCTTCGGAACCTACCTCTTGCGGTTGGAGACGGCTCAAGGTCGGCGGACCGTCAGGGTGATCAAATAGGATCGGCGTTCAACGGGTCGGCCCGCCGGTCACAACGGCGCGCGATACACGTCCACACCGATCACATTGCTCTCCACCGAACCTCCGATCCCTTTCAACGAGAGCGACCGGCCGGGCAGATCGGGCCATTCGTCCTTCACCTTGTCGTAGACCTGGGATGTGATGAGGATCTCGCCGGCCTGTGCGGCGGTCTGCAGGCGCGACGACAGATTGACCACCGGCCGGATCGCGGTGAAGTCCTTGAAGGCATTGCCCACTTCGCCCATGCGGCTGATGCCGGTATGGATGCCGACGCCGATGGACTGCTCGGTACCGCGGGCATCATCGAGTTCGGTGATCCCGCGTGGGTGGAGGATTGTTGCGACTTGTCCGCACACACGGGCCTGCGGCGGCTGGCGGCACAATGGGAAGGCAAGGCGGCCACCGGCGACCATGTTCCGGGCCATGCGGAGACCCGGCAGGTGATGCTGGAGTTGCTCGAGAGCCAACGCCAGCACCTGCGGGAGCTGAACCGCGACCCCGCGATCGATGATGACCTCCTCCGCCATGAGGTGTACCTGATCGATCTGGAGGAGGAGCGGTTGCGGATGAAGATGTAACCCATGGCTTCCTGAGTGCCCCCGCGTGTGATCGCGAACAAGGGGCGCTGAACCACTGCGTGACCATTGCGGATCCGATCGTCGCGTTCAGGGCGGCCCCTCCTTCCCCCGATACAAACATTCCCCACTTTCCTGTAACACCCTCTCCTGTGCAGGGCCCTTGCTTTGCACCATCAAACGCACGCACCATGAGAACTTTCCTCACCATCCTGGCCGCTCTGCTCCTTGGCGGGCTGACCAGCAGCACGGCGCAGGTACGCCACGCCAGCACCATCACCGTTCGTGTGGACGGCGACTGCCCCATGTGCGAGAAGACCATCGAGAAGGCCGCCTTCGTGAAGGGCGAGGCCAGCGCCGACTGGGACGTGGACGCGAAGACGGCGACCATCACCATCGACAGCACGCGCACCACCGTGGATGCCGTGCTGCGCCGCATCGCCGAGGCGGGCTACGACAACGAGCGCTACCTGGCGCCCGATGCCGCGTACAGCGCGTTGCCCGGCTGCTGCCAGTACGAGCGCAGCA
>JAFDZE010000089.1:6811-7769 GCA_018267155.1 Bacteroidota bacterium | reverse complement strand
GGCCTACTTCAAGCTGAAGGATGCACTGGTGGCTTCCAACACATCGGATGCACAGGATCAGGCGAGCGAGTTGAATGCTGCGATCAAGGCGGTGGACATGGCGAAGCTCGACCACGCCGTCCATGCCGTGTGGATGCAGGTGATGGAGCCGCTGGCGAACGTGAGCAGCAGCATGGCCGCCAACAAGGACCTGGAGAAACAGCGCAAGGCCTTCGTGGAGCTGACCGCACCCCTGGCACAACTCGCCAAAGTCGCGCCGCAGCCAACGCCCATCTACCTGGACCATTGCCCCATGTACATCGGCGGCGCCGACTGGCTAAGCCGCGAAAAGGCGATCAAGAACCCGTACTACGGGAGCAGTATGCTCAGCTGCGGCAGCGTGAAGGAGACCATCGGCAAGTAAGCACACGGTCACTTGCCTATCATGCCCGGGCTACGTTCCATCGGATCCTGCCTTGTCGCCCTGCTGTTGGTCGCCAACATGGTGCGAGCACAGTACGCACCGCATCCGGGCCTGGGCACCTCACACATCGAGGAACCCTTCACACCGCAGGTGACGCGCTACGACCTGGTGATCACCGACACCATCGTCAACTACACCGGCAAGGCGCGAAAGGCCTACGCGGTGAACGGGAGTATTCCCATGCCCACGCTCACCTTCACCGAGGGCGATACCGCGCTGATCGTGGTGCACAACGCGATGAAGAAGGAAGAGACCAGCCTGCACTGGCACGGCCTGATCCTTCCGTACCAACTGGACGGCGTGCCCTACCTCACCACCGCGCCCATCAAGGCCGGGGAGACGCAGGTGTACAAGTTCCCGCTGGTGCAGAGCGGCACCTACTGGTACCACTCGCACACCAACGTGCAGGAGCAGAACGGCATGCACGGCGCCTTCATCATCCAAAAGCGAAACGCGCCGCCCATGCCCGAGCACGTGGTGATCCTGAGCGAGTGG
>JAFDZE010000089.1:325-6708 GCA_018267155.1 Bacteroidota bacterium | reverse complement strand
GTGAAGCTCACCAACGAGTGGAAGCGCATGAACGCCATGGACGTGAGCGACGTGTACTACGACCGTCTGCTGGCCAATGGCCGTACAGAGGATGAAGCACCACAGCTGAAGGCGGGCGACCGGGTGCGCTTCCGCCTGATCAACGGCGGCGCAAGCAGCTACTTCTGGATCAGCTATGCCGGTGGCAAGATGACCGTGGTGGCCAGCGACGGCGCCGACGTGGAGCCGGTGGAAGTGGACCGCTTCATCATGGGCGTGGCCGAGACCTACGACATCATCGTTACGCTTCCCGCCGACAGCACGGCATACGAACTGTTGGCCACCAGCGAGGACCGCGTGCGCTCCACCTCGGTGTGGCTCGGCTCGGGCATCCGCCAGCTCGCATCGCCCCTGCAACCGTTGAAGTACTTCGAGGGCATGCGCATGATGAACGGCATGATGAAGATGAACGGCGACCTCGACGACATGGGCATGCACATGAGCCTGCAGCAGATGGACATGAACGTGGTGATGTATCCGGAGATCACGGGAGCGCAAGAGAGGAAGGGTGAGAAAGGTGAGAAAGGTGAGAAGGGTGAGAAGGGTGAGAACGGGCATGCGGCGCACGGCGAGCACGGCGGGGATCAGTACAACAGCAATGCGCTATCGGAGATCACCACGCTGAACTACGCCATGCTGCGTTCGTCCACCAGCACCGCGCTGCCTCCGGGTCCGGTGCGTGAGCTGAAGTTCACGCTCACCGGCAACATGGACCGCTATCTCTGGGCCATCGATAACCGCACCGTGAGCGAGACGGACAGGATCCTGATCCGCAAGGGCGAGAACGTACGCCTGATCCTGTACAACAACAGCATGATGCGCCACCCCATGCACCTGCACGGGCATTTCTTCCGCGTGGTGAACGGCCAGGGCGATCACGCCCCGCTGAAGAACGTGCTGGACATCATGCCGATGGAAACGGACACCATCGAGTTCGCCGCCACCGAGGAGGGCGACTGGTTCTTCCACTGCCACATCCTCTACCACATGATGAGCGGCATGGGCCGCGTGTTCACCAATCCGCCTGCGGAGCCCAACCCCGTGCTGCCCGATGCGCACAAAGCGTGGCGGCACTTCCTGCGCGAGGACAAGGCCTGGCACCTGATGGCCACGAACGACTTCGCCACCAACGGGCTCGATGGCGAGGCCATGCTAATGAACAAACGCTGGGCCTTGCAAACTGAATGGCGCTTGGGCTACAACGCGATGCACGGCCAGGAGGTGGAAGCGCATTTCGGACGCTACCTCGGCAAGATGCAGTGGTGGTTCCCCAACATCGGCCTGGACTGGCGCACGCGCGAAGGCCACGGTGGAAACGACCCGGAGGACAACCTCTTCTCCCAGATCAACACCAAGAACGGTCGGCATGTGGGCCACATCGGCATCCAGTACACGCTGCCCATGCTCTTCGTGCTGGACACCCGAATTGATACCGACGGCAAGCTGCGCGCCCAGCTCATGCGCGAGGACCTACCGCTCACCCCGCACCTCCGCCTGGACCTGATGGCCAACACCGACCTGGAATACATGGCCGCCCTGCGCTACGTGATCGACAAGTCGTGGGCCGTGCGTACGCACTACGACAGCGACATGGGCTTTGGGGTGGGCGTGGCGGTGACGTATTGAAGGCAACCCTGCTTCTCCAGCACTACGACAGCGCGCTGAAGAACGACGCGAGCTTCCGCTCATCCAACCTTCCATCGGTCCGCACGCTGCTGCACAGGTCCACACCAAAGGGCTGCACCGTGTCCACGGCGCGCTGCACATTTCCCGCGTTCAGTCCGCCGGCGAGGAAGAGCGGAACGTTGATGGCTTCGCGGATGGCTTTGCTCAACTACCAGTCGTGCGCTCGGCCCGTGCCGCCGAGCTCCTTCACCGCCAGGTTCGGGTTGCCGCTGTCCAGCAGGATCGCATCCACGTGTTGGGAAACTTCCACCGCTTCGCGCACGGAGGCCTCGTCCAGCACATGGATCACCTGTACCAGTTCCACGCCGGGCAGCTCGCGGCGCAGAAGGTCGTATTGCCGCTCTTCCAACGCATCCACGATCTGTACGGTGGTGGTGCGCACCCGCCGATGGTGCGCGATAACGGCTTCCGCACTGGTCTCGCTCGTGAGCAGGAAGGTGCGTATGGGCGGTGCCACGGCACGTGCGATGTCGGTGATCAAGGCATCGTCGATCACTCCGGGTCCGCTTGGCATGTGGCCGACCAGTCCCAGGGCATAGGCACCGTGCGCGGTCGCCAGTTGCGCCTCTTCCAAGCTGCTGATGCAGCAGATCTTCACCTTCACCGTGTTCATGCGCTCGTGGTTCAATGGATGATCGTTCGTGAAAGGTAGCACACTCGTTCTTCAACGGGTGCTACTCAGACGGTGATAAGGAAGCGGTCGATCCATGGGTTCAAAAGTGCGAGAGTGCAAGGGTTCGAGCCTCGCACTCTTGCACCCTTCGACACACCATGGTTGATCGCCGGTCAAACCGTATATTAACCACCTACTGAGTACGTGCAAGGCGACAGAGGGCAAGGCGGCCTTCTCGCACTACGACAGCGACATGGGCTGGTGCTGCTGCTAACGTATGAAGCACACCATTCGTCACACCTTCTTCCACCCCGCACATTCATCCTCTTGAGGGGGACGGGTTGATCCAAATTTGGGATCCACACGTACATGGACCGCGCGATCGACCCTCGTCCTGCCCGCCGCAAACGCATGATCGTGTTGGGTTGCGCGAGCAGCTTGGTGTTGATCGCGTTCGCGCTGTGGAGCAGTTCGTTCACCACGAGCCGTGTGCGCGTGGAAGCGGCGAAAGTGACGGTGAGCACAGTGGAGAAAGGGCTCTTCCGCGAATTCATACCGGTAACGGGGACCGTTCAGCCCATACAGACCATCTTCCTCGATGCGTTGGAAGGCGGCACGGTGAAACAGCGTTTCGTAGAGGACGGCCACATGGTGAAGGCCGGCGACGCGATCATCGAGCTGAACAATCCGCAGCTGCACATGGACGCGATCAACCGGGAGGCGCAACTGCTCGATCAGCAGAACAACCTGCGCAATACGCGCCTGGCCATGGATCAACAGACCACGCGCCTCCGGGACGAGCTGCTGAACCTGGACAAGGACCTGAAACGCTTGGAACGCGATGGTCGCGTGGATGCGCAACTGATGAAGGACTCGCTGCTCGCCACCAACACCTTCCTCAACAACCAGGAGCAGCTTGTGTACATGCGCGAAAAACGGAAGCTATTGGCCGCGAACGTGCGTAGCGATTCCGTGTTCCGCCAGAGCCAGCTCGGCTCCATCACCAGCAACCTCGACCTCATCCAGCAGAACCTGCGCTTCCTGCGCGAGAACCTGCAGAACCTGGTGATCAAAGCGCCCATCGATGGGCAGCTCAGCGGTCTGAATGTTGAATTGGGCCAAACCAAACAGAAGGGAGAGCGTATCGCACAGATCGATGTGCTGGGGAGTTTCAAGGTGCGTGCACGGATCCCGGAACACTATGTGAGCCGAGTGAGCATGGGCCTGCTCGGCACGTTCACGCACGCGGGCAAAGAGCATAGCATCGAGGTGTTCAAAGTGTACCCCGAGGTGAGCAACGGCGAGTTCGACGTGGACCTGCGTTTCACGGGTGCGCAACCGGTGGACATCCGGCGCGGGCAGACCTTCCAAGTGCGCCTGCAATTGAGTGAGGACTTGCAGGCCGTGATGCTGCCCCGTGGACCATTTTTCCAGGATACCGGCGGACAATGGGTGTACGTGGTGGATGCCGAAGGTAAGGCCGTGAAACGCGAGGTGAAACTCGGCCGCCAGAACCCGGACATGTACGAAGTGCTGGAGGGCCTGCGACCCGGCGATCATGTTGTGACCAGTCGATACGCCGCATTCAATGACGCGGATGAGCTAGTGATCCAATGAGCACCCTCGGTCTGTACAACCCGCAACCTGTAACCCGCGAATCAGCAACCTCACTAACCATGTCCCTCCTGAAAATCCAGAGCCTCTCCAAGATCTACCGCACCGACACCGTGGAGACCACTGCGCTGAGCAACGTGAGCATCGACATCGAGCAAGGCGAGTTCGTCGCCATCATGGGGCCGAGCGGATGCGGGAAGTCCACCTTGCTCAACATCATCGGCTTGCTTGACTCGCCCAGCAGCGGACAGTACTTCGTACACGGCGAGGACGTGAGTGGCTACAACGAGCGCAAACGCGCCGAGGTGCGCAAAACCACCATCGGTTTCGTGTTCCAGAGCTTCAACCTGATCGATGA
This sequence comes from Bacteroidota bacterium, assembly GCA_018267155.1. Taxonomy (GTDB): domain Bacteria; phylum Bacteroidota; class Bacteroidia; order Flavobacteriales_F; family PHOS-HE28; genus PHOS-HE28. The sequence continues at coordinate 2,398 of JAFDZE010000089.1, read as the reverse complement.
ACTCACGGTGGCTGAGAACATTGAACTGCCCTTGATCTACACGCGCTTGGGCAAGGCCGAACGCAAACAACGTGTGCAGGAGGCCATGGACCGCATGAACATAGCACATCGCGCCAAGCACTTCCCACAGCAACTCAGCGGTGGGCAACAGCAACGCGTGGCCATTGCACGCGCCGTGGTGAACGCGCCCAAATTGATCCTTGCGGACGAGCCCACGGGCAACCTGGACAGCGCCATGGGTGAAGAGGTGATGGGCCTGCTCACCGAACTGAACAAGGCGGGGACGACCGTGATCATCGTTACGCACAGCCTGCGTGATGCGGGCTTCGCTCAACGCACCATCAACCTGTTGGACGGTAGTGTGCTGCGAGCCGAAGTGTCCACACAGGTGATCCATTGATCCTGGCCATGTGGAAGAACAACCTCCTCATCGCCTGGCGCACCCTCAAGCGCGACAAGCTCTTCGCCGCGCTCAACATCCTCGGTCTGGCCATCGGCATCACGGCCTGCTTCCTCATCTACATCTACGTACAGGATGAGTTGAGCTTCGATGCCCACCATGCGAAGGCGGACCGCATCCACCGGGTGCAAGCCCACTACACCTTCGGCGATACGCAGGACGACTTCGGCATCACGCCCTTCCCCATCGTGGAGGCCCTGTTGAAGGAGTATCCCGACATCGAACAAGGCGTGTCGCTCTATCAACTGGGCCAGACCACCTTGACCTATCAGGGCAAGCCGTACATCGCGCAGGACGGCTACAACGCGGATACGAGCACCTTCCGGGTCTTCGACTTCACCTTCACGCACGGCGGGCCCGATGCGCTGGATGAGCCGGACAACATCGTGATCATGCAGGAGATGGCCGTGCGCATGTTCGGTGCGGACGATCCGATCGGCAAGCTCGTGGAACGCAACGGACGCACGCTGAAAGTGGCGGGCGTGATCGATGGCAAGGCCGACAACACGCACATCCCCATGGGGGTGTTCATGAGCCGCCTGGGCATGCCGCCGCAGGCGAAGGAGCAGCTGGGGCAGAGCTGGGGCAACAACAGCTGCTTCAACTACCTGGTGCTGGCCCCGGGCGTGGATGCGCAGGCCTTCCAAGGCAAGATGGACGCCTTCGTCACCAAGTACATCATTCCGCAATGGGGTGGCGACCAGTTCCAAGGGAGCATCCGCTTCAACCTGGAGCCGCTGCGCGAAGTCCACTTCAACAACGACCTCATCTACGACACGCCGAAGAAGGGCAACAAGGCCTACGTCACGCTCTTCGCCATCGTGGCGGTGCTCATCCTGGCCATCGCCTGCATCAACTACATCAACATGAGTACGGCCGATGCCACACGCCGCGCGAAGGAGGTGGCCTTGCGGAAGGTGAGTGGTGCGCAGCGCGGGCAACTGGTGGCACAGTTCATCGGCGGCAGCGTGCTGATCGCGGTGATCGGCATCGCGGTGGCCTTGGGCCTGCTTTGGCTGGCGCTGCCGGCGTTCAACGGGATCACCGGCAAGGAGATCGGCATGGGCTACCTGCTGCGCGGAAGCTTTGCAGGGGTGGTGCTGCTGATCGTGCTGGCGATCGGCGTGCTGGCGGGCAGTTATCCGGCCTTCTTCCTCTCGCGATTCGCACCGCAGTTGCTGCTGAAGGAAGGCGTGGCCAGCGGCGCAGGGAAAGGGCGCGTGCGCAAGGTGCTCATGGGCGCGCAGTTCGCCATCGCGCTCTTCATGGTGGTGGGCACGTTGGCGGTGTTCGCGCAGTTGCACTGGCTGCGCAGCAACGACATGGGCTTCCGCACGGAGAACCTCTTGAGCATCACCATGCCGCAGCCGCGCGGCGATGACACGCTCGCGTGGGATGCGCTGCGGCCGATCAAGGACGAATTGATGCGGGAGAGCTTCGTCATCGCCGGGTCCTACACGCAGAACCTGCCGGGGCAGAACGGCGGGCGCTGGGTGCTGAAGGTGAACACGCCGGAGGGCCGCATCGACAAGCCTATGCCCACCATGAGCGCCGATGCCGATTTCCCTGCCTTGTTGGGCGTGGAACTGGTGGCGGGGCGCTACTTCGATCCG
>JAFDZE010000089.1:0-281 GCA_018267155.1 Bacteroidota bacterium | reverse complement strand
TGGAAGGATCCGCTGGCGGAGAAGGTCTATGTTCCCGGCGACAGCGTGGACCAGGAACTCACGGTGATCGGCGTGGTGAAGGACTTCCACTACACCAGCTTGCACACGCCGATCGAGCCGCTGGTGATGTTCCAGAGCAGCCGACGTTATGGAGCACAGAATTTGGTACTGCGGTTGGCGCCGGGCGATGTGGGCGCGCAACTCGCTGCGTTGCGGCAACGCTGGAACACGCTGCGGCCCAACGACGAGTGGGAAGCGACCTTCCTCACCGACAGCATCGC
>JAFDZE010000088.1 GCA_018267155.1 Bacteroidota bacterium | reverse complement strand
GTGGATGTCCAGAGCTACCTCACGGGCGAAAGTCTGGCCCGTCTGGCGCAGAAGGTGCTGCCCGGTTTCTGGCAGGGGATCAACAACGTGTTCGGCTGGCTGCTCGGCCTCGCGGGAGCCATCACCACACTGATCTACCTGGTCTTCATGCTCATTGACCAGGAGGACGTGAGTGCCCATTGGCGAAACATGGTGCCCGAAAAATACCGGGATCTGGTCGCCGGCCTCGCCACCGACCTGGGCGAAGCCATGGAGGTCCATTTCCGGGGGCAGATGAAGATCGCACTTATCCTTTCGGTCATCTACACCATCGGATTCTGGCTGGTCGGCCTGCCTCTGTCGGTGGTGCTCGGACTGCTGGCGGGCATGCTGAGCCTGATCCCCTATTTCGCCCTCTTGAGCGTGCCCCCGGTGCTGCTTTGCGCGTTGCTGGCCGCACTTTCCAATGGTGGCTCCTTCTGGCCCCCCGTGATCGGGGCACTGGCCGTGTACGCCGTGGCACAAACGATCGAAGGACTGGTGCTGGTGCCCCGCATCCAGGGCAAGAGTGCCGGGCTGCGGCCCGAGTACGTGCTGCTCGCCCTCTCGGTGTGGGGCGCCCTGCTGGGGGTGGTGGGCATGATCATCGCCCTGCCACTCACCAGCGTACTGATCAGCTGGTACCGGCGCTTCATCCTGGGCCAGGCGGAGGAGCGGCCAACGGGACCAGCCCCCGCGGAGACCGGGAGGCCATCCCCCGGGGGGACTGGCGCGGCGTAGAGGATCTCCCGAACTTGCGGGACTTTTCCGATGGTCATGCCCCATCGGTGTGAAGCAGCGGTCCTCTGCCCATGCGCATCCGGTTCATCAAAGCGAAGGACACCTGGCCGTTGCGGCAACTGGTGCTGCGGCCGGGTCAGCCCATCGAGGAGTGCGACTTCCCCAACGACCGGAACCCGGACAGCTTCCACCTGGGTGCCGAGGAACGGTCCGTCATCGTGGTGGTGGCCTCCTTCTACGGGGAGCGCCACGATGCCCTGAAGGGCTGGAAACAATACCGGCTGCGTGGCATGGCCTGCCATCCGGACCTCAGGGGTCATGGCGCGGGGACCCTTGTCCTTCGTTTCGGCATCGGCCACCTGAAGGATCAGCGCGCCGATCTGCTCTGGTGCAATGCGCGTGAGAATGCCGTCGGCTTCTACAAGAAACTCGGGTTCAGCACCCATGGCAGCCCCTTTCTCATCGAAGGCATCGGCATGCACGAGTTGCTCTTCCTCCGGCTTTGAGGGTGCGCATCCGGACGCACGGGATGCGATCACACTTCGAACCGTTGTCCCTGCCCGGGTATATCAATGCGCTGGTACCCTTGTGCCGTGAGCCGCTCGCGCAGGCCGCTGGCCGAGGCGGGGACGCCATGCACGAGGAAGACACGTTCCACGAGAGCCGCATTCTGGCACGAGATCCAGCGCATGAGCTCGTTGCGGTCGGCGTGCGCGCTGTATCCCTCCATGCGCAGCACCTCGGCCCGTACGGGAACCCGCTCCCCGAAGATGTGCACATGATCCGGACGCTCCAGGATCTCGGCACCCAATGATCCCGGTGCGCAGAAGCCCACCACGAGCACCGCATTGCGCTCGTTGGGCAGTCCGTGCAACAGATGGTGCCGCACGCGACCGGCCTCCATCATGCCGCTCGCGGCGATCACGATGCAGGGCTCCTGCCTGTCGTTCAGCTGCTTGCTCCGCGCGGCCTCGCGAACGAACTCCACGCCCCGGAAGCCGAACAGGTCCGGGTCAGCGGCCAGTTCCGCGCGCACATCCTCCTGGAGCAGGTGGGCGTAGCGCCGATAGATCGCGGTGGCGTTGATAGAGAGCGGGCTATCCACGAAAACAGGTATTCGGGGCAGACGGCCCTCGTTGTGGAGCCCGTTCAGTGTGTGCAGGATCTCCTGTGTCCTGCCTATGCTGAAGGCCGGGATGATCAGCTTGCCCCTGCGTTCGACACATACCCGGAGGATGTGTGCCAGCAATTGGTCCCGTGACTCGTTGGCGGGCGGGTGGTCGCGGTCACCATAGGTGCTCTCGCAGATGATGATCCCGGCCTGGCGGAATCGCACGGGATCGGGCAACAGACGGTCCACGTACCGGCCCACGTCGCCACTGAAGGAGATCCGCCTCACCCCTTCCCCGGTATCGATGTCCAGGTGGACGCACGCACTTCCGAGTATGTGGCCCGCATCGGTGAACAGGAGCTTCACCTCCGGGAGGATGGCGAAGGGCTCGTTGAGGTCCACGCCTTGGAACAGCGCCATGGCGGGAGGTACGTCATCCACCGTGTAGAGCGGTTCCTTCTCCTGCGGAACACGGCCATGCCGACGTGCGCGCTTCTGGTCCTGTTCGAAATCGCTCTCCTGTATCCGGGCGCTGTCCTCCAGCATGATCGCGCAGAGGTCGCGTGTGGCCGGGGTGGCCCAGATCGGTCCTTTGAACCCCTCGCGCACCAGGCGCGGGATCAGGCCACTGTGGTCGATGTGGGCGTGCGAGAGCACCAGCACATCAATGCTCGCCGGGTCGAATCCGAAGCGGCGGTTCTTCTCATCGCTTTTTGGGCCCTCGCCCTGGAACAGGCCGCAATCCAGCAACAGCCGCACGGTTTTGCCGTCACGACCGGGGAACTCGAGGAGGTGCTTGCTCCCCGTGACCATGCCGGCGGCGCCATGGAAGGTGATCGAAAGCGGCATAGGCGGTTGAACGGATCCTCCGGAGCGGATGCTGTTCCTCTGATCAGGGCAGTTGTTGCGAGCGCACGTTGTTGGGCGCCGTTCCTCCCACATTCACCAGGATCGGGTCCCGGTCGTTGCCGCTGCCGGTATATTTCACCTCGCCGTTCAGGTTCACATCACGGCCACTGTAGGTACCGGTCACCACGTTGTTCGGTGCGGAGCTGCCCACGGTGATGAGGATGGGATCCCGATCATTGCCACTGCCGGTGTATTTGACCTGGCCGTTGAAGGTGACATCACCCGCCCAGAGGGCCTGGGTCGGGAAGGCACCTGCGATGCTCTTTCGCGCCGCGGTACCGTATGTGGAGGTGGCGGCGGCGGAGAAGTCGAGCGTTGCGGGCGTGGACGATAATGATACCGCGCTGGCCGTCATGCAACCGAGGTGGTTGCGGTGCCGCACGGCCACTCGGTAGTTGCCCGCCCCGGCGCTCAAGGATACCGGAGAAACGCCGTCCACATCCACCACGTCCCCATCGCGCTGCAACAGCGCGCTCCGCGTGGCGAGCACAGCGTAGGGGGAGGAGGTTGAACGCAATTCCAGCACCACCCAATCGACGATGGCGTTGTTGCCCGTAACGGCCAGTACGGGCGCCGTTGTGGTCTCCCCACCTCCGGCAACGTGGGCATAGCCCAACGCGCTGTACGGCTCGGTGAGGGGGAAAGCCGGCAGTGTGCGCAGTGCATCGCCCATCGATCCGGTCGACGGCACGTACGCGCCCTCCAGCCGCACCTTGGCCGCGAGCTTCACCGTGGATGTACCGGTGATGCTGAAGGGCACGGGTACCGGTGCGTACGCGCTATTGGATGCGATCACGCGGATCCGGTATCCTGCCCCGGGGGCCGTGTTGCCCGGGATGCTGCAGTTGATCGTTCCCGACGCGGATGTGCCCGTGAGCGTACCGATGGTGACCGGTGAACCGAAGCCACCGCTGGCATTGCTCAGTTGCGCGGTGAAGAGCGTGCTGGCCACGGGGATCCCGCCGGTGCTGTACCCCACCGTGATGGCCACCGGGTCGATGCCATTGAGCGCAACCGAGGAGACGCTGGGTGAGGGAATGATGTTGTACACGAGACCGATGTCGTCGTACCAGGCTTCGGTGTTCTCCTGGGTGACCAGGCTGTCGCCGCTGGTGAGCACCAGGAGGATATGGCTTGGCGTACCCGCATTGTAGTAGTGGAAGGGGACCGAGAACCGTGTCCACGAACCCACGGTGGCCGAGGGTGCGATCCAACGGGCGCGAGCGTTCCAATTCGGGAAGGTGGACCCCTCCGGCAGTTGGCCCGCCCCGGTGTGCAGGATAGCCTCCACCTTGCCCTTGTCGCCGGGCTGCGGTGTGGCCTTGAACCATCCGATGAGACTGTCGGGTTTGCTGGTGAGCGCCTGGTTCCAGTCCGCATTGCCGGCATCGGTGAAAACATACCCGTTAGAAGGAGTGAATTCCGCATGCACACGACCGCATGTGAGCGTGCCGTTGGCCACCACGCCGATGGTGGTGTTCACCGACTTGAGCCGGACGGAATACGCACCCGAATGGAAGTCGGTGCTGCGCCAGCACACCTGCGGGGCGAGGTTGTTGATCAGGGCACTCGCGTCGCTGGTCTTGATCGAGCTCCAGTCCGTGGGCTCTTCCGTTCCGGTACCGAGGTTCTGCCAGTTCTCAAAACCGGGATTGACGAATTGGGGCTGGGCCAGAGCCAGGACGGGGGCGAGGATCGCGGTGAAAAGATTCGCGTGTCTCATGCGCTTCTGAATGGGGTCCAAACGTACCGGTGCGTTCCCGGAATGCCAAACCGTTCCTCCCCGGCATCCCGGAAAGGTGATGACCGGTCCGATGCCGCACCGGTTATCGGCGGTCCGACTTTGGTAACTCATGAGCATGGCCATGGACCAGTGACCGATCCCCGGGTTTCTTTGAGCGCATCTCCCATGCATCGCAACGCATCGCTCCTTTTACTCGCACTTGCAGCGGGCCTGCTCGCTTGGGTGGTGAAGGATGCACCGCCCGACGAGCGCCTTGCCGATGCTTCGCTTCGACTGGAGAGACAGATCCACGCGGCGCAGGATCAACTGCACGCTGACCTGGACGGTGTGCGCAGGGCGACGGTGGAAGGCACGGGCTGCACCACCGAGGAGGCCTGGCCCACCATCGATCCGGCCTTGCGTGCTCAATGGGAGACACAGGGCACCGCTTTCCGCGTTCTCTGCGACAACGCGCTGGTGGCCTGGTCGGGTTCTGTGCCTCTGGAGCAAGGACCGGTGGGATCCGCGGACTTCATCCGGCGGCAGAACGGTTGCTGGCTCTACGCGCGCGCCGGCGTGAATGAGCATGTGCAGGTGGATGCCATACGCGAGGTGTGGTACGTGCCGCCGTTCGAGAATCGCTACCTGCGCGGTCGTTTCAATCCGGCTTATGATGTGGAAGAAGGCATTGAAGCCTCTTTGGCCGCGGGACTCGGGCCGGTGGTGCGTGAGGCCGGTGGTGCGGTGTTGTTCCGTTTGCGCTGGAAGGAGGATGTGCCGCCTCCCGGCGCCGGTGCGCACTGGCGAGCGATCCTTGTGCTGCTGTGCGTGATCCTTGTTGCCGCGGTCGTCTGGAGACTCCTGTCGGGGATCGCGACCAATGGCAGGCCATGGCAGGCGTTGATCGGGATGCTGGTCCTCTGTGGCCTGTCCTGCTTCCTGTTGCTGGGCAACGGGCCATTGTCCCTGCTGTCCGGGTTCCGCTGGGCCGATCCGGACCTGTTCGCCTCGGCACACCTTCCCTCGTTCGCCCATTTGCTTCTCGCGACCGCACTGGTCACGTTGGCTGCCGCTTTTTCCCACCGCATGCTGCGCAGTGTGGCACCACCGCTCTGGCCCGTACCCGCGGCCGCGCTCGTACTCGCCTTGCTGCTGGGGTCGGCGGCGTTGATCAACGAGGTGATGATCGCTCTCGTGCGCGACAGCCGCATACCGCTCGACCTCTTCCATGCACAGGAGCTGAACCTGGACAGCATGGCCGCACTTTTGGCCATCGCATGCTTGCTTTTCGCCTGGACGTTGCTGGCCGACGGACCTACGCGATGGATCCTGCCCGGCATCGGCCGACGAACGGCGCTCATCATCGTCCTGGGTGCCTTCGTCGCCGCACACCTGGCGTACCACTATACCGGCATGTATGATTCCGTTCCCGTGCTCTGGCCATTGCCCGTGCTGCTCGCGCTGGGTGTTCGACGGCTCGGCCGCTGGCGCTGGACGGCATTGCTCGTCATCATCGCTTCACTCAGTTTCTTCACGGTGCATGAGATCAACCGGCAGAACTTCAAACGGGCCGATAGCGACAGGGCCGCCCTCGCTGAATCGGCGGTTGCGAGGGAGGACCCCGTGGTGGAATGGCTCTTCCGGGAGACGAGAACGGCCATCGCCCATGATCCTTCCGCGATGGAATTATTGTCCGACACCGGCAGCATTGCACCCACCATGCTCGATACCCGGCTCCGTCTACCCTTTTTTCAAGGAGCCTGGGACGCGTACGACGTGCGGTTGCATCTCTTCGGTACGAATGGACGGGCGCGCGGCAGTACCTCACGGGGCGCGGTCCCCGTTCTGAACGAATTGCGTGAGCGCTTCGGCCAGGGTGTTCCTGTGGAAGGCGATACCTTGTTGCGCAACACGCGGAGGCCCATGGAACGGGCCCTGTACATCGGCCAGGCGGGGGTGGGAACCGGTGGCACCCTGGTGGTGGAGTTGCTGCCGCGCGCACTGCCCGAGGGCATCGGGTTCCCCGAATTGCTCATGGCCGGTGATCGCGCCATGGATCGCCGCACGGGCCGATTCGCGCGTGCCCGGTATGAACGCGGATCGCTCGTGGAGAGCAGCGGTGCCTTCGCTTTCCCCGTGCGTTGGGAAAAGCCGGTGCCGGTCGATGGTCTGGAACTGGAGACGGGCCACCATCGGCTCTACGTCAGTGGTGATCCTGGGAACACGGTAGTGGTCATCGCCACGCGCATGCCCGGTTGGAGGGATCACCTCACCACCTTCTCCTATATCCTCATCCTCTATGCCCTGCTCGCCGCTGGATACCTGTTCATACGGAACATTTTTGCCGGAAGATGGCCGCACGTCCTCGGGGTGGCGAACAAGCTGCGTGCTGGCATCCTCTTGCTGGCCTGCATCGCGGTGGTGCTGTTCGCCGTGGGATCACAACGGCTGCTCGATGATGACATCAGCGCGCGCACCAAGGAGCAGCTCGATGAACGGTCGCGCAGCGCCCTGGCCGAGCTCCGGAGACGCACGCACGCGGAACCGCGCATCACCCCGGCCATGTTCCCTGACATCGACCGGTGGATCGATCGTGCGGCCACGGTCCTGCTTACCGACATCACGGCGTGGACCCCGGAAGGGGGGCTTATGGCCACTTCACGTGAGCAGGTCTTCGTGAACGGCCTGCTGGGCCGCCAAATGGATCCCGATGCGTACGAGGCTTTGGCACTCGGGCACCGCAGCGTGTACACGCATACGGAACGGATCGGTGAGGCGGAGTTCCTGGCCACGTACCGGCCCTTGTTGAACGATGATGGGGAGGTGCTGGCCTACCTGGAGGTACCGTATTACGCCCGGCAGAGCGAGGTGGACGATGCGCGTGCGGCGGGATACGTGACCATCGTGAACCTCTTCGTACTCCTGCTCCTGATCGGGACCGCCGCCGCAACCCTCATCGCGGCGTGGACCACCCGCCCCCTGAGCGTGCTCAAGCGCGGTCTGGAGCGGATCCAACTGGGGGCCCGCAACGAACCGCTGCCCTATCAGGGCGATGATGAACTCGGTGAACTGGTGCGTGTGTACAACCGGAAAGTGGAGGAGTTGCGCATCAGCGCCGAGAAGCTGGCCCGCAGCGAGCGTGAGAGCGCATGGAAGGAGATGGCGCGACAGGTGGCGCACGAGATCAAGAATCCACTGACGCCCATGAAGCTGAACATCCAGCATTTCCAGCACACGTGGCGCCCGGATTCACCCGATGCGAAGGAGCGGTTGGACCGCTTCAGCGACCATCTGGTGGACCAGATCGATGTGCTCAGCCGGATCGCCAATGAGTTCAGCCACTTCGCGCAGATGCCCCCGGCGCATCCGACCGCACTCGACCTCGGAGAAGTGGCCGATACCGTCGTTCAGCTGTTCGCCCACTCGCCCGGATGCACGGTCCGATCGCGACCCTGCGGCCCGTTGCCTGTTCATGCCGACAGGGAGCATTTGCTGCGTGTGTTCACCAACCTGATCAAGAACGCGCTGCAAGCGATACCAGAAGACCGGGATGGACGTGTGGACGTGATCCTGGGAATGGAAGGTGCGGAAGCCCGCGCTGAAGTGCGCGACAACGGATCGGGCATACCTGCTGATGCGATGGATCAGGTGTTCGTCCCGAAGTTCACGACCAAGACCAGCGGCATGGGCCTGGGCCTTCCCATGGTGAAACGCATGGTGGAGAATGCCGGTGGCCGCGTGTGGTTCACCTCCGTGGAAGGTGAGGGCTCCAGCTTTTTCGTGGCGTTGCCGCTGCGCACGTAGCCGGCTCCCGTCCCCTGCGACCCGATCGCGCGCGTTGATCGGACCGGATGCCGGGCCTGAACCCTCTCTCGCCCATGTTGACCAGACGGCGTGTGAACATTCTTCAGGACCGATGGCCCGTGTTCATGGGCAAAGCTGATCAGTGGCAACACCATGATGATCCTGCTTGGAATGCGGTAACGGGCGGGGTCGCGTGCGGGTGTGGGACAAGAACAGGCCATCGGGAACCTCGGCCGTAAGCCTATTGCGGAAAGGCGATGCCATGACCTCATCCGGCGCGAGAGCTCGAGCCGTGGCGGATACATTTGCCCGACCGGTGGATGAACCGCCGGGTCCACGCCCGATCCACCGAACCATGTCCTTTCAGAGCCTGCTCCTCAACGATGCTGATGGCACGCGCACCATCACCATCAATCGCCCCGATCAGCTCAACGCGCTGAACCGGGACACCATCGCCGAACTGGACAAGGCGCTGATCGAAGCCGAGGCCGACAGGAGCGTGCGTGTGATCATCCTGACCGGAAGCGGGCAGAAGGCGTTCGTGGCCGGTGCGGACATCAAGGAATTCGCGCATTTCAGCGTTGAGGAGGGGCGGGCCTTGAGTGCCGAAGGTCATCAGAAGCTCTTCGACCACGTTGAAAAATTGAACAAGCCGACGATCGCTGCGGTGAACGGATTCGCACTTGGCGGTGGGTTGGAGCTGGCCATGAGTTGCCATTTCCGCGTAGCCAGCGATAACGCCCGGATGGGTTTGCCGGAAGTCTCCCTCGGTGTGATCCCCGGCTATGGTGGCACGCAGCGTCTGGCCCGACTGGTGGGCAGGGGCAAGGCCTTGGAGATGATCTTCACCGCGGGCATGATCAAGGCCGACGAGGCCCTGCAATGGGGGCTGGTGAACCACGTTGTTCCCCAGGCGGACCTGCTCGCCAAAAGCAACGAACTCGCAGCCGCGATCATCAAGAACTCACCCACGGCACTCGCGGCTGCCATCCGCGCGGTGAACGCCGCGTACGAGCCTGGCGTGAACGGCATGCAACGCGAGATCGAGGAGTTCGGCAAATGCTTCGGTACCGCCGATTTCAAGGAGGGGACCACGGCGTTCATGGAGAAGCGGAAGGCGAACTTCAAAGGGGTCTGATCGGAAATGGGCAGGTATGGCTGCGAATGGACCGCACCGTCCATCCGCGTCCATGGGAGCGCAACTCCAGGAAGCATGAATCGATGAGCGCTCTCAGGAAACTCGCCGGCCAGACGGCCATCTACGGGCTCAGCAGTATTGTTGCGCGCTTCCTCAATTTCCTGTTGGTGCCGCTGTACACCAGCAACTTCGTCTTCGAGCCGGCCGAATACGGGGTGGTCACCGCGCTGTACTCGTGGACGGCCCTGCTCAACGTGGTGCTCACCTTCGGTATGGAGACCACGTTCTTCCGGTTCGCCAACAAGGACCATGTGAAGAACAACCCCGACGGCGGCCGGGTGCTGTATGCCACCGCCACCTGGGGCCTCTTCTTCCCGGCGCTCGCGTTCATGTTGCTGGGCGGCTTGTTCTCCCAGCGGATCGCCGAGGGATTGCACTTCGGGGAGTACGCGAGCTCGGTGCTGATGCTCGTGGGGGTCATCGGGATCGATGCCATCACGGCGATCCCCATGGCCCGGTTGCGTCAGGAGGGACGACCCTGGAGGTACGCGTTCATCAACCTGCTCAGTGTGGGTGTGAACATCGGGCTCAGCCTTTTCTTCCTGCTGTACTGCATGAAGCGGTACAATATGGGCGAGCGGGACGCGCTGATCGATGCGGTGTACGACCCATCGCTCGGCGTGGGCTACGTGTTCGTGATCAATCTGATGAGCACGGCCGTGAAATTGCTGGTGCTGCTGCCTTCATGGCCATCCTTCAACGGGTTCAACAGGGATCTGCTGCGTGCGATGTTCGCGTTCGGTGCACCCTTGATGGTGGCGGGCCTCGCGGGCATGGTGAACGAGACCGCGGACCGCGTGATCCTGAAGTACCTGCTTCCCACCGATGTGGCCGACAGCGAACTCGGCATCTATGGTGCCTGCTACAAGCTGGCCGTGCTGATCACGCTTTTCATACAGGCTTTCCGGATGGGCGCCGAACCCTTCTTCTTCAACCACGCGGGGGAGAAGAACAGCCGGCAGATGTTCGCGCGCATCATGAACATCTTCGTGGCCGTGTGCATGACGGCCTTCCTGACAGTGATGCTCTTCCTGGACCTGTTCAAGTGGTTCATACCCAACCCGGCTTATCACACCGGCCTGCGCGTAGTGCCCATCCTCATGCTGGCCAACGTTTTCCTCGGGATCTATTACAACCAGAGCGTGTGGTACAAGCTCACCGACCGGCCGCGCACGGGCAGCACCATCAGTTTGATCGGTGCGGCCATCACCATCGTGCTGCTCTTGGCATTGATCCCTACGCTGGGATACATGGGGGCGGCATGGGCCACGCTCATCTGCTACGCCAGCATGGCGGCGATCAGTTATGCGTGGGGGCAGCGGCATTATCCGATCCCGTACGACGTGGGTCGCGTGCTGGCCTACATGGCGTTCGGTGTGTTCCTGTGGTGGGCGTGCGAACATCTGCCCTTGACAGGCATGTTGAAGTACGGCTTCAGGATGGTGGTACTCGCAGGAGCCGTGGCCCTGGCATGGCGAATGGAAAGGAACGTCATCCGCACCTGAACAGGATCTCGGCACCGACACCGCTCCGGTCCTACCTTAGCTGCCGCGCCACCGTTCCGGCCCACGGCGAATCCGCATGTCCGACCCGCGCCCCAAGCGCAAGAAGAGCTTCCTCGCCCGGCTGAAGGACAAGTACCGGTTGTCGCTGGTGAACGAGTCGTCTTTCGAGGAGAAGCTGAGTTTCCGCCTCACCAAGTTCAATGTGCTGCTGCTGGCCATCGTGGCTTTTCTGGTGTGCGCCATGCTCGTTACCGGTTTCATCGTTCTCACCCCGGTGAAGCGGTTGATCCCGGGCTATTCGGACCTGAGGACCAAGCGTGACGCATTCCACGCCACCATGCTCGCGGATTCATTGGAGGGCGCCATGGCCGTGCGGGACCTGTACCTGGCCAACCTGCGCAGCGTGCTCAGTGGCGAGTTGCCCGCCGATAGCGCCACGCTCTTCCGGCCCATCACCACCACGCCCGGTCCCGAGGACCTCTTGCCGGGATCGGCAGACAGCGTGATGCGCGAGCGCATCCGTCGCGAGGAGGCCTACAACGTGGAGCAGCGCACCGGCGTGGAGAAGGAGCGCGAAGGACTCTCCGGCATCTTCTTTTTCGCACCCCTTCGTGGCGTCGTCACCGGAACGTTCGACAAGGCACAACGGCATTTCGGTATCGATATCGTGACCAAGCCCGACGAGGCCGTGAAGGCCTGCCTGGACGGTACCGTGGTGCTCAGCAGCTGGACCAGCGATGGGGGCTATGTGCTGCACGTACAGCATGCGGGCAACCTGGTGAGCGTGTACAAACACAACGCGGTGCTGCTGCGCAAGCAGGGCGACCGGGTGCGGGCGGGCGAGGCCATCGCCATCGTGGGCAACAGCGGGGAACTCACCACCGGTCCGCACCTGCATTTTGAACTCTGGCATCGCGGCGAACCGGTGGACCCGCAAGCCTACATGGTGTTCAAATGACCGCGGTGGCGCTGCACAGGTCGCTTTCGGACCGGCTTCCGGGCACGGACCTTCCAGTGGTCGGGATACATCCCCAGAACCGATAGCACGTGGGTATCAAGGCCGCTCTCAGTCTCCCCTACGCCCGGTGGATCACGGCCCGGGTCATGCGCCGCGCAATGGATCCCGAACGGGCCCAGGGCGAGGTGCTGCGCATGCTGATCCGCACCGCACGCGATACGGCTTTCGGCAAGGAGCACCGGCTGAGCGGGGTGCAGGACCATGCCTCACTCGCCCAGGCCGTGCCGCTGCATGACTATGAAGGCCTTCGACCATACCTCGATCGTGTGATCGCCGGGGAGCCTGACGTGCTGTGGCCGGGTCGCCCCATCTACCTGTCCAAGACCAGTGGCACCACCAGTGGAGCGAAATACATACCGATCACCCGGCAGAGCATGCCGCACCACATCCACGCGGCGCGCAACGCCCTGCTCGCCTACATCGCCGGTACCGGCAACACCGCCTTCGTGGATGGCAAAATGATCTTCCTGCAGGGCAGCCCCGTGCTCGATCGCAGTGGGGCCATCCCCAGCGGTCGGCTGAGCGGCATCGTGGCCGACCATGTGCCGGCGTACCTCCAGCGCAACCGCATGCCGACCAGGGCCACGAACACCATCCCCGACTGGGAGAGCAAGGTGGAGGCCATCGTCACCGAAACGATGAACGCGGACATGCGCCTGATCAGCGGCATACCGGCGTGGACGCAGATGTACTTCGAGCGGTTGCTCGCACGCACGGGCAAGCGCAACGTCCGGGAGGTGTTCCCCGCTTTTTCGCTCTTCGTGTACGGCGGTGTGAACTATGCGCCCTATCGCGACCGCATGCGCGCGCTCATTGGTGGGGACGTGGACAGCATCGAGTTGTTCCCCGCCAGTGAGGGTTTCATCGCCTGGCAGGACCGGCGTGATGATGAGGGCCTGCTGTTGAACACGGCCAGCGGTATCTATTTCGAGTTCATCCCCCAGGAGCACGGGAGTGCGCCCGCGAAGCGGATCCCCCTGGCCGGAGTGCGGGTCGGCATGAATTATGCGCTCGTACTGCACACGAACGCGGGCCTGTGGGGCTACGAGATCGGCGATACCGTGCGTTTCGTATCGCTCGATCCCCCGCGCATCGTGGTCACCGGACGCACCAAGCACTTCACCAGCGCCTTCGGTGAGCATGTGATCGCGGAGGAGGTGGAGGGCGCCTTGAAGGATGCCATGGCCGGGCAGCCTTGCGAGGTGAGCGAGTTCACCGTTGCGCCACAAACCGCCCCACGGGAAGGGGGCCTGCCCTATCACGAGTGGTTCATCGAGTTCGCTGTGCCGCCCACGGACCTATCGCGCTTCGCGGCTCTGCTCAACGAGGCCATGATGCGCCGGAACGTGTACTACAAGGACCTGATCACGGGCAGCGTGTTGCGGCCACTGGTGATCACATCGGTGGAACGGGGCGGTTTCACCCGCTGGATGAAAGCGCGCGGCATGAACGATGCCCAAAGCAAGGTTCCGCGCCTGGCCAACGACAGGAGATACACCGAAGGGCTGGTATGAGCGCGGGGATCGGACAGGACATCCAGCGCGCGGCAGCCATCCTGAGCGAAGGAGATCTGGTGGCCATCCCCACGGAAACGGTGTACGGCCTGGCCGCGAACGCCTTCAATGCCGATGCCGTTCTGCGCATCTTCCAGGTGAAGGAGCGACCGGCCTTCGATCCGCTCATTGTTCATGTGCATGGCATGGAGCAATTGGAGCGCGTGGTGGCCACCGTTCCGCCGGAAGCCGAGGCACTGATGCGCGCGTTCTGGCCGGGGCCGCTCACGCTGGTCCTGCCGAAGTCACCGCGCGTGCCGGATATCGTGACCAGCGGACTCGACACGGTGGGCGTGCGGATGCCGGCCCATCCGCTCGCCCTGGAGCTCCTGCGTGCGCTGGATCTCCCGCTGGCCGCGCCAAGCGCGAATCCGTTCGGCTACGTGAGCCCCACTACCGCACAGCACGTAGCGGACCAGCTCGGCGAAAAGATCCCGTATATCCTGGATGGAGGACCGTGTACGGTAGGCGTGGAGAGCACCATCATCGGGTGGGAGGACGGTCTGCCCGTGCTGTACCGGCCCGGGGGCCTCGCACTCGAGCGCATCGAAGAAGTGGTCGGCACGGTCCGCCCGCACGTGAAGCAGGTGCTGCCTGTTGCACCGGGAATGATCGAGAGCCACTACGCGCCGCGCAAGCCGGTTCTCGTGGGCGATGTGGACCGGTTCCTGCGCGAGCATGCCGATGAGCGTTGTGGGGTGATCGCCTTCAGGAACGTTCACGACGCCTGGCAATGCGAAACACTTGCACCGAACGGGGATATTTCCGAAGCCGCTCGTCGCCTGTTCGGTGTGCTGCGCGAACTGGATGCCAGTGCGGCTGATCTGATCATCGCGGAACGGTTCCCGGAGGAGGGCCTGGGCCGTGCGATCAACGACAGGTTGCGGAGAGCGGCGGCGAAACGCTGACAGCATCAACGCACGGAACATCCTTGTGATGCGCCACCAGAGCGACGGCTTTTCCCCCACGACCACTGGCCACGGCCACCGCGCTGTGGGGCCATGGCGATCCAACTTCCGGTTCAGGGCCCGAGGATGGTGATGCGCATGGTGCATTGGCGTTGATGTGGCATTGGGGCGGATCGGCCCTCGCCTCCCCACCGCGCGTTCTGGTCGGACCACGGCCCCGATACCCGATCTTCGCGCCCTCGCAGCGCGCACATGGCCACATGCGCACGCAGGCACCTGATCACCCCGGCAACATGAGATCACTCGCCATCCTTGGCTCCACCGGTTCCATCGGTACGCAGGCCCTGCAGGTGGTGCGCGAGCAACCGGCCCATTTCACGGTGGAACTGCTGGTGGCCGGGAACAATGCCGACCTGCTCATTGCCCAGGCGCGGGAATTCAAGCCCAACGCGGTGGTGATCGCCGACAAAGCGAGGTACCCCGCTGTGCGCGATGCGTTGCAGCCCTTGGATATCAAGGTGTTCGCGGGTGCTGAAAGCATTGAGCAGGCGGTGACCATGGAGGGTATCCATACGGTGCTGACCGCCATGGTGGGCTACGCGGGCTTGCGTCCCACACTGGCCGCCATCGGGGCGGGCAAGACCATCGCCTTGGCCAACAAGGAGACCCTGGTGGTGGCGGGCGAACTCGTTACCAAGGCCGCGCGTGAGAAGGGCGTGAACATCTATCCGGTGGACAGTGAGCACAGCGCCATCTTCCAGTGCATGGCGGGTGAGTGGGACAACCCGATCGAGCAGGTGATCCTGACGGCGAGTGGTGGCCCGTTCCGGGGCCGCTCGCGCGCAGAACTGGAGCACGTTACCGCGGCCGAAGCGCTGAAGCACCCCAACTGGAACATGGGCGCCAAGGTCACCATCGACAGCGCCAGCCTGATGAACAAGGGCCTCGAGGCGATCGAGGCGAAGTGGCTTTTCAGCCTGACGCCCGAGCAGATCGACATCGTGGTGCATCCGCAGAGCATCGTTCACAGCCTGGTGCGCTTCCGCGATGGAAGCCTGAAAGCACAACTGGGCCTGCCTGATATGAAGTTGCCCATCCAGTATGCGCTGGGCTACCCCGAACGACTGGCCACCACATGGCCCCGGTTCGACTTCATGGCCTATCCGCAACTCACCTTCAGCCAACCTGACAGGGAGGCCTTCCCCAATCTGCAACTCGCGCTGGACGCCATGACCAGAGGCGGCAACATCCCCTGCGCACTCAACGCGGCGAACGAAGTGGCCGTGGCCGGGTTCTTGGAGGGGCGCATCGGCTTCCTGCACATGAGCGACATCATCGCCGGCACCCTTGCACGCAGCACGTTCATACCGCATCCTTCGTTGGACGACCTGGAGCGCACCGACGCCGAAGCGCGCCGCACCGCCCAACACCTGATCCCCGCACCCGCCACATGGATCTCCTGATCACCATCGGCCAGCTCATCCTGGGCCTCTCCATCCTGGTGGCCCTGCACGAGTTCGGCCACTTCCTGCCCGCGAAGCTCTTCGGCATGCGCGTGGAGAAGTTCTTCCTCTTCTTCGACTGGCCGCGCCACCTCTGGCAGAAGAAGGTGGGCGACACGACATACGGCCTTGGTATGCTCCCCTTTGGCGGGTATGTGAAGATCGCGGGCATGATCGACGAGAGCATGGACCGCGAGCAGAAGGAGCGCATGGAGCGGCCACCCGAACCTTGGGAGTTCCGCGCCAAACCCGTATGGCAACGCCTGATCGTCATGGTGGGCGGTGTCACCGTGAACGTGCTGCTGGGCTTCGCCATCTACAGCATGGTGCTGTACACCTGGGGGAGCGAGCGCATGCCCTTGACCAACCTCACCTGGGGCGTCACCCCCAACCTGATCATGGAGGAACAGGGCTTCCAGAGCGGCGACCGCATCGTGGCCGTGCCGGGAGAGCATGTGGAGACCTTGGAGGACGTGTCGTTGGCCATCCTGATCCGGGGCGCACGCACCGTGACCGTGGAGCGCAACGGCGCCCGGAAGGACATCACGCTTTCGGACGATATCGCTGAAAAAATACTCGATACAAAGGATAAGCAACTGTTCGCCGAGCGCTTTCCCTTCGTGGTGGACAGTGTGATGGCGGGCAGCGGAGCCCAGGATGCCGGCGGATTCCGCCCGGGGGATCGCGTGATGGCGGTGAACGGACAGCCCGCCGCCTTCTTCAGCGACTTCCGGATCGCGCTCAAGGGCAAGGAGGGTCGGCAGGTGGATGTGACCGTGCGACGTGAAGGCCACCTGGTGGTGGTCCCCGTACAAGTGAGCGAGGACGGTGCCGTGGGTCTCTACAGCAAGAGCGCGCTGGATTTCCTGAGAACAGAGATCAAGGAGTACAGCCTGCTCGGCAGCATCCCGGCGGGCATCAGTTATGGCTGGAAGCGCATGCAGGACAATGTGGAGTCGTTCAAGTTGCTCGGCTCCAAGAGCGGCCTGAAACAGATGGGTGGGCTGGGCAGCATGGCCAAGGCGTACGGACCGCGCTGGATCTGGTCGCGCTTCTGGGAGATGACGGCCTTCTTGAGCATGGCACTGGCCTTTCTGAACATCCTGCCGATCCCGGCACTCGATGGTGGCCACGTGATCTTCCTGCTTTACGAGGCCATCGCGCGAAGGCCCGCTCCGCCCAAGGTGCTGGAGTATGCCCAGATGGCCGGCATGGTCTTCCTGCTCACGGTGATCATCGCGGTGAACGGGCACGACCTCTTCAAGCTCTTCACCGGGCAACTCTGATCCACGGATGGTCCCGACCTCGTGCGGGCGGGGTCATGAGCGCGTGATGTGGATCACGCCCGCAACCTTGTGGCCGCCCCTATTTTCGCACCGTACGCGTTGCCATGCTCAAACAGAACCTGTCGCTCAAGCTCCAGCAGAAGCTTTCTCCCCAGCAGATCCAATTGATGAAGATGCTGCAACTGCCCACCGTGGAGTTGGAGCAACGCGTCAAGGACGAGCTGTCGGAGAACCCCGCGCTGGAAGAAGGGGAGGAGCGCGACGATGCCGAAACCGCGGCCGAGGAGAACACCGAAAGCCTGGACCAACAGGAGAACGAACAGGATGACGATCGCGACGACATCGACCTGAGCGACTACTTCGACGACGACACACCCGACTACAAGCTGCAGGTTCAGAACAAGGGGCGCGACGAGGAGGAGCGAGAGACGCCCCTGGCGGGCGGCAATACCTTCCAGGACATCCTGCGATCGCAATTGGCGCTGCGCGATATCGATGAGCGCACCCAACTGCTGGGCGAGCACCTTATCGGCAACCTCGACGAGGACGGCTACCTGCGTCGCGAACTGGATGCCATCGTGAACGACCTGGCCTTCACGGCCAACGTTACCACCACCACGGAGGATCTGGAGGCCGCGCTCAAGGAGGTGCAGGCGCTCGATCCGGCGGGGGTTGGCGCACGCGATCTGCGGGAGTGCCTGTTGCTGCAACTCAGGCGCCTGCCACACGCCGCGGAAACACTCACGGCCAGGGCCATCGTCGACAAACATTTCGACGCGTTCACCAAGAAGCACTACGACCGCATCATGGAGCGGCTCGAGATCGACGAGGACGCGCTGAAGGACGCGATCGCCGAGATCATGCGCCTGAACCCCAAGCCGGGCAATACCGGACGTGATTCCGATAAACCGGTACAAGAGATCGTGCCCGATTTCATCATCAACACGGTCGATGGCCAATTGGAACTGCAACTCAACGGACGCAACACCCCGGAACTCCGGGTGAGCCGCCAGTACCGCGAGATGATCGCGGAGTACCAGCGCAACAAGAAGGACCCGGCCGCACAGGACGCGCTGGTCTTCCTGAAACAGAAGCTCGATAGCGCGAAGTGGTTCATCGACGCGATCAAACAGCGCCAGCACACCCTGCTCGTCACCATGGAGGCCATCATGGAGCACCAGCGCGATTTCTTCCTCACCGGTGACGAGACCCGGTTGAAGCCCATGATCCTGAAGGACATCGCCGAGAAGGTGCGCATGGACATCAGCACCGTGAGCCGCGTGGCCAACAGCAAGTACGTGCAGACCAACTACGGCACGATCCTGTTGAAGTTCTTCTTCAGCGAGAGCCTCACCAACCAGGAAGGCGAGGAGGTGAGTACCCGCGAAGTGAAAAAGATCCTCAAGGACGCTATTGAAGCCGAGGTGAAGAAGAACCCCCTCACCGATGAGGAACTGACCGAGCTCCTGAAGGGCAAGGGGTACAACATCGCCCGCCGCACCGTGGCCAAATACCGCGAGGCGCTGAAGATCGCGCCCACGAACCTGCGCAAGGCGCTATAGACAGGGATTCCCCATGGCACGCATCGTCTTC
>JAFDZE010000087.1:9275-9440 GCA_018267155.1 Bacteroidota bacterium | reverse complement strand
CGAGCGCCGGTCACATGGGTGCAGAGTCGCGCGAGTGTGGGCCGATACGGAGCAGGCCGATGGTGTACATCCTCAGGTAAAAGCCTCGCGCCGTGGGTGGGCACACCTCAGTTGGACCACACCGCGTACCCCTTCCGCCGAAGTTCAAGCGTCAGTCCTTTCTCC
>JAFDZE010000087.1:0-9145 GCA_018267155.1 Bacteroidota bacterium | reverse complement strand
CGTTCCTGTGGCGTCCTGCTCGTCATGCCCACATCGACCCGTATTTTCCCGCTCCACATGCGGTTCACCGGAAGTTTCATTTGCTCGATCGCCTTGTTGCTCCCATTGGTGGGCATTGGTCAGGCTACGCTGCAAGGTCGCGTGATGGATGCCCGAACGCAGGAGCCACTGCCGTATGCCAGCGTGGTCACCTCAAAAAATGGCCAGGGCGTTATCACAAACGAAGAGGGCATCTTCCGCATAACAGCCGTAGCAGAGGAGGATACGTTGGTGTTCAGCTATCTGGGCTACCGGTCGGTTAGCATGTCCGCGATGCAGGTGCGCTCCCTGCGTGATGTCCGCTTGCAGCCTTCCACCACGGAGCTTTCCGCTGTGCAGGTGGTAGGCCGCAACGATGCGCTCTATGACCTGGTGATCGCCGCTGGAAAGCATTTGCGCAATGCCGCGCGATACGAGGGGAAGACGTACTACCAGTTGGAAACGCGCACCCTTGATCTTCCGGTGGAAGGAGTGGAGTGCTTCTACAACGGCCGCTTCAACGGGGCGGACATCGAGGCGTTGGACCTGAAGCAGGGGCGCATCGGTCTGTTGCCGGTAGATGGGCGCTACATGGTGAACCTGAACACCAGCCGGGCCTTCATGCTTCTGCACCCGGCGGAACGCAACAGCGCGTTTCCCGCCACACCGTTGCAATACCGTTCCCACAAGGCCCTGCGCAAAGCATTCGACCTCACAGTGGTGGCCACCATTCACGCGCCCCAGGAATTGGTCCAGGTGAGCTTCACCCCCATGGATACAAGTGGGGCTTTTTTCAGCGGGAAGCTCTGGATCGGAACGGCCACGGCCAAGGTGCTTAGCATAGAACTGGATCGTGACCGATGCACGCGCCATCCTTTTCGGCCCATGGGACCCGGGGATGAGCTGCGCGATCTCTCCATCCACTATCACCAGACCTTTTCCACTTGGGAAGGTCGTCCGGTGGTGAACACGGTGGCACTGGAGTATTCATACACCTATCATACCGGGTCGGCATCTGCGCGGCTTGCAGAGCGGGATCCGGCTTTCCGGAACGACTGGAAATTCCGGACCAAGAGCATCTTGCATCTCTATGCCCCCGGGGAAAAGTTCATCCTGCCCTTGTTCCGCTACGATGCCGGGCAGATGGACTACCGCAAAGTGCTTTCCATGCCGTACGACAGCGTGTTCTGGACCAATGCCCCAAGCCTGGTGCGAACCGATCGGCAGCAACGGGATGAAACGTTGTTCGCGCAGGAGGGCCTGCTGTTGGACACACGCGAAATGGATCCCATGGATACGGGCCGCAGCGGCTTCTTCGAGAGCAATTACGCGTTCTGGTCAGCTGACAAACGCATTCGCCTGAAGAACATGTTGGACAGTGCCGCAGCCGCTCCACGCCCCGCAACTGCGGAAAGTGCCACGGCCACGGCCGACCAACTGAATTTGGTGGTGCAGCTTTATCTCAATGTGGACCGCACCCCGGAAGGGTATCGCAGCTTCAGCGCCACAGTCTTCGATGGCTTCAACTCCTGGTGCCACCTGCCGGACAAGCAACGGTCGGACGTGCTCCTGAACATCTACTTCGACCTCTGCGAGGTGGAGCGCAGGCGCATGCAGGTCGCACTGGAAGCACCCGGCCTTTCGTTGGATCGGATCCGCGCCATCCATGCCGAGGCCGAAACAGCGATGGAACGCAATACGAGCGCCTTTCTGAAGGACACGCACTACGGGGCGGACCAGCAGGCCATGAAGCACTGGAACGACCTTGTGCGCAGGGAACTCGGTGTGGACAACTTCAAGATCTTTTGATCTCCCGCAGGCTCTCCGCAACCGCGCTGTGCGTTCAAGTGGTGTGCACAGTTCCGGCGCTCGGGTGTTTCCCGAGTGCAGCGCGCAGTCCGGCCTCCGGCCGTCAGGCTTCCGCAGAGACTTCTGGATGATCCTTTCACGAGAATTTCCAGGGACCGCCGGAGGCGGAGAGCAACCATGGCAATCGGGAAACACCCGAGCGCCGGTCACATGGGTGCAGGGTCACGCGAGAGTGGGCCGACACGGAGCAGGCCGATGACACAGGTCCACAGAGCACGAGCCTTGCGCCGTGGGTGGGCACACCTCAATTGGACCAGACGGCGTACCCCTTCCGCCGAAGTTCAAGCGTGAGTCCTTTCTCCACCTCGAGCGCTTCCGCGCGACTCAACGGTCCGATGTCCCGGTACAGGCTCGGACGCAGGTAGCGACCGTATTTCTGCACGATGTTGGAGGAGAGCTTGTGCCCCTTCGCGTTGCGATGCCCGGTCCTGTGTTGCTGGAAACGTTCCTCGGGTGTCCTGCTCGTCATACCGACATACAGGCATTCGAGCACCCCGTTGAACTGCGGGTTCGCCTCGCGGAACTTGCGGTCCTCGGTGAAGACACGCCTGGAGAGTTCGATCACGTATACGTGGTAGGCGGTCGGCGGCATCGCACCGCAAAAGAGGGTTTCGCGGTCGAAAGGAACAAGTGGCAGGCCGTGTGAAGGCACTACTCCGTGGCTTTCGGCCCGCTCACCTTGCGGTGCGTGAAGCTGCCGAAGATGTGTCGCCGGGCGAATCGCGTGTTACCGTCCGTGTTCACGAACTTGTTGTAGGTCTTCGGGTCCACGCTGTAGAACTCGTACGCACTTCCGTCGCCGAAGGTGATGTGCAGCGTCATGTGCTGGTAGTGCCAGTTGCCGATATTGCTGGCCACGGTTTTTTCGAACTCCGCCGCATTGGCCGCATGGGTTTCCGGGTGGATGCTCTCGAGGAACTTGTAGCATTCGATCACGTGCTGGCTGGTGACCTCGGCCTCCTGCTTGAGCTGCTCGTCCTGGAAGCGGTCCGGGTGGTGCTGTTTCATCAGGCCCTTGTACAGGGTGTTCAACTCTTTCAAGGTGGTGGTGCTCGTGGCGCCCAGGAGCTTGCGGCTGTCGGAGATCTTCTTCATGCGGCGAAAGGGCCGCGAAGATGCGGTATTGAGGGACAGGTCGGTCCCGTCCGGGCTGGTTGATCGGGTCGAATACCGGTGGATCACTACCTTTGGGACACAAACCCCCACCACATGGAACGATACCTCGCGTTTCTTCCCGCTGTATGCTGCTCCTTCGTCGTGAGTGCGCAACTAACGGTGACGACGCAACTCTCCGAGGTCCAGGTGACGGATCTGTTGGAGGGCCTGGGTGTCACGGTGACCAACGTGGATATCAATTGCCCGGGTGATGCGCTGGGGCATTTCATGGGAGCCAGTGAATTGGGGATCAACCAAGGCATTGTACTGACCACGGGCTCCGCGGCCGCTGTCGCTGGTCCGAGTTCCTCCTTCGCATCGAGCGGGGCCATGACCGCGGGCGACGAGGATCTTGAGTTGTGGGTCGGTCAACCGACCTTCGATGCCTGCGCGCTGGAGTTCGACTGTATCCCGATCGGCGATACACTCGAGTTCAATTTCGCTTTCGGGTCCGAAGAATATCCCGAGTTCGCCTTCTCCGCATTCAATGATGTCTTCGGCATCTTCATGAGCGGTCCCGGGATCACCGGGCCGTACAGCAACAACGCGGAGAACATCGCGTGGGTGCCGGGCACGAACGTGCCCGTGTCCATCAACAACGTGAATGAAGCTGAGAATTCGGTGTTCTACCACAACAACGAGGATCCGCCGGGCCAGTATCTCGCGTACGACGGCTTCACCTCGAACCTGCCCGTCTTCGCCACCGTCCAGCCCGGGGAGTCGTACCATTTCAAGGTCGTGGTGGCGGATGTTTCCGATGGGGTGTTCGACAGTGGCGTGGTGCTCGAGGCCTTCAGCTTCCACAGTACCGCGGCCAGTGTTGGTGTCGCCGAAGCGCAGCGGCCGGTGTGGTCGCTTGCACAGGATGCCGATGAAGTGTTCGTGATCTGGCCGGAGAACATGGGTGTGCGGCGCGTGGAGGTGCTCGATGCGACCGGTACGGTGGTTGAACAACGCGTGAGCAATGGGAACCGGGTGGTCATCCACACGGGAACACTGGCAGCAGGGATGTACTTCGTGCGCCTCCAAGATGGCACAGTACCACCCCTCCGCTTCGTGAAACGATAGATCACCGCCCCTGAAGTGGTCGATCAGGGGAGCACAGCAGGCCAGTCCGGTATCGGTTCAGGACCAGGTCAGCAGCAGGATCATGGCCAGTCCTATGGCGCCCAAGAAGAGGGCCATCAGGATGGTCCAGTCCCGGCCGCCAGTGATCCGTGTGTTGCGCGGCTGGCGTCGGGTGAGGGCTGAAGTGGGCACGTGGATCCTTTAGGGGCGCAAAATTCTGAGGATCGGGGTGCGCAGCGCCAGCGGCTTTCGACAACCGATGTGCCCGGCTCGTCAAATGGTGTTCCTGCAACGCCAAGCCATGGGGTCGGCCCGACAGGATGGGACATGGGCGATACTTTCGCGCCCCCACCGCCAGGGCTGCCTTGGAGCTTTGGCCTTTGAACTTGAGTCTTGAACCTTGCAATGAAACCCTCGATCCCCAAAGGCACCCGCGACTTCGGCCCCCAGGAGATGCTGCGCCGCAAGTACATCTTCAGCACCATTGAGCAGGTATTCCAGCGATACGGCTTTCTCCCCTTGGAAACACCCGCGATTGAGAACCTGGAAACGCTCACTGGCAAATACGGGGAGGAGGGCGACCGCCTGATCTTCAAGATCCTCAACAGTGGGGATGCATGGAAAGAGGTATCACCGCAGGTCAAGGAGAAGCTTGTGAGAGGGGAGGAAGTGCATCCCGGTAAGCTGGCGGCTGAACTGAGTGAGAAAGCCCTGCGGTACGACCTCACGGTCCCTTTCGCCCGCTACGTGGTGATGAACCAGAACGAACTGGCCTTTCCCTTCAAGCGGTATCAGATCCAGCCTGTTTGGCGCGCGGACAGGCCGCAGAAGGGACGATATCGGGAATTCTACCAGTGCGACGCGGACATGATCGGCAGCACCAGCCTGCTGAACGAAGTGGAACTCATCGCCCTGTTCGATGAGGTTTTCACCGCATTGGGGCTTTCTGTGGTGATCAAGATCAACGACCGCAAGGTGCTCAGTGGCATCGCCGAGGTGAGTGGCCAGCCCGAGAAGGTCGTGGACATGGTGACCGCGATCGACAAGCTGGACAAGATCGGTCGCGAGAAGGTGGAGGAGGAGATGCGCACAAAAGGCATTTCCGATGATGCCATCACGCGCATCGCACCGCTGTTCGCCTTGAGCGGTTCGTGGAACGATCAGCGGCCCCAGCTTGAACGGTGGCTCTCTTCTTCGACAATCGCGCAACAAGGCTTGAAGGACCTCGCGTTCACCTTCGAGGCCGTGGGTTCGTTGAAGTCCGCCAAGTTGGAATTCGATCCCACGCTCGCCCGTGGACTGGACTATTACACCGGGGCCATCTTCGAGGTGAAGAGCGCCGAAGGCACCATGCCCGGCAGCATTTGTGGTGGTGGACGGTACGACGACCTCACCGGTGTCTTCGGCCTGAAGGGCATGAGCGGTGTGGGCATCAGCTTCGGCGCGGACCGCATCTACGACGTATTGCTGGAGACGAACAAATTCCCGGCGGACCTTGGTGCGAGCACGAAACTGCTCTTCGCCAACTTCGGGGAGGCCGAGGCCCTGCACTGCCTCAAGCTCTTGCGACAGGTCAGGGAGGCAGGCATCGCCGCTGAATTGTACCCGGACGCGGTGAAGCTGCCCAAGCAGTTCACTTACGCGGAGAAGAGATCCATACCATACGTGGTCATCGTGGGAGAAACGGAGATGAAAGAGAGCAAGGTGACGCTCAAACGCATGGGGGCGGGGGAGAAGGGTGAGTTGCTCAGCATGGAACAGGTCATCGAACGCATCAACAACGGATGAAACCCCATTTGATCGGTACCGTCGGATTGGAACTGGCGGAACTGGCGCATATCCTGACCACGCGCAGTCCCATCGCCCTCGATCCCGATGCGACGGCGGCGGTGAAGCGCAGCCACGCCTACCTGCGCGACCGGCTGAAGAACAGCGACGCACCGATCTACGGCGTGAACACCGGCTTCGGCTCGCTGGCCGACACGCGCATCGACAAGAAGGACCTGGCCCAGTTGCAGAAGAACCTGGTGATGAGCCATGCCTGCGGCAGCGGCGATCCGGTGCCCGCCGAGATTGTGCGCGCCATGCTCGTGCTGAAGGTGCAGAACATGGCCTTCGGGCACAGCGCGGTAGCACCGGCCACGGTGCAGCGGCTCTTCGACATGTACAATGCCGATATGCTGCCGGTGGTGTACGAACGTGGTTCGCTCGGAGCCTCGGGTGATCTGGCCCCGCTCGCGCACCTCAGCCTGCCTTTGCTTGGCCTCGGCGAAGTGATCGTTGCGGGGAAGCGCATGTCCGCGGGCCAAGCGCTCAAGAAGTTCGGCTGGGCGCCCCTGGAACTCGGCCCGAAGGAGGGGCTGGCCCTGCTCAACGGAACGCAGTTCATGAACGCCTATGCGGCGTTGCTCGTGCTGAAGGCCACGCGACTCGCGGATCTCGCCGATCGGATCGCCGCCATGTCCTTGGACGCGTACGATGGGCGCACGGAACCCTTTCACGCATCGGTGCATGCGGTGCGGCCGCACCCCGGACAGGCCGTGGTGGCGGGCCACCTGCGCGAGTTGCTGCAAGGAAGCGGCATCGCCACCCGGGCGAAGAAGCACGTGCAGGATCCCTACTCGTTCCGCTGTATCCCACAGGTGCATGGTGCATCGCGCGATGCGATCGCTTATGTGGAACGGGTGGTGGAGCGCGAACTCGAAGCGGTAACGGACAACCCCACGGTCTTCGACGACGAGGACCTGATCGTGAGCGCGGGCAATTTCCACGGTCAGCCCCTGGCCCTGGCGCTCGACTTCCTGGCCATCGCGGTAGCGGAGTTGGGAAGCATCAGCGAGCGCCGCACATACAAGTTGATCGGTGGGCAGCGCGGGCTTCCGGCGTACCTGGTCGCGAAGCCGGGCATCAACAGCGGCTTCATGATCCCACAGTACACGGCGGCTTCGTTGGTGAGCGCGAACAAGCAGCGGTGCATGCCCAACAGTGTGGACACCATCGACAGCAGCAACGGCCAGGAGGACCACGTGAGCATGGGCGCGGCCGCCGCGCTGAAGACCTGGGCCGTGGTGCAGGATGTGGAGCGCATCCTCGCCATCGAACTGCTCAACGCTGCCCAGGCGCTCGACTTCCGTCGCCCGGCGAAGAGTTCCCCGGCGGTTGAGCGGATGCACGCTCAACTCCGCAAGCATGTCGCCTTCGTGGAGAACGATGTGGTGATGCACGATCACATGGAGGAGGTATTGCGCTTCGTCCGCGGATCCATCATCTGATCGGTGACGGTCTACCTTTTACCGGGTATCGGTTGCGATCATCGACTGTTCGATCGTATCGATCTGGCCGGGTTCGACACGGTCAAACTCCGGTGGCCGGATTTCCAGCCGGGCTGCACGCTGGCTTCCATCGCGCAGGCGATTAGCCAAGAGGTGCAGAAGGATGGACCGCACATCCTCGTTGGCGTGAGCATGGGTGGCATGGTGGCCCAGGAGCTCGCTGTGATCACGAAGCCGGTGAAGGTCGTGCTCATCTCCTCATGGACGGGACCGAAGGAATGGTCGCTGTTGGCGCGTGCAGGCTCATCGCTCCAACTCTATCGGTCGATCACGCACTTCACCATGTGGGCCACCTGGCCGATCAAGCGCATGCTGGGCCAACGCGACCGGGCCACGGACAGGTTGCTGTGGGAAATGGCCTGCGCGGAGACCGCTCGCAAGGTCCGCATCGGCACCGGGGCGATCCTGCGCTGGAAAGGCTCACTTTGGAAGGGGCCGGTGGTGCGCATCCACGGCGATAGCGACAGCGTGATCCCGATGCGCTTCCCGGTGGATCATGTGGTACGCGGTGGTGCGCACATCATGGTACTCACGCGGGGCGAGGAAGTGTCGCGGCTGCTGCGCGAAGCGCTCAGCGCTTGACGAAGGAGAACCGGCGCTCGCCCTGATCGGTGGATACGCGCCCGAAGTACGTGCCCGGTGGCAATCCCACCACGGGAACCTGCCGCGTACCGG
The DNA here is from genome assembly GCA_018267155.1 of Bacteroidota bacterium. GTDB lineage: Bacteria > Bacteroidota > Bacteroidia > Flavobacteriales_F > PHOS-HE28 > PHOS-HE28. The sequence continues at coordinate 1,028 of JAFDZE010000087.1, read as the reverse complement.
TTCCGCCAGCGGTGGTGAGAACGATACGCCCGGCCTCATCCAACAGGTCGATCGCGTTGATCCGTCCATCCGCGATGCCGATGTGCAGGACATCGACCACTGGATCCGGGTAGTGGTTGACGATCGGCCGCCGCCCTTCGCCCAGGCCGGTCGCGATGTCGAGGGTGAATTGATCGAACCCGGCGGGCAAGGGGTTCATGGGACCGCCCGTGAAGCCTGCGCTGAGGATCACGATGGCCGTGTCGCCGATGCCCGGATCGAAGACGTGGCTCGTGGTGAGGAAGGTCCAGCCCGTGTCGTTGCTGGTGGTGAAGCCTGCATCGATGATGTTCCCGTTGTTGATGACGCCAAAGGCGATACTGGCACCCAGGCAGAACTGGAGGTCGGTCTGCGGGCATTTCACCCAGCCGCTCAACTGGTAAGGGATGCCGTACTGCACATCAGTTATGCGCTGGTACAGGAGGGACGGGAAGCAGCCCTTCGCGTGCCCGGGTTGTTTCCACGCGGACCAGATCCCACCACCGATCGGGACATCCTGCGTGCCTTGTGGATCAACGCATACCCATTCCCAGCCTTGCAAGCTGAAGGTGCCGTTGTCCTCGAAGCTGCCGTTGATCAGTTGGGCGTTGTTCGCCGAAACGATACCGAACGCCAGGAATGCGTTGAGGAGCCTCATGTGGTCATGCTTTGATGAAACGGACGGACCGAACACCGGTGCCCGATCTCATGAGCAGAACGTACGGACCCGACGGTATGCTGCTCACGTCCACTTCCAAGGTCCGGCCATTGTGTTGCAACCTTTCAATCTGATGTTCTCGACCGGTCGCATCGATCACCGACACCCGCTGCGGACGCTCTGAGCGATCCACCCACAAACGATCGGTCGCCGGGTTCGGGAAGCAGGCTATCGTGTTGGCCCCGTGGGAGGCGATGCTGGTGGACAGATCGGTGAGTACCATGCCGTCGAACTCGGCCCAGGCCGGTGATCCATTCCCGCTCACGATACCGCCGCTCAGGACGACGAATGC
>JAFDZE010000086.1 GCA_018267155.1 Bacteroidota bacterium | reverse complement strand
GGACCTGGCCGATGGTTTTTCCACCGCCCACCCGCCTTGGCCAGCCCGCTCTTCCAACCGGCCCCCACAGGATCCCCTCGGCCGACAGCGTGGAAGGTCGTACGTGATATCCTCTGTGTTCCAGCTTGGAACGGCCCGGGCCCCATTCTGAGCGTCCACGGATGGAATTCAAGGTTTCCGGGTATTTTCAGCGGCTCATCCCGTGTGGATGTTTGCGGCATGGAGAGTGTTCGGAACAAGGTGACGATCCTGCTGGTGGACGACCAATCCATCGTACTCGACGGGATCCAGGCGATCATGGAGCTCGAGCCCGATCTTCAGGTGGTGGGCCGCGCCACGAACGGCCCTGATGCGCTTGATCGGGTACGCGCGTTGGAACCGGATATCGTCCTTATGGACATCAACATGCCGGGCATGGATGGGCTCGAGGTCACCAGGGCGGTGCTCAAAGCCGACCCCGCAACCCGTGTACTCGTGCTCAGCTCGTACGGCAACAAGGAGTTCGTGCTGGAGCTGTTGGACGTGGGCGCGCGCGGGTACCTGCTGAAGACCTCATCCAAGGACGAGTTGATCGGCGCCTTGCGGACCGTTGCGAGTGGTGGCCGGTACATCGCCCGCGAACTGCGTGCCCTGATCGAACCGGGCGACCGCTACAAGGACCGCCAGGGAGAGGACGGCTACAGCGTGCTGACCAAGCGCGAGGTTGAAGTGGTCAAGCTGATCCTGCAGGAGCGCACCAACCAGGAGATCGCTGCGGCCTTGTTCATCTCCCCACCCACCGTGGAGACCCACAGGAAGAACATCATGCACAAACTCGATGTGCGCAATACCGCAGGATTGGTCAAATATGCCATGCAGCGGGGCTGGGATCTGAAGAGCTGAGTGCATGAACGCTTCCGTGCAGGATGCATGGGGCGGCCCCTTCGACCTTCAGGTGCCGGGGATATGGCTGTTGCGCCGTCCTTGTCGCCGGTGATGTTGAAGGTCCGGTTGCCGTTGGTGCCTTACAAGGGGGCAGGCACAAAGGTCTGGGCGATCGCACCGACCGTGGTCAAAATGAGCGAAGCTGGAATGAGGATGTGCAGTGGATGGTCCATGACGTTGAGTTGTGTTCTCCTCGCGGTTTTGGGACAGCCCAAGCGAATGATCCCTTTGGACCATGATACCTTAATGTCATGATTTCGGTCGTGCGGGACGGGTGCCCGGATGCCGTTGAACACAACAAGGTCCATGATCGATCATCCACCTTTGTTCGGAATGCGCTGGTCATCGGGTCAGATCCCTGCCCGCTTGAGCCACTGCTCGATCAGGCGGGGCACCGCCACCGCACGGACCGCTGCCGCGTCCATGGCCTTCCAGCCGGGGTCAAGTTTCTCGCGCTTCGGGGGGGTCACATCCCAGAACACCGCCCTGATCACTTGATGACTGAGCACATGTTTCGCCTCTTCACCCCTCGAACGTACCTGCCAGCCCGGCCCGAGCCGTTCCTGCAGCTTCTTTGCCGTTAGCGGCGCACCGCTTTCGATCAAGGGCGGTTCCCACAGCCCCTGCCAGATGTCCTTACCGGTGCGTTGGCGGAGGTAGAGGCCATTGCTCGTGCGGATGTGCAGGTAGTTGAAGTAGCGGTCCCGGGTTTTCGCTACCCCTTTCTTCACGGGCAACGCATCGATGCGCCCGCTGGCGAACGCGATGCACCTGCCTTGCACGGGGCAGAGCAGGCACGCAACGTTCTTCGGGGTACACACCGTAGCCCCGAGTTCCATCACCGCCTGGTTGTGGTCACCGGGATGATCATGGTCCAGCAGCTCCTGGGCCAGTGCCTTGAACCGCTTCCTGCCTTCTGTGGAATCGACGGGGATCTCGATACCGAACACACGGGCGAGTACGCGATACACATTGCCGTCCACCACCGCATCCGGCTGGCCGAAACAAATGGAGGCGATGGCCGAGGCCGTGTAATCCCCCACACCTTTCAATGTGATCAGTTCGGCATGGGTGCCCGGAAAGGTTCCCCGGAAATCGCGGACCACTTGCCGGGCCGCGACCAGCAGGTTCCGGGCCCGGCTGTAATAGCCCAGGCCCTGCCACAACTTCAGCACCTCACCCTCGGTGGCCGCAGCCAGGTCCTGCACGCCCGGAAACCGGTCCACGAACCGCTGCCAGTAGGCAAGTCCTTGATCCACACGGGTTTGTTGCAGGATCACCTCGCTCAGCCATACCCGGTACGGATCCGGTTTGCCTCGCCAAGGCAAGGCCCGCCCATGCTCGCGGTACCACGGAAGCAACGCCTGACTGAACCAGCGCGTGTTTCTTGTTGACAAGGATGTGTTCCTCAACCGATTAGAAGGCTATATTCGCGCCCCCAAATAAAGAACGACCCGTAATGACCAAGGCGGAACTTGTCGCGAACATCAGCAAACGGACAGGGATCGAGCGCGGTATCGTGCTGGCCACAGTGGAAGCCTTCATGGACGAGGTGCAGAACCAGTTGGAGGCAGGGGAAGGCGTTCACCTGCGGGGCTTCGGGAGTTTTCTGGTGAAGCACCGCGCCCAGAAGACCGGTCGCCTGCTGGCCCAGAACACCACCATCATCATCCCCGCGCACAACGTGCCCACCTTCAAGCCGGCCGATGTGTTCGTGGACAAGATCAAAAGCGCATCGCAGAAGTCGGCCTGAGCCGAACATTGACCGCGATAGGAACCAGCACCCATGGCCCTGCAGCGCAAACACATCCTGATGATCGCCGGGGCCGGCGTATGCCTGTTGCTGTTGTCGTTGGCTCCCCGCGCGCCCAAGAAGGCGGTGGATGCTGAAGCAAGCGCCCGTGTCAGCGAGGACCCCAACAGCGGTTCAACCCCGAAAGCGGAGGACGCGCACGATGCGGCGCTCAGCAAGGATCCCGCGGTGAACTCCATCCTGCACGAATTGAACGATGCGATGAGCGCGGGACAACCGCCCATGGCCGCCATCACCAAGTTGCGCGACCTGGCCGACGAGCATCCCGACAATGTGGAGGCCCAGTTCCACATGGGTATGCTCAGCTGGCAGAGCGGCCAGTACGACAAGTCCATGGAGCGCCTCAGGAAGGTGATCGCTCTGGATCCCAAAGGCTACCCGGATGCTTGGGCCTACCTCGGACAGGCCTACGGCACGCTCGACAGCCTGGACAAGGCCATTGCGGCCATCGAAACCTACAAAACACTGGTGACGGATACGGCACTGCTCCACGGGGCGGACCGCTTCCTCACCGATCTGAGAACGAAAAAGAACAAGTAACCATGCCCTGCGGTAAGAAGCGGAAGCGCCACAAGATGGCCACCCACAAGCGCAAGAAGCGCCTGCGGAAGAACCGTCACAAGAAGAAGATCCGGTAGTACCGGACCTGCTGTGATGGCTGATCCGGCACGCCGCATCCCACTGCCTTGGGACGGCGGCCGAACGGCTGTCGTGTATCCGATCGGGTACGCACAACACGGCTTCCATTGAGTGTAGATCTCATCATCCGTTCCCACGCGGGCGAAGTGGCCATCGCGGTCCTGCGCGACAAGCTCCTCATGGAGCTGCATCGCGAACGCACCGAAAAAGGCTTCGCCGTGGGCGACATCTACCTGGCCAAGGTGCGCAAGGTGGCCCCGGGCCTCAACGCCGCGTTCGTGGACGTAGGGCACGAGAAGGACGCCTTTCTCCACTATTACGACCTGGGACCGCAATACCGCAACAGCTTCAAGTTCACCAAGGCAGCCGTGCAGGGCAACCAGAAGGGTTCGCTGCTCGAGGACTGGAAGTTGGACCCCGACATCAGCAAGGAGGGCAAGCTGGGTGATGTGGTGAGCGCCAGCCAGAGCGTGCTGGTGCAGATCGCCAAGGAGCCCATCAGCACCAAAGGCCCGCGCCTCACCGCCGAGATCACCATCGCCGGGCGCTACATGGTGCTGGTGCCCTTCATCAACAAGGTGAGCATCAGCAGCCGCATCACCGATGAAACGGAGCGCAAACGGCTGAAGGAACTCATGCACGCGATCCGGCCGAAGAACTTCGGCATGATCGTGCGCACCAACGCCGAGGGCAAGAAGAGCGAGGACCTGGAGGCCGACCTGAAGAACCTGATGCAACGCTGGGACGTGATGTTCCACAACCTGCGCAACGCCATGCCGCCCAAGCGCGTGCTGGGCGAGATCGATCGCACCAGCGCCGTGCTGCGCGATGTGCTCAACAAGGACTTCACCAACATCCACGTGAACGATCCCGTGGTGTACGAGGAGGTGAAGGAGACCCTCGCCCGCATCGCCCCCGAGAAGCTCAACATCGTCAAGCATTACACGGGCAAGCTCGACATCTTCGACAACTTCTTCGTCAACAAGCAGATCAAGCAGGCCTTCGGCAAACAGGTGATGCTACCGAGCGGTGCGTACCTGGTGATCGAGAAGACCGAGGCCATGCACGTGATCGACGTGAACAGCGGCAGCCGCAAGGGCGGCAACCAGGCCCAGGAGAAGAATGCCCTGGACACCAATATCGAGGCCGCCAAGGAGATCGCCCGGCTGCTCCGGCTGCGCGACATGGGCGGCATCATCGCCATCGACTTCATTGATCTGTACGAACCGGACAACCGGCGCGCGCTGCACAAGGCGCTCAAGGATGCGATGGAGGACGACAAGGCCAAGCACAACGTCCTGCCCCCCTCGCGCTTCGGGGTGATCGAGATGACGCGCCAGCGCGTGCGCCCCGAAACGGAGATCGACACCAGCGAACGCTGCCCCACCTGTGCCGGCACCGGCGAGGTGAGCGCCCCCGTCCTCATCATCGACGAGATCGAGAACGCGCTCAATTTCCTGCACGGCGAGAAGAACATGAGCGGCCTCACGCTCAAGGTGCATCCCTTCCTGGCCGCCTACTTCACCAAGGGGCTGCCCAGCATCCGCATGAAATGGTGGTGGCGTTGGAAGAAGGGCGTGAAAGTGGTGGGCGAAGGCAGCCACCAGTACCTGGACTATTCGATCCAGGACAGCGAAGGCAAGGAGGTGCCGCTGTAGGGCGCGTCCGGCAATGGGTCAGAAACCCCGAAAGCAACGGTTGGGAAGCGCACACGTCTATGGGGCAAGACTAGCGCATGAAGCAGATCCCCGTCCTTGCCCTTGCCCTCGTGGCTACCCCGTGCGTCACCTCAGCACAATACGTCATCAACGATCCCGGCTTCCTGAGCGATCTGCAGGATGCCGTACCGGCGGCGCTCACGGGCAATGTGCTCGACACGTTGCACCCGGATGTGATCTCGCTTTCCACGTTGGACGCGAGCAGTAGTGATGACATCGATGGGATCCGCTTTTTCGTGAACCTCGAGGCGTTGGGGCTCAACTACAGCACGGTGGATACCCTGCTCGAACTGCCGAATTCCCTGCGCTCGATCGATCTGGACTGGCTGGAATATCGCCTTCGCAAGGTGGATCGCTGGCCGGATTCCTTGCGGCATTTGAGCTTCCGGAATGATTGGTACTGGAACCCGGGGACCGCCCAGCAGGATATCGGCTTGATCGATACGCTGCCACCCCTGTTGGAATACCTGGATCTCTACGGCCACACCCTGGACACGCTGCCCGCGTTGCCGACCACCCTACGCCACCTGGACGTGCAGCGGAACCTGCAGTTGACCGCCCTGCCCGCGCTCCCCAATGCCTTGCTCCACTTGAACGTCTCCCAGACGGACATCCCGGCCCTGCCGGTGTTCCCAGACAGCCTGATGTACCTGAGTTGTGGGAGCAATCTCCACTTGGCCATGATCGGCCCCCTGCCGGCGGGCCTGAAGGAACTGCACGTCACCACCGTGGTGCCCATGCTGCCGGACCTGCCCGCACTGCCGGAAGGCCTGGAGGTGTTGGAGTACGGTGGCACCACCCTCGGTTCCACGATACCGACACTGCCGTCCACCCTGCGGGAACTGTTGTTGAACAACCTCAACAATGTGACGGTGGTACCGGATCTGCCACACGGACTTCAACGCCTCCAGGCCACGGCCATGAACAACGTGGCTCAACTTCCGGCATTGCCCACGACACTCACCGTGCTCAACACGGAGAACTCGTTGTTCGATTGCTATCCCTACGTGCCGTCCTCCGTCACGGAGTGGAAGGTGTCCACGAACACCGGCTGCATCCCCAATCTGCCGCCGGACCTGAACAACGCCTCCAACGCGGACGACTTCCCGATCTGCACGGTGGTCACCAGCCCCGACTGCCCCACCACCGAAGGCGTGACGGGCCATATCTTCATCGATGCCGATGGCGATGGGGTCCGCGACGCGGGCGAAGCGCCCTTCCCTGCGGCCATGGTGTTGGGCACCCCGGGTACGCACCTGGCCGGTGCCGACGCGGATGGACGCTACATGCTCGCGCTGGATACCGGCGATTTCATTGTGGATGGAGCGGATCTGGCGTATGCCCAGCGGACCACGGCTCCCTATGCGGTACACATCAGCGCCCCGCTCCAGGTGGACAGTCTGGTCGACATCGGATACCAATTGCTTCCAGGTGCGAGCGACCTCCGTGTGGTCCTTTCTGCGAGCGATGCGCGACCCGGATTCGGGCATGTGGTGCAGGTGACGGTCGTGAACGACGGACCCTTCGGAACGGATGGCACCTTGCAGGTCACCTTGGAGCCCGCTTTCACCTACCTGTCGGCGGATCCGATGCCGGATGACGTGAACGGCAATGTGCTGAGTTGGTCACTCATGAACGTGCTGCCGGGTATGAGCCGCCATGTGCATGTGCAACTGAACGTGCCCGTGGATATACCGATCGGAACGCCGGGCATGCACACTGCGGTCCTGTCCATTCCGGATGAGGACCCGACGCCAGGGAACAACGGCGCACAGCTGCACTTCGTAGTGGTGGGCGCGTACGATCCGAATGACAAGCGCGTGATCCCGTCGTTGATGAGCATGGAAGAGGTACAGGGTGGCACACCGCTGGAGTACACCATCCGCTTCCAGAACACGGGCACCTACCTCGCCGAGCGCGTGGTGATCACCGATACCCTGCAAATGGGACTCATGGCGGGCAGTTCGCAGTTCATCGGCAGCTCCCACGCCTGCTCGTGGTACCTGGACGACGATGTCCTGGTCGTGATCTTTGATGGCATCAACCTGCCGGACAGCACGAGTGATGAGCCGAACAGCCATGGCTTCGTGCGCTTTGGCATCCGTCCGGATCCGGACTTGATCGCAGGTGATCAGGTGGCGAACACGGCGAACATCTACTTCGACTTCAACGAACCGGTGATTACTGTTCCTGCTGTTTTCACCGTAGAACTCCAGACGCCGGCGCGGGAGGTGGACGCCCCGGCGCTACTGCTCGCGCCGAATCCGGCGCAGGACATCATCATCCTGCGCTTCCCCGCGCCGGTGGCCAACGCGGACCTCCGGGTGACCGACAGCGCAGGTCGCACGGTGCATCAGGGCCTCGTCAGCGGAACGAGCAGCGCGCTCAGCACCGGGCGCTGGGCGCCTGGCGTGTACCTGGTGCGACTGCGCGGCTCCAACGGGCTTTGGGCGGTGCGTCTGGTGAGGCGTTGAGCGATAGGACCAAGCGGAGATCGCGGTGGAAAGGACAAGTAGCGATCGGGCTGTTCGATCCATGGCAGCATGAGGCAAGGAGGGCCGCTATGACCCTGTCGGGTGCGGCTTAGCCACGTGACCAGTACTTTCGCGCCCGCTTTGGAACCCCTCTGTGCCGCCGTGCCTCTGTGGTTCGGCCTTTCCTTATGATCACCATCGACAAGATCCTCGACCTCAAAACGCGACTGGACGCGCTGAAGGGCTACCTGGCCATCGAGGACAAGCGCGGGCAGATCCTGGAGGAGGAGAAGTACACGCACGACCCTGAGTTCTGGAACGACCAGAAGAAGGCCCAGGCGGTGATGAAGAAGATCCGCGAGCTCAAGCGCTGGGTGGGCCTCTACGAGGGTGTGAAACGTGAGGTGGATGACGCCGAGGTCACCTTCGAATTCTTCAAGAGCAAGGACGCGAGCGAGGAGGAATTGGAAGCACAGTACAAGAAGGCCGAGCATGTTCTGGAAGAGCTCGAGTTCAAGAACATGCTCAGTGCCGAGGAGGACCCGTTGAGCGCCGTGGTGCAGATCACCGCTGGCGCGGGTGGTACCGAGAGCTGCGACTGGGCCGGCATGCTGCTGCGCATGTACCAGATGTGGGCCAAGAAGAACGATTACGAGATGCGCGTGCTCGACTACCAGGATGGGGAGGGTGCCGGCATCAAGCAGGCCACCATGGAAGTGGATGGCGACTTCGCCTACGGCATGCTCAAGAGCGAGAACGGCGTGCACCGCCTGGTACGCATCAGCCCGTTCGACAGCAATGCGCGCCGCCATACGAGTTTCGTGAGCGTGTACGTGTATCCGCTGGTGGACGAGAGCATCGAGATCGACATCAATCCGGCCGACATCACCTGGGACACCTTCCGCAGCGGCGGCGCCGGCGGGCAGAACGTGAACAAGGTGGAGACCGGTGTGCGCCTGCGCCACGCACCCAGCGGTATCATTATCGAGAACACCGAGACCCGCAGCCAGTTGGACAACAAGAACAAGGCGCTGCAACTGCTGAAGTCGCAGCTCTATGAGATGGAATTGGAACGCCGCCGTGCCAAACGCAGTGAGATCGAAGCGGGCAAGAAGAAGATCGAGTGGGGCAGCCAGATCCGCAACTATGTGCTGCAGCCCTACAAGCTGGTGAAGGACGTGCGTACCGAGCACGAGACGAGCAACGTGGATGATGTGCTGAACGGGTACATCGATGAGTTCCTGAAGGCTTATCTGATGATGCACGGACAGAGCCAGAAGGTGTGAATGAGGGAGCGATGCCGGACTGGACCATCTACCACAACGCCGAGTGCAGCAAGAGCAACTGTGCCCTTGACCTGCTCCGCGCGAGCGGAGTGGAACCCCGCGTTGTGAACTACCTGAGCGAAACACCTTCGATGGAGGACCTGTCCCGGGTGCTGGCCGCACTCGGCATCCCTGCCGAACAACTCGTGCGCAAGAGCGAGGCCCTGTACAAGGAGAAGTACGCGGGTCTTCAGATGAAGGAGAACGAATGGATACGGGTGATGCACGAGCACCCCGTGCTGATCGAACGCCCCATTGTGCTGAAGGGCGACAAGGCCGTGATCGGACGGCCCGTGGAGAACTTACAGGAACTCATCAACAAATAGCAAGGGCGCGGGATCTAGCACCCAACAGGAATGGACCACCGGATCGAGAAGGACACGATGGGCGAGGTGAAGGTACCCGCCGACAAGTATTGGGGCGCACAGACCGAGCGCAGTCGCAACAACTTCAGGATCGGGCCGCCGGCGAGCATGCCGCGTGAGATCGTGCATGCCTTCGCCTACCTGAAGAAGGCCGCTGCCCTCACCAACCTGGAACTGGGCAAGCTGCCCAAGGAGAAGTGCGACCTCATCGGACGCGTGTGCGACGAGATCCTCGAAGGCAAGCTCGATGAACAGTTCCCGCTGGTGATCTGGCAGACCGGCAGTGGCACCCAGAGCAACATGAACGTGAATGAGGTGGTGGCCTATCGCGCGCACGTGCTGCAGGGCGGCAAACTCACCGATGAGCAGAAGGTGCTCAACCCGAACGACGATGTGAACAAGAGCCAGAGCAGCAACGATACCTACCCCACCGCCATGCACATCGCCGCCTACAAGCAGACGGTGGAGGTGACCCTGCCGGGCGTGAAGAAGCTGCGTGACACCTTGAACAAGAAGGCGAAGGCCTTTGATAAGATCGTGAAGACCGGTCGCACGCACTTCATGGACGCTACCCCGCTCACCCTGGGCCAGGAGTTCAGCGGCTATGTGCAGCAACTGGACAATGGCCTGCGCGCAGTGAACAACGCGCTGGAAATGATACGCGAACTCGCGTTGGGCGGCACGGCCGTGGGCACGGGCCTCAATGCGCCCAAGGGCTACAGCGTGCTGGTGGCGAAGAAGATCGCCGAACTCACCGGCCTGCCCTTCATCACCGCTCCGAACAAGTTCGAATCATTGGCCGCTCACGATGCGATGGTGGAACTGAGCGGGGCCTTCAAGCGCCTCGCGGTGTCGTTGATGAAGATCGCCAACGACATCCGCATCCTCAGCAGTGGCCCGCGCAGCGGCATCGGCGAGATCGTGATCCCCGACAACGAACCGGGCAGCAGCATCATGCCCGGCAAGGTGAATCCCACGCAGCCCGAAGCCCTCACCATGGTGTGCGCCCAGGTCATCGGCAACGACGTGGCGGTGAGCGTGGGTGGCATGCAGGGCCACTTCGAACTCAACGTGTTCAAGCCGCTCATTGCCGCCAACGTGCTGCAGAGCGGACGTTTGCTCGGCGATGCGTGCGTGAGCTTTACCGACAAGTGCGCCGTGGGCATCGAGCCGAACAACGAGGTGATCAAGCGCCACCTGGAGAACTCGCTGATGCTTGTGACCAGTCTCAATACCCACATCGGATACTACAAGGCGGCCGAGATCGCCAAGAAGGCGCACAAGGAAGGCACCACGCTCAAGCAGTCCGCGCTCGCACTCGGCTACGTATCGGCCGAGGACTTCGATAAGTGGGTTGATCCGGCCAAGATGTGCAGCGAGGGCTGATCCCCCGATCGGACACACCCGGATCCGCCTACCTTCGCCCCGTCCAACGGGGTGTCCTCTTCGCAAGATGAGGGCTGAGATCATACCCGAAGAACCTGGGCGGGTCATGCCGCCAAGGGAATGAGTCGCCCGACTTTTCGGGGACGCCCCGTGAGGACACTGATCACAGGGCATGCTGAACAAATTGATCCTCTTTCTGGCGTCAGCCAACGTTGCCGTTGTCGGGTACGGGCAGGCACGGCTGGTGGCACAGGTGAATGATAGGGCGGACAATGCGCTGCCGTTCGCACAGGTGAGTGTGAACGATGGCGTATTCGGCACCCAGGCGGATGAACACGGACAGTTCACCCTTGCGGGCCTGCGCCCGGGCGATGCGCCCCTGCGCATCGTTCTGGTGGGCTATCGTACCCTGGATACGGTGATCACCCTGGTGGCCGGTGACAATCGGATGACCTTCGCACTGGACCCCGACGACCACCTGCTTCGCGATGTGGAGGTCAGTGCCATCCGTGCGGGTGATCGCGCGCCCTTCGCCCGCAGCACCGTGACCAAGGCCGAGATCCGCCGCAGCAACACCGGCGTGGACCTGCCCTATCTGCTCGACGGGCAACCCAGCACCGTGGTCACCAGCGACGGCGGCACCGGCATCGGCTACACCGCCATGCGCATACGGGGTACCGATGCCACCCGCACCAACATCACGCTCAATGGCGTGCCGTTCAACGATGCCGAGAGCCAGGGAGCTTTTCTGGTGAACCTGCCCGACATGGCCACCAGCACGGAGGACATCGAGGTGCAGCGCGGCGTGGGCACCAGCACCAACGGTCCGGCCGCCTTCGGGGCCAGCATCAACCTGCGCACCACCACGGTGCAACGCCAACCCTGGGGCCTGGTCGGGGTGAGCGGGGGATCGTACGGTACGCAACGCTGCACCGTGAGCGCGGGTACCGGCCTCATCGGGGATCATTTCAGCCTCGATATGCGCCTCTCCTCCATCACCACCGATGGGTACGTGGACCGTGCAACAGCCGACCTGAAAAGCTACTTCGTGCAGGGGGCGTGGATCGGTGCGAAGAGCGCATTGCGCTTCATCACCTTCCGCGGCAAAGAGGTGACATACCAGGCTTGGGCCGGTGTGGATCCGGCCATCCTCGACACCAACCGCACCTACAACCCGTACAGTTATGCCAACGAGGTGGACAACTACGACCAGGCCCACTACCAGTTGCTGATCGATCAACGCATCGGCGCCAGCACGGTATTGAACCTCACCTTGTTCCGGGTACAGGGGAAGGGCTATTTCGAACAGTACCGGCCTGATGATGACCTGGAAACGTACGCCATTGCACCGGCCATTATCAATGGTGATACCATCACCACCTCGGACATCGTACGTCGCCGCTGGCTGGACAACTCCCTCAACGGCGCCAACCTCAGCGCTGATATCAAGCTGGGTGAGCATCGCCTGGTGTTCGGCGGCAGCGCCAGCGACTATCGCGGTGAGCACTTCGGCGAACTGATCCGTGCGCGGTACACCGGCGATCTGCACATCGGGGACCGGTACTACGACAACGATGCGCACAAAACGGACCTGAACGCCTTCGCGAAGTTCACCTGCGCCGTGACCCCTCGGCTCGATGTGTTCGGTGATGCGCAGATGCGCAGTGTGCGGTACGCGTACCTCGGCTTCAACAATGCGCTCGACAATGTGTCCCAGCACATCGGCTGGACCTTCTTCAACCCGAAGGCCGGGGTGCTCTGGCGTGTGCATGAGGGAGGCCGTGCCTACGCGTCATGCGCGGTGGGGAACAGGGAGCCCAACCGCGAGGACCTGCAACAGACCACGCCGACCAGCCGCCCCACCAACGAACGCTTACTGGACTATGAATTGGGCTACGAGCGCCGTAACGGACGTGCCAGTGCCGGCGTGAATGGTTTTTTCATGGATTACACCGACCAGTTGGTGAACACCGGCGAGCTCAATGACGTGGGGGCGGCCTTGCGCACCAACGTGCCGAAAAGCTACCGGGCCGGATTGGAGCTGATGTTCGCGATCCGACCGTGGAAGCGGTTGCTCTGGAGGGCCAATGCCGCGCTCAGCAGCAACAAGGTGGTGGACTTCACGGAATATGTGGATGACTGGAGCACCGGCGTGCAGCGCCGCGTGGAACACGGTACCACGGACATCGCGTTCTCACCAGCGGTGATCGCGAGCAGCGAGCTGGGCTACCGCTTCTGGGACAGACCCGCCAGGGGGTCGGTGGAACTGACATTGATCACGAAGTACGTCGGGCGCCAGTACCTCGACAACACCTCCAGCACCGACCGGATGCTCCATCCGTACCTGGTGAATGAACTGCGCGCCAATATCACATGGCTGTTGAAAGGCACGAAGGGTATCGACCTGAACCTCACGGTGCGCAATCTTTTCAGCGAAATGTACGAGAGCAACGGATGGGCGTACAGCTACTTCGAGAACGACCGCAGGAAGGCGATGATCGGCCTGTTTCCCCAAGCGCCGTTGAATGTGCTCGGCGGGGTGAGCGTGCGGTTCTGAATCCTGGGGTAACCAACGTTACCGCTTTTGGGTATTGCACGATCGACCGGGTCATGGCTTTCTTTGGGACATCAACCGAACGACCATGCGCATGCCATACACGCTCTTTCCCGTTGCCGCGATCACCTTCGCCACCATGGCATTCGGCCAGGCCAACCAATTCGACTCCCGGATCGATTCGTACGTCGGCCTGCGCTACCCGTGCGATGGCGGTGTGCAGCCGGTGCTGCGTGTGCAAAACGTGGGCAGCGAGACCATGACGAGCTGCGACATCGATGTGATCAAGAACGGTCTTTCCGAAGGCACGTTCAACTGGGTGCTCGGGGTGCCTGCAGCCACCAACCAGTTCCGCCAGCCCGCATTGCCCCCCATGAGCGGGGTGGTGCCCGGGGATGTGCTGGAGTTCCACATCCTCACGGTGAACGGCCAGGCCGATCAAGGCGCCACGGAGAACATCCTTCAGGTGCCACTCACCGATGAGAAGGGCGATGCGGCCAGCTACCAGGCGCAAGTGAAGGTGCTTACGGACGACAACCCCGAGGAGACCAGCTGGCGGTTGAGGGACGCTTTGGGCAATACTGTGGCGCAAAGTCCGGTGTATACCGAGGCCGCTGCTTTCACGGAGACGGCGGTGACGCTGTCGCCCGACCAGTGCTACAATTTCGAGGTGTTCGACAGTGGGAACAATGGATTCGGCGAGTCGCGCGATGCGGGTTATGCCAAACTGATGAGCCTTGGCGCTGACGTGGCCGTGGCCACGGGCAATTTCGGTGGGCTCTATCGCAAGGTGGCCGAAACGGGCTCGGACGATGGCTGCATGCCCACGCAACTGGTGAGCACGCCGGATCCGGTGATCTCCTGCAACACGTGGAACCATATCCTCGGTCAGTCCACACTGTACGCCGATGATGTGCCCGGTGCGAATTTGTACCGGTTCCGCTTTACCAACGTGGCGGGTCAACCCGCCTACGCCCGCAACATCACTTCACCCGGCCGCGCGCTTCCGCTGAACAAGTGGTACACGCTCCCCTTGAAGCCGGGCCGTACCTATCACGTGCAGATACAGGCGAGCTTCAACAACGGGGCCACGTACTGCGCCTATGGACCCCAGTGCCTGATCCATATCGGCTACCCGCAGCTGGGTCAGGGCGAAATGCGCGCGGCGGAGGCTGAGCTGTTGCCTGTTGACCGGTTGTTCTCGGTGTTCCCGAACCCTTCGGCCGATGGACGGTTCAACCTGCGGGCTGATGGGTTCGATGCCGAAGAGCCGCTGAACATCGAGGTTCTCACCCTGCAGGGAGCCCGCAAGGCAGCACCGCGCACCATCGTGCTCGCCGAGGAGGGCGTGCAGGCCTTGGCACTGGACCGCCCCTTGGAGAGCGGGATGTACATCCTGCGGATCACTGTCGGGGGGAGTGTGACCACCGAGCGCTTGATCGTGCGCTGAGCAGGGTCGGGCAGGGGAGGCGATGTAAAAATACCGATCCGGGTGCCGGTGGTCGGTCATGCGCGATCCACGAAGAACATCTCGAGTGCGCCTTTGCCTTTGGCCGCGACCATGCCGCGCGGCTCGAAACGGAGCCAGATGACATCCTTCACCAGCGCGTGTGTCGCTGCACTGATGTTCACCCTGCCGGGTTCGCCGCTGCTCTCCATCCGGCTGGCCGTGTTCACCGTATCGCCCCAGATATCGTAGGCGAATTTCTTCACGCCAACGATGCCCGCGATCACGGGGCCGCTGTGCAGGCCGATGCGCATCTCGAAGGCGGGTCGGCCTTCGCGCAGGCGTTCGGCACGGCGCTGGGCGATCGCGTCGCGCATCTCCAGTGCGGCCAGTACGATGTCCGCGGCATTGGACGATGCCGGATCCGGAAGTCCGGCGGCGGCCATATAGGAATCGCCGATGGTCTTGATCTTCTCTACACCGTGCTTCTCCACGATGGCGTCCAGTGCCTTGAAACAGTGATCGATCTCGGCCACCAGTTCGGTGGCGGTGAGCTGTTCGCTCATGGCCGTGAATCCCTTGAAATCGGTAAAGAGCACGGTGGCGCTGTCGAACGTGCGTGCTTCAGCGCTTCCTTTCTCCATGAGCTCGGCGGCCACCTCCTCGGGCAGGATATTGTGCAGCAGGTCATCGCTGCGTTCCTTCTCCCGTTCAATGGCACGCTTCGCCTTGCTGGTATACCGTAGCCGGCTCAGCAGGGCGCCGGCGATCACCAGGGCCACGATCACCGAGAAGATCAGGAAGCCCCGTTGCGTGCGTTGCTCGGCCATCCTGCGGTCCACCACCATCTGCTTCTCCAGGTCGGTGCGCACCTGGTCAAGGCTGTCGGCGATCCAGCGCTCACGGAACACACGGGTCATTTCCAAACGGGTGACCTCTTTGCCGTTGTTGGCCCGATCCAAGGTGTCGTCCAGGTCGATGAACGCTTGCTGCATGGCGTAGGCCCTGCGGAAGTCCCCCGCTTGGGCGTATGCGTGCATCAGGCAGTCGGTGCATTCCTTGCGCTGGTCCAACAGACCGAGGCTGTCGGCGATCGCCAGCCCTTCGCGGCAGCTGCGCACCGCTTCGGCAGCACGTCCTTCGCGCAGCAGGGCCTGGCCCGTGTAATAGAGGTTGCGCGCCAACAGGTCCCGCGCGCCCATGGCCCCGTGTATCGTACGCGCACTGTCGAATTCGGCATAGGCTTCGCGCATGCGTCCCATGCGCGTGAGCACCTGGCCCAGGTTGTTGTGCGCCTTGCCCAGATCGAGCCGGTTACCGATCCGATGGTATAATCCGATGGCCGTACGCAGCTCGGCCACCGCCGTGTCCAACATGCCCAGGTCACCATGCAAGGTGCCGATGCCCACCAGTACCACCGCCCGGCCTCGCGGGTTGTCCAGCTCGGCGTACAGCGCGGCGCTCTTCGCGTAGTTCTCCAAGGCCTTGGCCGTTTCGTTCACCCGTTTGTAGATGTTGCCGATGTTGTTGAAAGTGCCGGCCATGCCCTCCTTGTTGCCCAGTTCCTCATCGATCCGCAGGCTCTGGTGCAGCAATTGGAGCGCCCGGGGCTGATCGCCGAGATCCTTGTAGATGGTGCTCAGGTTGCTGAGCGTGTTGGCGATGCGCTTCCGGTCGTTCATGGAACGGGCCACCTCCAGGCAGCGGTTGAAATAGTCGAGCGCAGCACTCAGGTCGCTGCGCATTTTGTTCCCCGCCGCCAGCGTGTTGTACGCTGTGAACAACGCTTTGGGGTCCCCGGACTTGCGCGCGAGTTGCAACTGCAGCTCGGCCAGGGCGATGCCACTGTCGGGCTGTTGGAACACCGTTTTCCACGACAGGGCACTGATGGCCTTCAGGCGCGCGCTGTCGGGGAGGGAACTGTTCTTCCAGACGGACCAGAGAGAATCGCTTTGCGCGAACGCTCCGCAGAAGAATACCAAGGAAATGATGGAAAGGAAGGGACGCATTAGGACCGGGTGAAGATAGCGGGTCGGTTTGCGGGCAGCGGTGCGCGCTCCCGGCACGTCTGAAGGATGTTCAGTACTTTCATCGTCCCAACACCATGTCAGTGATGGCACGTGCGGTTTTCTTCCTGGCCATCGTCCTGGGCGCACTCACATCCAACGGCCAGTTCCATGCTCTTCCACAGGGCCATGCTATCTGGGCCGTCTCATTCTGGATCGGTCCCGGCTATCCGTACGAGCTATCGATGTACGACCTGGATCCAGCGGCGCCCGATACCGTGATCAGTGGAGTATCCTATGACCTGTTGGGGGGAACCCCTGTTCGCGATGACCTTGCCGGCCGGGTTTTCTTTTGGGACGTTGGATCGGCAGAGGAGAAACTACTGTACGACTTTGATGTCCTGCCGGGCGACACGATCCTCTACCCTCCCGGCGTGGTAGATGGTGATACGATCCACGTCATCGGCGTCGATACCGTTGATGTGGCCGGAACACCTCGCAAACAGATCACGGTCTCTTTGTACCAGCCAGGATCCTGGGGCGAATGTGTTTGGATCCAGGGCATCGGAAGCACCGGCGGGCCGTTCAATGTCTGCCAGGGTCCTTCGGTCTCCGGAACAAGTTGGCTCACCTGCATGACGGAGGATGGGATCTTCCAATTTGGCGGAGCGGTGGGTCAACCGGGCGATTGCTCCATGTATTACAGCACCGGCCCAGAGCATGCGCACCGTGAGTTCATGAAAGTTCATCCGAATCCAGGCGAAGACGAGTTGTTCATCGAGCGTTCGAGTGCAGGGGTCGCGGAGCTCTCCATCACCGGGCCGGACGGACGTGCCCTCAACCTGCAGCCGATACGATCCGAACGGTTGAAAGTCGATATGAGCCATCGGCCACCCGGGGTCTATCTCATCACGATCAAGGACGCCTCTGGTTCCTCGAGGTCCGTGGTCTGGGTAAAGGAGCCGTAGGAGAGACTCGAGGATGGGACTCATCCATGCACCGCCTCACTCATGGTGAATATCAGCTCGGGATCCTGCTCGAAGGCCGTGCCCACCACCAGCACGTCGGCACCAGCCTCACAGAGCGTGCGTGCCGTTGCCGCATCGCGGATGCCACCGCCGACGATGATCGGCAGCTCCACGCCCTTGCGCACCGCGCTGATCATCTCCGGGCTCACCGTCCTTTTGGCGCCGCTACCTGTATCCATGTACATGGTGCGCAGGCCCAACAGTTCCCCGGCGATGGCCGTGGCCGCCGCGATGGCCGGTTTGTCGTGCGGAATGGGCATGGTCTGGCTCACGTAGCTCACCGTGGTGGGCCTGCCACCGTCCACCAGCATGTAGCCTGTGGGGATCGCTTCAATGCCGAGCGCGCGTACCGTGGGCGCGGCCGTCACATGGTGCCCGATGAGCAGTTCAGGATTGCGCCCACTGATGAGGGAAAGGAAGAGCACCGCATCGGCGTGGCCGCTCAATTGGGCCGGGCTTCCGGGAAAGAGCACCACAGGCCTGTCCGAAAGCGTCTTCACCCGTTGCACACAATGGTCGAAGGCTGAGGAGGTGAGCAGGCTGCCGCCCACGAAGATCAGGTCGGCCTTGGCCATGCACGCGTTCTGCACGGTGCGCTCCAGCAGGGCCTCGTCCTGCCCGAAGTCGGGGTCGATGAGCACGGCCAGGAGCTTGCGACAGGTTTTCCTGGCCGCTTCGAGCTGGTGGAGCACGGTGCCCATTGGGGCGAACTTAGGCGATCTGGGGCGGTCCTTGACCCGGCCGAAAAGCCTACATTTCTGGACCATCCACAGGGATATGGGTCCGGCACACCCCACGCTCGGCAGGTTGCGCTTGCGCGAATGGATCACGACCACAAGGCAGCGGATCGGCACCGGTGCGCTGTCTTCCGGTGCGTACTGCATCGAATTCCGATCGGCGGCAAGGGTTGTGCAACGCGCCAAATGGATCAAGCAATGAGAACGACGACCCTCATTTGGCTATGCGCCTGGAACCTCTCCGCAATGGCGCAATCCTGGTTCCCCAATGGTGCCACGTGGACGTACGACTACGCCAACTTCATCATCACGGGTTACGTCGCCCACGAGGTGAGCGGTGATACGCTCATCGACGGTCGGCTGTGCAAGGTGATCGAACGGACGAGGGTTTCCAGCAGCGGGTCGAATGTGGATACCCTTGAACGGACCCCCTTTTGTGTCCTCGACTCGGCGGGGGTCGTTTGGATCCATGTGCCCTCAGAAGGTCTGGACACGCTATACGTTATGGACGCCGTGCCCGGTGATCAATGGATGCTCGCGGCGGTGCCGGAAGACTGCGACAGCACGGCGTACCTGGAGGTGGTGGACACCGGCCATGTGGTGCTCGATGGCCTTCCTCTGCGCTGGCTGGCCGTCGATCTGCATCCGTTTCCCATGCATTCGCCGTGGGTCTACCAGGACACGATCGTGGAACGCTTGGGATCCCTGCGCTACTATCTGGCTCCGCAAGATCCTTGTCTTGGGGGTTTTGATGCTGCTGAAGGTGGCCCGCTGCGGTGCTATGCGGATGCGCAGGTCTCGTTCATGTCAAGTAGCGTGTCCACATGCGAATTGAACCTGGGCGTTGATGATCATAGCGCTGGCAGCCACTTCCAACTTTTTCCCGATCCTGGTGGCGACGGATTCGAGGTGCGGTCATCGCAGCCGATCCAAGCCGTAGCGGTGCGGGATGCCGCAGGCAGGATGTTCTTGACAAAACCTGGTGGAAGCCTGGTTCATGTGCCTGCCGTGCAATGGCCTGCGGGCTGCTACTTGGTGGCGGCCGAATTCGGGAACGGCACCCGCGCGGTGCGCAAATGGATCAAGCCATGAGGAAGCTCGCACTACAGGCCGCGCACGCCGCCGGGCACGATCTGATGCACCTGACCGTTGCGGAGCATGCGACCTTCGATAGCATCGCCCGACGCGGCTGCGATAGACCATGCACGTGGGCGCAGAATCTGCTGTGTTACGGCTATCAGCAGTGCATACCTCCTTGCACCGGTGGAAATGCCACCCAACGCGCGCTGCATCCGATGGACCCGGCACCTGATGTCCCGATCGATCCGCTTACGGTCTTTCCGAACCCGGCCCGCAGTTACACCACGCTCGCGTACACGATCACCGAGGCCCTTGACGGGGCTTGGCTGATCGTGCGCCAGGTGGATGGTCGCGAGGTGAAACGCATGGTCGTGAACCAACCCCAAGGACAAGCGCTGTTGGACACCCGCGACTTCGTTCCGGGCACCTACAGCGTGGAACTGGTCAATGCAGGTGCCCGCTTGGCCACCGAACGCCTTGTACTGAAGCCATGAAGCATTTATTCTTCGCCGGGCTGGCCGCATGTTCGGCCAGCCCAGGCGGAGCGCAGGTGCCTTTGACCTTGGATACCTCGTTCCGCTGTGGCTTGGTGTACGCAAGCCTCACTGATGCACACCCCTTGGCTGATGGCCGACTCTGGATCGTTGGAAGAATCTCCTTTGACGGAACGAATCCTGTGCCCTCCTCCAGAAGGCTGTTGCCGAATGGCTCCTTGGACCCAGAAATCGGGTTGGGAAGTCTGTCAGGTGGAACCATAGTTGAGACTCCGGAGTATTTCTACAGTCCGGCCGGTGGTGGTCCCCGCCGCATGCGATTGGATGGAACGGCCATATATGATTTCAACCCAGGCCCTGCCAACACCCCTTACCCTGGCCTTGTTGGTTACGATTGGGGAGACATTAACGTACAAAGCGACGGTAAGATCCTCTGCACGGGGGCCTCTCAATTGGACTATGCGTTCGGCTTTGACTCGCCTGGCTGGTACAGCGTGTTCCGCTTGTGCGACAATGCCCGCTTGGACAGCACGTACGACATGCGCACCACCGACGGAACGATATGGTCGCTTGAACCCACGGGCGAAGACCAGTTCTTCGCCAGTGGTGTCTTCACCACGTACGAGGGGGTGCCCGTAGGTCGCATCGTGCGCATCTGGGCGGATGGCGAATTGGACACCACTTACCAAAGCCCGATCCTGAAAGGCTATGCCAAGTGTTTCATCCAGCAACCCGATGGACGCATGATCGTGGGTGGGCAGTTCGTGCTTCCCAACGACCCGGACACCATGCACCTGATCCGCCTGCTACCTGATGGTGCGCTGGACAGCACCTTCCACAACGACACGGAATACAAGCATCTACCGCAGTTCTCTTTTGGCGATTTCGCCTTCGGCGTGAACGACATCGAGCAGTTAGCGGACGGCAACATCATCGTGGGTGGCAACTTCACGCACATGGACGGCCAGCTACGCCGGGGTGTCGCCTTGGTGGACAGTTTGGGCAACCTGTTGAACACAGCCTTTACCGGCGCAGGTTGTGGCTTGGCCGCGCAGATCAATTCAACGCATACGTACAGCGGCCTGGCCTCAATCGACCCAGCACCAGATGGGAGCATCTACCTCGTTGGGGAATTCAACGGCTTCGATGATGGCGTGGTAAGCGATACGGCACAGCGGATGATCTGCAGGTTGCATGGGTTGAACGTGGGGGTGTCAGAGCACCAAGCCAAAGCCAACGATGGGCTAAGGGTATATCCCAACCCGGGGTCGGGCCAGATCACTGTGGAATGGCCGGGGCACCTGATCAAGACCATGCGTTTCGTGGACGCGCAGGGCCGATGCGCATACTCCATCACCTGCGCCAGCTGTGTACGAGCAGATGTGAACGTTCCTTCATCCGGGCTCTACGTGCTTATTGTAGAGGATGAGCAGGGTGATCGGATCTCCACAAAACTGACCAAACCATGATTTCGACAAGATGGTGGCTCGTGCTGCCCATACTGGTGTCATGTACCAAGGCAGGTGCGCAAACCTGGTGCCCCACGGGGGCCGAATGGTGGTATGAACATCAGAACTTTGGCCAGGCAGGATATGTGCATGCGGCCTACGTCGGCGACACGCTGGTCGATGGGGAGCCAGCCCAGCGGTTGGAGGCGTACGCGACGGGATATGACTTCTGGATCGACATGCCTTACTACATGCAATACCCATCGGTGATCACCCGACAGGTCGGTGGCCAGGTGAGCTATCGCCACAATGAGGCATGGTATACGCTGTTCGATCTGGATGCGCCTCCCGGTGCGCAATGGCCGTTGGCCGGCTTGGGTCTCTTTGACGATCGAACGATGGCGGTGCTTGATACAGGCCATTTCGTAGTGGATGGTATCATGCTGCGATGGTCGGAAGTGGAGTTCATCCCACCGTTCGGGTCATGGGCTACGGACACGATAGTTGAGCGAGCGGGCTACAAGAATGTGTTTATCGAGCCATGGCGAAGTTTGATGCTTGAAGGCATAGTGCAGGGGCTGCGCTGCTACGCTGACGACGGAATTGCGTACAGCACGGGCCTTACCGCAACATGCGATCTGATCCTGAGCACGGAAGAGTTCAGCGCCCACGGGTCATTTCATGTCCATCCCAACCCTGGTTCGGACTATTTGTGGGTGAAGTGCGGAAGCCCGGTCCGGACGGCCGAGGCTCGCGATCTGTTGGGCCGTTCGGTTTGGAGCGGTCGGGGTCCTCAGGCAGCATCCCAGGTGGATACCTCGTCCTGGCCACCAGGCTGCTACTTGGTGGCGGCCGAATTCGGGAACGGCACCCGCGCGGTGCGCAAATGGATCAAGCAATGACAAGGAGGTTCGGGCTTGCGGTGGTCGCCTATCCTGTAGGACAGTAGAGGTGTTCGGCGTACGTCAAGCGTCCATCGGATGCCACTGGCATTCACGGGCCAACTGACCGGTCCCGCCCGATACCGGTTGATAACCCGGTTGCCGCGGCCCCCGGGGATCGGCTACCTTCGCGCCGCGAAAAAAAACGGGTACGAACGCACCTACGCCTTCGCCGGGCCACGGCGAGCAAAGCATGAGCACCAAGACCGCCGAAAAGTTGAAGTACAAGGTGAAAGACATGGCCCTCGCCGAATGGGGCCGCAAGGAGATCGAACTGGCCGAGGCCGAGATGCCCGGTCTGATGGCCCTGCGCGAGAAGTACGGCAAGGAGAAGCCGCTGAAGGGCGCCCGCATCGCCGGTTGCCTGCACATGAC
>JAFDZE010000085.1 GCA_018267155.1 Bacteroidota bacterium | reverse complement strand
CTCTTGATCCCTTTCCAGGTCGGTGCGCGCGACATGGCGAGCGGTTTCCTCAACATGCTCAGTTATTGGTTCTTCTTCACGAGCAGCGTGGTGATGATCGCCTCGCTCTTCGTGGAGGGCGGTCCGGCCTCCGTCGGCTGGACGGTGTACCCGCCACTGAGCGCACTGCCCAAGGCCATTCCCGGCGCGGGCACGGGCATGACCCTCTGGTTGGTGAGCATGGTGCTCTTCATCGCCAGTACGCTGCTCGGTGGCCTGAACTACATCGTCACCATCCTCAACCTGCGCACCAAGGGCATGCGCATGACCCGGCTTCCCCTGACGGTCTGGGCATTGCTGATCACGGCCGTGGTGGGCGTGCTCAGTTTCCCCGTGCTGGTGAGCGCTGCGGTATTGCTGCTGATGGATCGCTTGGCCGGAACGAGCTTCTACCTCAGCGAGATCCACATCGCCGGTGAGGCGTTGGACAACATGGGCGGCTCACCGATCCTCTTCCAGCACCTGTTCTGGTTCCTGGGTCACCCCGAGGTGTACATTGTACTGCTCCCGGCCTTGGGCATCACTTCGGAGGTGATCGCGACCAATGCCCGCAAGCCCATCTTCGGCTATCGTGCCATGATCGGATCGCTATGCGCGATCGGCTTCCTCAGCTGCATCGTGTGGGGCCACCACATGTTCATCACGGGCATGAACCCCTTCCTGGGCAGCGTGTTCGTGTTCACCACCCTCCTGATCGCCATCCCCAGCGCGGTGAAGGTGTTCAATTACCTCACCACGCTCTGGCGGGGCAACCTGGTGCTCAGCCCCGCCATGCTCTTCAGTATCGGCCTGGTGACGTCCTTCATTGCGGGCGGCCTCACGGGCATCATCCTGGCTGACAGCGCACTGGACATCATGGTGCATGACACCTATTTCGTTGTGGCGCACTTCCACGTGGTAATGGGCTTGAGCGCCATCTTCGGCATGTTCGCCGGGGTTTACCACTGGTTCCCGCGCATGTTCGGACGTATGATGAACAATCGCCTCGGGTACGCGCACTTCTGGATCACCTTCATCTGCGCCTTCGGGGTCTTCCTTCCCATGCACTACGTGGGTCTGGCCGGTGCGCCGCGCCGCTACTACGATTCCAGCAACTTCCCCTTCCTGGACGGGGTGATGGACCTCAACGTCCTCATCACCGTCTTCGCCATCGTGGGCGCTCTGGCCCAGATCATTTTCACGTACAACTTCTTCAACAGCATCTTCCACGGACAGAAGAGCGTTCAGAACCCCTGGAAGAGCAATACCTTGGAATGGACCGCACCGATCACGCCGATGCACGGCAACTGGCCCGGTCCGCTTCCCGAAGTGCATCGCTGGCCGTATGACTACAGCAAGCCGGGCAAGGAGGAGGATTTCGTGCCGCAAACCGTGCCGCTGGACCCGGGCGAGGAGGACGGCCATTGAGCCGGTGTTCGTAGAGGACCACCGATGATCCGCTAACAAGCGATGAAAGACGAGTGGCGAGTGGAGCGCCCGGCACTGCGCACCACTCGCCACTCGTTCATTCCGACCCACCTCTTCCTCGCGATCTTCTGTCTGGGCGTCTGGTCCGGCTCAACCGCTCAACGGATCGATAGCATTCCTCACTACCTGCACGAGCGTAGAAGTCCGGTGGTGAAGCTGGACATGCGCGGGTCCTTCATCGGCAATCAGCAGGTGAACTTCGCAGGGATCAAATTGGGGCTGAGTCATGCGGGGGTGGTGCAGTACGGCATCGGGTACAGCTTTTTACTATCTCCGGTTCATGGCACAGCGTGGATCCCCGGCCTCGGTGAGCGCACCACGCGTCTCCGATTGGGCTACGTGGCCCCCTACTTCGACTTCGCCTTTTACAAGAAGGGCCATTGGGAGTTGCGCCTGCCCGTGCAGATCGGCATCGGCGGAGGCAGCGTGGTGTACGATGGTGCGGATGGCCGCACACAGAAACTCGAGCAGAGCATGGTGTTCATCTATGAACCCTGCATGACCGCGCAATACCGCTTCCTGCGTTACCTGGCCGTAGCGGGCGGCTGGGGCTACCGCCTCACCTTGCGGAGCGCACACCTGGCCGATGGTCTCACAGCACCCATCTACATCTTCGGACTGCGGGTATTTTTCGGGGATATCTGGAGGGATGTGAAGCATGGATCGTGAACAGGTCGGTCGCCATTCGGTGTGCTGTACACTGTTCATCCAATACCCTTTCGCAATTCAGCCTCATCCGATCGATCCATGAAATGCCGTGCTGAATCCGTCGACGGTTCGGCAAGCTCACCGCTTCGACAGGCTCAGCGTGACATATTGGATGGCTCCATACTGCGAAATGGTATAACACTGAGGCGGCACCGGCATCAGACCCCGCACCGCTACTTTTGGACCTCGCCTTCGTCATTGACTTCGGCGAGTAAAGGATGGCCGACACCTTCGACGTACGCAACGAGCAGCGCTCCGCGGCTGACAAGGAGATGGAGCAGGCGCTGCGCCCGCGCCGTTTCGGGGAGTTCGCGGGGCAGCAGGCCGTTACGGACAACCTGAAGGTCTTCGTGCAGGCCGCCAAGCTGCGTGGGGAGGCGTTGGACCACGTGCTGCTGCACGGTCCACCAGGCCTGGGCAAGACCACATTGGCGGGCATCATCGCCCAGGAAATGGGGGTGAGCATGCGCGTGACCAGTGGCCCGGTGCTGGATAAACCGGCGGATCTGGCCGGCCTGCTCACCAACCTGCAGCCGAACGACCTGCTCTTCATCGACGAGATCCACCGGCTGAGCCCCGTGGTGGAGGAATACCTGTACAGCGCCATGGAGGACTACCGCATCGACCTGGTGATCGACGCGGGGCCGAACGCACGTACGGTGCAGATCACCCTCAACCCGTTCACGCTGGTGGGTGCCACCACCCGCAGTGGGCTGCTCACCGCCCCGCTGCGGGCGCGCTTCGGCATCAACAGCCGGTTGGACTACTACGATGCAGGTACATTGAAACGCATCCTTCACCGCTCCTCGGGCCTCATGAACGTGCCGATCGTGGATGAGGCGGCGGACGAGATCGCACGGCGCAGCCGGGGCACACCGCGCATTGCGAACGCCTTGTTGCGGCGCGTGCGCGACTTCGCGCAGATCCAGGGCGACGGCACCATCGATCTGGGCATCGCGCAGCACGCGTTGAAAGCCCTGAACGTGGACGCGCACGGGCTGGACGAAATGGACAACCGCATCCTGGCGTGCATCATCGAGAAGTTCGCTGGTGGACCGGTGGGACTGAACACGGTGGCCACGGCCGTGGGCGAGGAGAGCGGCACCATCGAGGAGGTGTATGAGCCCTTCCTGATCATGGAAGGCTACCTGCAACGCACCCCGCGTGGAAGGCTGTGTACGGAGCGGGCCTACCGCCATTTGGGCAAGGCGCCACAGGCCCGGCCCGGGGACCTGTTCAATTGAGTACGACAGCTACCGCTTCTCCAGGCGGGCGTTCCCGATGGTGCCGTTGGTGCCGATCCAGTTGAGCGTGTAGTTGCCGGATGGGACCTCGGACATCTCCAACGTCATCCGTCGCGTTTGCGGGCTGTTGAACTCCACGGGCCACTGCTTGCGCGCATTACCCTGCTCATCGAGCAATTGCAGCACGGTGCGGTCGGCCCTCGCGGCCGGCAGGTCCACGGTGATGATGTCATCACAAGGATCCGGGAAGGGGTGCAGCACGATGGGCTTGAAGAGTCTGCCGGGGTCGTCCTGCCAGGAACCATCGAGCCAGCGCATATAGCGCTGCGGTGGCGGCCAGCCGGTACGCTCCACCACGATGAGCAGGGGCATGGGTGTACGGTCGCAGTACCAGGCGTAGCGCACCTCATGCAGGCGCAGGCGATGGGGCGGGAACTTGTCGGTCGCGGTGAGTTCGGACCGCACACGCAAGACCTTGTCCACCGTTCCGTACGGCAGCACGAGCGTTCCATACGCATCGGCCTGGGCGTGGTAGGCGGTCACCCGGATGTCGATACGGCCCGCGCCGGTGACCGCGGCCACCCCGGAATCGCTCCACGTTGAATTGATGCTGCACGGAAGGTCAACAATGGCCATGGGCGGATCGAAGCGAACGAGGGCGGTATCGGCATAGGTGCCGAGCCAGTACAGGGCGGTGTCGCCCAGCTGATAGTACGCCGCGGGTTCTCCAGGCACTTGCAAGACGGCGGCATCATCGGGGAAGGCTCCGGCCCCGGGAGCCGTGTTGATACTTGTCCAATAGTACGGCACCACCGATCCCGCCGGCAAACCGCTGAGATCCCATTTCATCCCGTTACCGGCCCGGCCCGGGGCCTGGAAGGGCACGTCGTGGTAGCCGTAGATGGAACCCATGTCGGGCAACAGGTTCCCGGTGAGGGTGGGCTGAGCGGATGCGAGCAAACGGAGCGCGGCACCCGCCACCACGAAGGATCTTCTCATGTCGCCAAGGTAACGCGAGCATGATCAGCCGATCGCGGCCGTGTAGGCGGCCTCCACTTTTCTGCGCTTCCGGCCGAACCGCAGGCCCCCCACTTTCTCCATCAACCGCGTCATGATGTAGTACATGGTGGGCACCAGGTACACGGTGAGGATGAGCGAGCTGGTGAGCCCGCCGATGATCACCCAGGCCATGCCGTTCTTCACCTCGGCGCCATCGCCACTGGCCAGTGCGATCGGCATCATGCCGAAGATCATGGCCACGGTGGTCATCAGGATGGGCCGCAGGCGTTCGCGCCCGGCTTCTACCAACGCTTCGGTAAGGCCCATGCCCTCGCGGCGCAGGTGGTTGGCGAAGTCCACGATGAGGATGCCGTTCTTGCTCACCAGGCCCAACAGCATGATCAGGCCGACGATGCTGAAAATGGCGAGCGGCTGCATGGACAGTGCGAGGGCGAGAAGCGCGCCCACCATGGCCACGGGAATGGAGAAGAGCACCACGAAGGGGTAGAGCGCGTTCTCGTAAAGTGCCACCATGATCAGGTACACCAGCAGGATGCCCACGATCAACGCGAGGCCGAGACTCCCGAACGCGTCGCCCTGGCGTTTCGCATCGCCGAGGTAGTCCACACCCACGCCCACGGGCAACTTCTCCTTGGCAAGCGCGGCCTGGATCTCGGCCACGATGGTGCCGCTGGGACGACCCACGGCGGCGCTGTTGATGGTGATGCTGTTCAGACGGTCGGTGCGTTGCAGCACGCTGCTTCCAACGGTCTCGTACACCTCGGCGAGTTGTGCCAGCGGCACGGTGGCTCCCTTGTTGTTGGTCACCATCAGGCCACGCACGCTCTCCACATCACGTCGGTCGCCTTCATCCAGGCGAACGTTGATCGGGTACTCCTCCCCACCCTCCTTGAACTTGCTGCGATCGTTGCCACGGAACGCGGTCTGTACGGCGATGCCGATGTCCATGCTGCTGAAACCGAGCGCCGCCATGCGGTCCTGATCGAGGCGCACCCGTACCTCAGGTTTGGGGCTCTTGGTGCTGAACTGCACATAATCGCTGCCGGGCGTGCGCAGGGTGATATCCCGCACCAGGGTCGCGGCCTTCCACAAGCTGTCCATATCGGTGCCCTTCACGGCGATCTGGATCGGCGTCTGCGCGCTGCCCGTGATGCTGGTCTGTGTCACCGTCACCTTCAGTCCGGGGATCGCGCCCAGTTCATCCCGCAGGATGGTACCAAAGTCCTCGGATGATATGCTGCGGTGCTCCTTGTCCACCAGTTTCACGCTGACCTCGGAGAGGTTCGTGTTGGCCGAACCCGCGGTGCTGCCCATCTGAGCGCTCTGCGTTCCAACGTTGGTGAAAGCGTTCACCACCTCGGGGTGCTTGAGGATGATGCGCTCGGCCTCCTGGGTGAGCTGATCCGTGATGGCGAGCGAGGCCTGCGGCGCGGTCTCCAGCTGGACGAGGAATTCGCCGCGGTCGCTCTGCGGGATGAAGGTGGCACCAACGAAACCGGCCGGCACCAGCGCGATGGCGCCTATGAGCAGCACGAGTACGCCGATGAGCACGTACCGTTTGTGGTGGAGGGCTTGTTCCAGCGTGCGCCCGTACCAGTCCTGGAGGTGGGTCACCATGCGCTCGAAGCCCAGGCTGAAACGGCCCCACAGGGTATCCTTGGTGAGGTGCTCCAGCTTGCCCCAGCGGCTGGCGAGCAGCGGGGTCAGGGTGAAGGCGACCATCAGGCTCATGAGTGTGCTGATCACAACGACGAGGGAGAATTCGCGCAGGATATGACCGATGATACCGCCGCTGAGCGCGAGCGGAAGGAAGACCACCACGTCCACGAGGGTGATGGCCATGGCGGTGAAGCCGATCTCGTTCCGTCCATCGAGCGCGGCGCTCCAGCGGGTCTTGCCCATCTCCAGGTGTCGGTAGATATTTTCCAGGACCACGATGCTGTCGTCCACCAGGATGCCCACCACGAGCGAGAGGGCCATCAGGGTCATCAGGTTCAGCGAGAAGCCGAGGGCGTACATGGCGACGAACGTTGGGATCATGGCACTGGGCAGGGCCACGAGCACGAAAAGTGAACTGCGCAAACTGTGCAGGAAGACGAGCATCACGAGGCCCACGATCAGTACGGCCAGCATCAGGTCGAACATCACGGCGTTGGCGCTGCTCAATGTGTACGTGCTCTGGTCCATGGCGATGGCGTAGTCGAAGCCCGTAGCGGCGAGCTCGGTCCTGAGCTGGGCCATGCGCGCCTTCACACCCTTGCTCACCTCGACGGCATTGGCATCCGTCTGCTTCACCACCTGGATACCGACACCGGGCTTGCCATTGATGCGGTTGTACGTGGTGGCTTCGGTGAGCCCGTCGGTCACGCTCGCGATGTCCTGCAGCAGGATACGCGACCCGTCGGGGTTCTCGCGCACCACGGTGCCCCGCAGGTCGTCCACGGTGATGGCGCGCGCATCGAGATTGATGGAGAGGCGATCGGCGGCGCTCTGCACGTTGCCCGCGGGAAAGGTGGTGCTGTTACCGGCCACGGCCTGGGCCACTTGACCGGCACTGATACCGTACGCCTTCAGCTTGTTGTTGTCCATCACCACCTGCACCTCGCGCTGTTGTGCCCCGATAAGGGTCACACTGCCCACCCCTCCCACGTTGCTGAGGATGGGCACCACGCGCTTGTCGAGCTGTTCGTACAGGTCGCCCGGTGCTAGATCGCTGCTCACGCTCATACGCAGGATGGGGATCTCATCCGTGCTGAAGCGCCGCACCACGGGATCGTCGGCATCCTCGGGCAACAGTACACGGATCTGGTCGATGCGTCGTTCCGCGTCGCGCTGGGCATCGTTCACGTTGGCGCCCGACTTGAGCGTGACGGTAATGGCCGACACGCCTTCCATGCTGGTGCTGGCGATCTGGTCCACGCCCTCGATCGAGCTCACGGCATCCTCCAAGGGCTTGGTCAAGGTGCTCTGGACCTCCTCGGGCGACGCGCCGCGATAGGTGGTCTGCACCATCACCACGTTGGCTTCGAACTTGGGCAGCAGGTTGTAGTTGAGCTGCTTGTAGCTGAGGAAGCCGAAGAGGATCAGCGTGACGAAGATCACGGTGATCAGCAGCGGTCGTTTGATGGCGACTTCGGTGATGCTCATTGTTGCGGTCTTTTCTGGTGAATGGCGAATGGGGGCTGGTGAATGGACGCCTCGGCCCTCTTCACTGTTCACCATTCACCAACTCCCATTCACTTGCTGTTGGTCACACGCACCTTGCTTCCTTCCACCAGGTTCAGTTGGCCGCTCACCACCACGGTCTCCCCGGGCAGCAGGCCCTGGGCCACTTCCACGCGGTCGCCGATCTCGCGGCCCAGCGTGATCGGCCGTCGTTCGGCCCGCATACCGGTCGTATCGCCCTTCACCACGTACACGTACGGGTTCTTCATGCCTTCAGCCAGCGCATTCTTCGGGATGGCGATCATATCACCGGCGACGCCCGTGCGGAAATACACATTGATGAAGGTACCGCTCTTCAACGGGTGCGCCTTCTCGTTCCTCACGGCCACCTCCACCTCGTAGTTGTGACTGGCATCGCCCCGTGGGCTCACGAACGTCACGGTTCCTTGGAAGGTCTCGCCGGGGAACACCTCGCATGTCACACTCACCGCATCGTCCACCTTTATCCGGTACGCATCACGCTCGCTCACTCGCACCATCGCCTTCAGGCGGCCCACGTCCACAACTTCCACCACGGCGGTATTGGCCCCCACGAACTCACCGATCTCCACGTTCTTGGCGACCACGATACCGCCCACCGGGCTGACCACCTGGGCATCGCGGAGCTGTTGTTCGATCTGCTCCACCCTCACCTTCTGGCTCTCGAAATTGAAGTGGATGTCATCGAAGCTGCTTTCGGGAGCGGCTTTTCCGGCCACCAATTCTCGGTAGCGTTGATCGTCCTTGCCCAGCTTTTCCAGTTGCAGTTCCGCGGCTTGCAGCTCCAACTGCTTTTGTGCCACATCAAGGCTGCCGAGCACCTGACCCCTGGTCACACGCGAGCCGAGCACCACGTTCAGGCTGGCCAACTTGCCCTGTGCTTGCACCATCACCTTGGCGTGGTCAACGGGCTCGAGCACGCCGGGCACGCTGAAGTCGCCCGTCAGGGTGTCGCGCACGGTGGTGATGGTGTTCACCGGGAACGCGAAGGCACTGCGGTCGACCGGTTGTTTGGCCGCATCGAGCTTCTTCTTGTTCGCGGCCAGCTTGAAGCCGATGCCAAGGGCCAGTACGAGCAGCACCAGCGGGAGGATCATTTTGCGATTCATGGTAGTTGATATCTTGGGGTGGCCTTGACCGGTCAGAGCGTGTTCACATATTCGAGCAGGGTGCCCTTGGCACGTTCCAGATCGATCACCGCGATGGAGCGGTTGAGCAAGGAGGTGGTCCAGTTGTTCCGGGCCTCCTTCAGTTGGTAATCGGCGTTCAGCAGATCGCTGAGTGAGGCCAGCCCCTGCTGGTACTGCAGGTTGGTGTTGGCGAAGACGCGCTCCGCCAGTCGCAGGTTCTGCTCATCGTTCTGTGCGGTACTGGTGCTGGCCAGCAGGCGCGTGTCGGCGTTGCGGTGGTCCAACTCGTAGCCCAGCAGGGCGTCGCGCTGTTGCTCGCGGAGGTCGTCCAAGGCGATCGAACTCAGCTTGACCTGGCTCAACCGTCGGAAGCTGCTGAAGATGGGCACGTTCAGCTTGAGACCGATGGCGGCATAATCATACCAGCTGTCATAGCTTTTCTCCAGATCGTTGCCCTGGGCCATTGCCCCGTAACGGCCATACGCGCTCAGGGTGGGCACGTACGCGTTGCGCTTGCGCCGCAGGTCCACCGCCTGGGCGAGCAGTGCCTGTTCAAGGTACTTCGCGCCGGACAGGTTCGCCACGGCGAACGGGGCAGGCCCGGGTTGCCGCATGTCGGTAGCGGTAGGCACCGGATCGGCGAGGGTGATGGCCTCGTTCAACGGCATGCCGATCAGCCGTTTCAACTGCGCGATGGCGACCTCCTGGTTGGCACGGGCCACGGTGAGTTGCGAGCCGATGTTCCGCCGGGTGACCTCCACGCGATCCGCATCGAGCTGCTGGACCACTCCCTTCTCCAGGCGGAGCCGCAGGATGGGCACCAGTTCATCGTACTGCTTGAGGTTCTCTTCCAACAGCTTGACCTGCTGCTCCAGGACCTGTGCCTGCATGTATGCGCGGCACACATCGTACACCAGTTGCTCCTCGGCCTGCTGGAGTTTCAGGGCCGCCATTTTCCGATTGGGCACGTTGGCCTGGAGGGCATTGATCTGCGACACGTCGACCAGCATCTGTTCAGCCTGTACCGATAAATTCGTATTGAACTGTGTCCCGAAACGGACAGGCACCGGTTCCGGGCCGAACGTCCCCGCGGGCAGGATGGTCGTCTGGCGCTTGAGGTTGTCATCGAACTGGCCCGTACCGTTCACCTGGGGCAGGTAGCCCGCCAACGCCTCGTGGAACTGGGTGTCGGCCCGGCGGATCCCGTTCGTTGCGATCGCCATGGCCGGGCTGTGGGTGCGCCCGTGATCGATGGCTTGCCGGAGCGTGATCGCCTGCTGGGCGAATGCATGGGCCAGCAACAGCGCCGTGGCCCCTATGGTGCTCATGCGTTTCATTCCGGATCCGTGTTGTTGGCGATCCCGTTCATGTGGCCGAGCACCTTGAGGCAGGTGTCGACCTCCTTCTCGTTCATGCCTTCCAGCACCTTCGCGAAGACCTTGGCGCTCATCCTGCTCACCTTCCGATGCACTTCGAGTCCCGCCTTGGTCACGACCAGGTTCTTGCGGCGGCGGTCGCTGGGGTCCATCTGCCGCTCGATCCAACCGGCGCGCTCCATCTCGTCCAGCTGCCGCAGCATAACGCTCTTGTCCTTCGCGAAGTGATTGGCCAGGTCCGTCTGGACGGCTTCGCTGTGGGTGAGCAGGAAGTCGAGCATGCCGTACTGGGGCAGGCGGAGCTCGGTGCCGCCCTTGTCCATCTCCACGGCGATCAACCGGTAGACGTTGCGCAGGGTGATGGGCAACAGGCGTGAGATCCGCTCAATTGATGTGCTCATGGCAATGAGCGCTGTTCTTAACGGCGCAAATATATCAATTATTTCGTTATGCAACTATTTGCGAATACACCTACTGGGCCGGTGATGAGGATCCGGTCCCTCGATCATCGTGGTCAGAATGAACCATGGGGTGCGTAAGTGCGAGGGTGCGAGAGTCACGTCTCTCGCACCCTTGAACCCGAGATCGACCG
>JAFDZE010000084.1:17224-20345 GCA_018267155.1 Bacteroidota bacterium | reverse complement strand
GCCTAAGCTCGGCGGCGACTTCAAAGGCTCGGGCGCGGGCCTCAGCCCCTCGTACAGCTTCGGCTCCGTGATCGCCGAGGTGGAAGTGGACGAACACACCGGCCATGTGCGCGTGGTGGACCTCTGGGGCGCGCACGATGCCGGCAAGGCCCTGAACCCGCTGGCGGTGGAGGGGCAGCTCGAAGGCTCGTGGCACATGGGCCTGGGCCAGGCCATGAGCGAGCAGATGAAGTACTACGAGGGCCTGCTGGTGAACGCCAACCTGGTGGACTACAAGATCCCCACCACCATGGACACGCCGGAGATCCACACGGAGATCATCGAATCCATGGACCCCGAAGGGCCGTTCGGCGCGAAGGAATGCGGCGAGGGCGCCCTGCACCCAGTGATCCCCGCCATCGCCAACGCCATATACGACGCCATCGGTGTGCGCATCACCTCCCTGCCCATGACCCCCGAGGTGGTGCTCAACGCGATCAAGCAGCAACGCAAGCAACACGCCGAAGCATGAACGCCCGGACCCTCCCCGTTGCCCAGGCGAAGTACCTGCTGCCCGCCTCGCTGCGCGAAGCCGCCGACATGGCCGCGCAACACCCGGGCAGCTTCCGCTACGTGGCCGGCGGCACCGACGTGCTCGTGAACCGCTTCCAAGGCAATGAGGCCTCCACCTGCCTCATCGACCTGGGCCGCATACCCGCGCTCAAGGGCATCGCACGGGTGGACGGTCACCTGCGCATCGGCTCGTTGGAAACGTTGGACCGCCTCATGAAGCACCCGCTGGTACTGGCCGACGCGCCCATGCTCGCCGAGGCCGCGCGGTCCGTGGGTGCGCCCCTGCTGCGCAAAACAGCCACCATTGGCGGCAATGTGCTCTGCGAGAACCGCTGCCTCTACTACAACCAGTCGGAGTGGTGGCGCGAATCCGTGGGCTATTGCCTGAAGTGCAACGGCGACATCTGCATCGCCACCGGCGGCCGCAACGCCTGCTTCTCCGAACTGGTCTCCGACACCGCCCCGGCGCTGATCGCGCTGGACGCCGAGATCGAATACACGGAAGGCGAAGCGGTGACGCGCACGCCACTGGAGCGCATCTACACGGGCGACGGCGTGGCCCCGCGCAACATCCCGCCAGCCGCCATCGTCACCGCCCTGTGGCTGCCCCTGGGGCGCGGCTTCACCTGGGCCTTCCACAAGCTGCGCGAGCGGCAAAGCCTCGAGTTCACCTCGCTTACCACGGCCATGACCCTGGACAGCGGCGGCCGCATCAAGATCGCCATGGTCGGCGTGGATCCCCGGCCGGTGGTGGTGGAAGCCGCCGCCACCGACGATCCCGAAGCCTTGGTGCGCAAGGCCATCAAGGGCGCACGCGCCATCGACAACGACATGTTCACCCGCCTCTACCGCCGCGAGATGATCGGCGTGTACCTGCGCGACAGCTTCAACACCGTCACCGCCGCGCGCATGTGAGCGCGGCTCTTGAACACCTAACCTCAGATGCCATGAACGAACCAATGACCATGATGCTCGCCGAGCACGAGATGATCCAGCGCGCCGGCAAGACCATCGACGCCCTGGCCAACAGTTGGGAGAAGGATCCCGCCCAGTTTGAACAGGCCGTGCGCAACCTCGTGGAGTTCTTCCGCGACTATGCCGACGGCTTCCACCACCGCAAGGAGGAGGAAGTGCTCTTCCCCGCCCTGCGCGACCACCCGGAGTTCGTGATCCCCGAGATGATCGACTCGCTCATGCAGCACCACGAGGAGTTCCGCGAGTACACCGCCGACATCGAGCAGGCCCTGGCCGACGGGGACCACGCCCAGGCGCACAAGTTGCTCACCCGCTACATGCGCGACCTGGAGGACCACATCTCCGCCGAGAACGACGAGCTCTTCGTGCTGGCCGAGAACCTGTTGGGCAAAAAGGAGCGCGAGGACGTGTACTTCCGCTTCATGGACATCGACCGCCAGCTGGGCGAAGACCGCAAGAAGGAGTTGGAAGAGCTGCTGGCGGCGGTGAAGGTGGAGGGGTGAGCCACAGCTCCTTCGGGCCATGAACGCATCCGGCAAGCTGGCATGGATCAAGGTGGTGCATACCGTGATCTGGGCCGTGCTCAGCGCGGTGATCTTCTTCCTGCTGTACGCGGTGATCACCGACCGCCTCGATTATTGGTTCTGGTGGGGCCTGGGCTTGGTGGGGATCGAGGTGCTCACGTTGTTGGTCTTCGGCATGAGTTGTCCGCTCACCGTGCTCGCGCGGCGGCTCTCCAGCTCGCAGCGGGCCAACTTCGACATCTTCCTGCCCGAGTGGCTGGCCCGCTACAACAAGGCCATTTGCTCCGCGATCCTGTTGGTGGTGCTGGCGGGCATGGCGTGGCGGCTGTTGAAGTAGCAGGGCGCAATGCCGGTCGGTGGCGATCCGACTTCCTCGGGCGCCGTCATTCACCGGTATCATCCCGCTCCGGGGCATTCCGATGCGAACCGCCCAGGATGGAGGATCGAACAGGGCCGCAACTTCATCCTACTTTCACGTTCCGAACTCGCAACGCCATGATCCACAAATTCTCCCCGATCGAGAAGTTGCTGCTCTCCCTCGACGTCATTCCGCATCCGTTCACCGACGCCTCGTCCTCGGTGGGATTGGGCTTCGCCTTGGGAAGCGCGGTGAAGCTCGGCATCACCGACCAATTGACCGAAGCGTTCAAGGAGGTGAAGCAGATCGCCCAGGGCGCCAAGGTCAGCGAGGTGGGGGCCGAACTGATCCTGGACTGCCTGGATGCCCTGGGGTACGTGAAGAAGCAAGGGACGCGTTATGCCTTCACGAAACGCGGGACCAAGAACCTCTCCGCGCAGTCGCCGGAGAACTTCCGGCACTTCATCCTCTTCTGCGACTATCTGTACAAGGGCTATCTCGACCTGGACGGAACGATCCGCGCGGGCAAGAGGCAGGGTACGAACATGCTGGAGCAGATGAACGACCGGGAATGGGAGCTCTTCTCCAGGGCCATGATCGACATCGCGCGGACCAACCACAAGGAGGTGGCCAAAAAGATCCCGGTCTCCGCGTCGCAGACCCGCATGCTCGACCTCGGCGGATCGCATGGCCTGTACAGCATCGAACTCTG
>JAFDZE010000084.1:0-17145 GCA_018267155.1 Bacteroidota bacterium | reverse complement strand
CCTGCGGACTTCATGAAGGATGACCTGCCCAAGGGCGTGGACATCATCCTTGCCTTCAACATCATCCACGGCCTGAACCCGCAGGAGAACGGGACCCTGGCGAGGAAGGTGTTCGACGCACTGAACGCGGGCGGCATCTACGTGATCCTCGACCAGATCAAGGGGATCGGCGGCAGTTCGCAGCTATCGAAAGCCACGACCTCTTACATGGCCCTGAACCTCCTGCATCAGGCCGGTGGAAAAACATACGCGAAGAGCGAGATCGACGAGTTCACGCGAAAGGCGGGGTTCAAGGGGACGGAACTGAAGAAGCTCAACGCTCCCGGTTTCGGCGTGGTGATCTGCCGCAAATAGGCCGTTAGCGGTAATTTTGCCGAACCATAGAACAAAGAGAGGATGAAGATCAAACAACGCTCGTTTTTCAAAGATGAAAAGCAGGATCTTTTATTTCTTGATAATTGGATAAAGAAGTTGGAGAGATTGAACGGCAGAGCGTATGAGCGAATTGAGATCGACACCGCTTTGGGCAAAACCCAGGTGTGGGGAATAAACACCAAGGAGAATTCAGAGACGTTAGTGATATTCCCGGGAGCAAGGACGACTTCCTTGTTCTGGGATTTTGATAAAGGACTTGATAACTTGGGTCTCAAACTCAGAATTTTCCTGGTTGAAACGAACGGACTGCCCAACTTCAGCAATGGCGCTACGCCTGACATTAGAACATTGGATTATGGACATTGGGCAAATGAAGTCCTGGAGAAACTGAAGATCGA
Organism: Bacteroidota bacterium; assembly: GCA_018267155.1. Lineage (GTDB taxonomy): Bacteria > Bacteroidota > Bacteroidia > Flavobacteriales_F > PHOS-HE28 > PHOS-HE28. The sequence goes on along the minus strand of JAFDZE010000084.1, from coordinate 16,372 downwards.
AAGAGCATTTGTAGCGGGTGCATCCTTTGGTGGTTTGATCTGTATGAAATTGGGAATTACAAATCCTGACAAACTGAAGGCGGCTTTTCTCTTGAATCCTGGATGTTTGCAGCCGTTCTCAATGAAATGGAGCAATCTGTACTTCAATCTGTTACCAATAATAAAACCCACGGAAAAAAATGTTCTCAAATTTTTGGACAAGGCCGTTTTTTCAAAACCCGACCATCAATTATCACAAGGATCAGAAGCATTGATCATAGAATATGAGGTATTTGCTCTGAAACGCTACAAGGACAACACACAAAAACCATACTATATGGGCAAACAGTTGGCTGACGTTGAAGTTGACACATACCTTCTTGAAGGCAATAAAGATCTGTTATTCCCGTATCAAAGATCAATTGACAATGCAAAAAAATATATCAAAACATTAAAAGACGTAAAAGTTTTTGATAACGTTGGACATGGAATAGAAACCTATGACAAAGCAATGAACTATATTGGAGCAACCATTAAAAACTACCGCTAATATCGATCTTGCGTCATGGAGGCGGACGTGCTTCGTGGAAATAGTTGAGTTGGAACAAACATTTGCGCCTCGAATGAACGTTGGCGCTATTGAGTCGGCACGATCTCGTTTTGAGACACCCTTAGGCCAGTTGATCCGAGAACAGCAGGAACTCCGTTAGCTGCGATCAAAACCCAATGATGCCGACCCTATAAGGATCCCCCCACCAGGCAAAGCCCCGGAACGGTTTGCATGGAGCAGTAGGCTACCCCGGCCCCTCTCACTCTTGCCACGTTCCGAGGAAAGTGTGTGCATGCGGAGGAGTTCTTTAGACTTGATCTGAATTGCGGTTTCCTGATTAATATCAGGGATGGCCCGGCACTACGCAATATAGTTTTCAATCAACCTATCCTGACGATCGGCTGATCATCCGGATGTTCAACGAACCAGCGGCACCGCACATGCTGGATCGCGATGGAAAAGAACGTTGAACAATATCATCTATTCCGCGACGGGCGGATCAAGATGCCCGAGCACCTGGCCCCGCGCAGGGAAGTCCGGGGGCGCCTGTTCGGCAACCGGTTGATGGAGGCCCTCACGCGCAGCCGCATCGAGCCGCCGATCGTGATGCATCTGCTCATCAGTGGAGCGCTGTTCACCTACGGCATCGTCTCGCTCGGCATCGTTTGGTGGACGGCGGTCATCGTCGCTTTCTCGGGCTGCCTCTTCTGGTCGTTCGCCGAGTACAACGTCCACCGCTTCCTGTACCACACCGAGACCAACTCGAGGCCACTGTACAGGATCCAGCACAATGCGCACGGCATCCACCACCAGCATCCGGTGGATCCGCGGCGGCTCGCGATGCCTCCCGTTCCGGGCCTGCTCTTCTCGGGCCTGTTCTTCCTGCTCTTCTGGCTGGTGAGCCCCACCTACGTCTTCGTGTTCTTCCCCGGCTTCATGCTGGGCTACCTCACCTACATCACCATGCACTACGCCCAGCACCGGTACAAGACGCCGCGCTACGGCCCCTGGAAGAAGCTCTGGCAGCACCACTTCGTGCATCACTACGTGGACCCCTATTCCTGCTATGGCGTTTCCACGCGGTTGTGGGACCATGTTTTCGGGACCACCGCGAAGGTGAAGGCCGGGCCTGCCGTGCCCGGATCGTAATGGCAACCAGTGATCGCTTCAACCCAATACCCCATGAAAAAATTCATCCTCCTCGGCACCGCCCTTCTCGCCTCGTTCACCTCCGGTGCCCAGCGCGTGGAATGGGTGGACTATGCCTACTGCACCACACAATGGGACGGGGGCACGGGCATCGCCACCGACGATGCCGGCCATGTGTATGTGCTGGGCAGCATCTCGGCCGAGCTCATCATCCAGATCGATACGTTCACCAACCAGTATGGCACGGACGATATCCTGCTGATGAAGTACGACCCGCAAGGGGACCTTGTGTGGGGCAAGGTGATCGGCAGCCCCATACTCGATTGGTCCTCTGAACTCGCCGTCGATGGATATGGGCATCTCTACGCCGAGTGTACCGTGCAGGGCACCACGATGATGAGCGACACCACGTATGACGCCCCGTTCGACCACCAGGTCATCCAGTTCGACACGGCGGGGAACTTCCTGCGCTACTTCAGCCATTTGCGCGAGATCATCGCCGATGCGCAAGGCAGCGCCGTATATCTGGCGTATGCCAACATTGTTGAAAAGCGCGACACCGCCCTCAACGTGCTCTGGAACCGCACCGCCTCCAACGACCACCTCTACTTCAGCAACGTCGGTCCGCAGGGTGGACGCGCGAGCATGATGGTGGGCAACAACGGCCACCTCGTACTGGCGGGATACGAGAACTCCGTGGGAGGAAGCACCATGTTCGACACGCTCTTGCTGAAGTTTTCCGCTGCGGGATACTGCGATGAGCTCTGCGTGATCAGCATGGACACCAGCGGATCGGCCCTGTGGGTGCGAACGCTCGACAGCAGTTCCACCTACCAGGAGCTGACCCCGAAGGTGGCGGTGAACGATGCCGGGGAGGTGTACCTGGGGCTGTACTCCGAGGGCGACACCCTCATTTTCGGCGGTGACCAGCTCTCCAACGGCCCCTCGTTGACCCCCTACACGGCCTGGTTGAAATACGACGCGGCCGGCACGCCGCAATGGGCGATCGGATGTCTTGCGGACGGGAGCATGACCTATCCCTATGACATCGCCGTCAATGCACAGCAGGAGGTGTTGATCTGCGGGATATCGGCTGGCTCCGGTGTACTTGGGGGCTACCCCTTGCCGGCAGCCGGGGTGGGTATTCCGTATGTCGCGAAATTGGATCCCACGGGGAACGTACAATGGTTCAAGACCTCCGATCTCCTCGGGACGTCCACCCAACAGTTCACCAGCATCACCACCTGCCCCAATGGCGATTATGCCGTAACAGGCCGCTACCCGCAAGAGATCGCATTCCAAGTTCCGTACAGCATCGGTTGCCATCCGGCGCAGATCATCGGTTCAAACAGCATGATGACCTTCACCCTCAGCGAGAACCCGGAGCTGTACCCGATTGCCGGCTTCACCGTTACGCCGCAAGCACCGCACACCTTCGCCTTCACGGACCTTTCGGTGAACACGACCGCTTGGCTCTGGGATTTTGGCGATGGCAACACGTCCACCGATCAGCACCCCGTACACACCTACGCCACGGACGGCACGTTCACCGTACTGCTCACCGCCAAGCGCGGCTCCTGCAACGATACCGCTTCGGTGGCGCTCGTGAACGTGGGCATCGAGGAACTGTCGGGGTCGGTCCACATCGGCCTCGCGCCTAATCCCGCCGGTGCAGTGCTGCGGATCACCAGTTCGCACGCCATGGAGGAGATCAGGTTGCTGGATCTCGCGGGAAGAACGATCAGCAGCATCGTTCCCGCAGCGCGCACACGTGAGTTTGAGCTGCGCACCGATGGTATGCCGGGCGGCCTGTACGTGCTGGAAGTGACCGCGACAGGCGTGAAGGGGAGAAAGACGTTCGTGAGGGCGAGTTGGTGAACCGGAGCAACAGCGCAACAGACCAACACCCCGCACCCATCCGCATGGGGAACAACTACGGGGCTTTCGATCCCGCGGTGGCTTCACTTTCATGAGCACCAGGTCCGGGCTGGTGGGATGGGCCTGCACGCCTTGCGAAGCAACTGCCCGACCAGTCATGGAACGTTCGACGACATGCTTGGGGGTTCCGTCCTGAGCGGCGATCATGGGCCGTTGTTTCCGAACGGGAATGTGTGGAGGAGTGTTCAGCCTGGTCCGTGTGACCGGAAGATGCATGTGATCGCGGGCCCCATCGTCATCAACCTCGCGGAGGTGTTGGGGTCAACTTTCCCGATCGTGCGGGGTGGTCGTGGTACTACCGGACGCATCCCACTCCGCCCAACTCGTTGCCGTCTCTTGCAGGCGGACATGGCTGAGTCGTGCATTCCTGGGCATGTGCGCATTGATGCGTGCCACCATGTCCAGCAACAGGTTCTCGCAGGTGGGAGGCCAGGATGTGAATCGCGTGCGCGCGAAGAGCGGATGATCGGTGTTGATGGCGCCCCGGTCGGCCGCATGCAGTACCAAGGCGTGGTCGTAGTGGTCCACCACCTGTCGCTGCACAAGCGTCTTCAGTTCCGAGAAATCGATCACCATGCCGGCTTTGGGATCCCCCGCTCGGTCCAGGAGATCACCTGTAACGGAAACATCGAGCACGTAAGAATGGCCGTGGATGTGTCGGCAAAGACCATCATGATCGCGTAATGCATGTGCGATCTCCAGGGTGGTGCGTTTGGTGACACGCACCCGCCGTGTGGTGCTCATGGCAGTGGCTCGAAATGCGCCGTGAAATGCCGCAGGAATCGGGGCTCCTTCACGATGCGGAAGCCTTTCGCCCGATCGCGTGTGCGCATGATCTCCTCGAAGGTCTCCGCCACGTATTCGATGTGGCTCTGGGTGTACACCCGGCGCGGGATGGCCAGGCGCACCAGTTCCATGGCGTGGTAGGTCTCGGTTCCGTCCTCCAGGCGCTTGCCGAACATCACCGAGCCGATCTCCACGCTTCTGATACCACCCAATAGGTATAGTTCGCAGACCAGGGCCTGGCCGGGGTATTGCGCGGGCGGGATGTGCGGGTAGAGCGCCTTGGCATCGATGTACACGGCATGGCCACCGATCGGGCGCATCAAGGGTACGCCCAGTTCATGCAGCCTGTCCCCGAGGAAGGTGGTACTGCGGATCCGGTAGTCCAGATAGTGCGGGTCAAAGACCTCATCAAGCCCGGTGGCGATGGCTTCCATGTCGCGCCCGCTCAGGCCGCCGTACGTGGTGAAACCCTCGGTGATGATGAGCAGGTTGGTGCAGGCCTCGGCCAGGTCCGCATCGCGCAGGGCCAGGAAGCCGCCCATGTTCACCATGCCGTCCTTCTTGGCGCTCATCACGGCACCGTCGGCCAGGGCGAACATGCGCTGGGCGATCTCCCGGTAGGAGCGGTTCCCCATGCCGGCTTCGCGGTGCTTCACGAACCAGCTGTTCTCGGCCACACGGCAGCAGTCCAGCATGAAGAGCGCACCATGCCGCTTGCAGATGGCGGATACGCCCTCGGCATTGGCCAAGCTCACGGGCTGGCCGCCACCGCTGTTGTTGGTCACCGTGAGGATGACGGCGCCCACCCGGCCCTGGTGCTGCTTCAGCAGTTGGTCCAGTTGCTCCAGGTCCATGTTGCCCTTGAAGGGGTGCTGTGCGGCGGGATCCTGTCCTTCGGGTATGGGAATGTCGATGGCGGTGGCCCCGGAGTACTCGATGTTGGCCCGGGTGGTGTCGAAGTGCGTGTTGCTGATGAACACCTTGCCCGCGCCGCCGAGGTGGCCGTAAATGATGCGTTCTGCCGCTCGACCCTGGTGGGTGGGCAGCACGTGCCGCATGCCGGTGAGGTCCTGGACGGCTTTTTCCATGCGCACCCATGAGCGCGAGCCCGCATAGGCCTCATCGCCTTCCATCACCCCGGCCCACTGGTGGGCGCTCATGGCCCCGGTGCCGCTATCGGTCATCAGGTCGATCACCACGTCCTCGGAGCGCAGCAGGAAGGGGTTGTAGTGCGCGGCTTTGAGCTGTTCGGCACGTTGTGCCTCGGTACTCAGGCCGATGGGCTCCACGCTCTTGATGCGGAACGGCTCGATGATGGTACGGTGCTTCATGGTGCGGTGGGCGCTTCCGGTCGTGTGAATGGTGCGATCCGGTCAGGTCTGGGGCAGTGGTTCAGGGAATACCAGGGAGCGGATCTCATCGGCATACCGGGTCAGATCGGCCCGCATGCGTTGCGCATCGGCCGCCAGCCGCTCCTGTAATACCGGTAACAGGTCGATGTAGTGCTGCACCCCTTCCAGCAGGTTGCCCCGGAAGGCGACAAGGCGGCGCTGTTGCTTGGCGTTGATCTCCGATGCGAAGCGTTCGATCTCGCCGCGCAAGTAGTCCACATAGAGTGAGAGTTCCTTGACGAACATGTGCGGGCGGTCCACACCCGCCAGCAGGTCGAGCCGCCCGTGGATATGGTCGACCATGCGCTGAAGGCTGATCCTTTTGTGGAAGTACGCCGCGTTCGGACCGGGGCAGATGGCCACCGCTTCCAGCTTGTGCGCCGGTTTCATGCCCGCCTTCAGCAGCGCCCCGGCCCCGAGCCCTTCGCAAAGACAGTCCTTGGCGGTGACCGCTGCCTCTTCGCGAGCCAATACCTTCGGGTCGGTAATGGTTGAGCGTAACCGGGCCAGCTTCAGGTGCTGGTACTGCCGGGAGGCCGTGCAGATCGGTCGTTCCGTGAATTCGGTATTGTTGCTGAGGAATTCCTTGAAACAGGGACTGCCCGGTCGGCCTTTGGCGATGCGGGTCGTCCGCTGCTGCTCGGAACTGCTGTGGCGGAAGTTGTGGAAGGGCACGCCCAATGGGGACGCCTGGCTGAGGAAGTAGTCCTCGGGCCTGGCCTGGATCAACTGTTCCAGCGTGGCGGGATCCACGTTGGTGGCCTCGGGCACGAAGAGGAAGGGGCTGCCCCAACCGGTGCCGTCCACCCCGTAGTGATCGCGCAAGAACCGGTCCTCGGCCGCGGTACCGATGCCGCCTTGTGCCGTGATGCGTTGGACCGGACGCTCCGTGAAGACCGGCTTGCCCGATGCCGCCAGAACGGTATTGCACGCGTCCCAAAGCTCCATGGCCAGCGCCTCGCGTTCCGCGCGGAACGAGTCGAGGATGGGACCCATGAGCAGCCCGTCGGTGGCGAATGCGTGGCCGCCGCAGTTCAAGCCGGATTCGATGCGGAATTCCGATACCCAGACCCCCTTTTTGGCCAGCAGGCGGCCCTGTACCTGCGCTGAACGCAGGTCGCTCACCTTGAGGATGAGGCGCTTTCGCAACTGGCCCTGCTCGTTGGGCAGGAAATCGGGGAATTCAGGGATGTAGGCGTACAACCGCGGGTTGTAGCCGGCGCTGAGCACCAGGGAACTGTGCAGGGAGCTGTTCGCGAATCCCCGGAAGGAGGCCATGGCATCGCAGAGTTCCGGGGGCAAGGGGTTCCCGTCCCGGTCGTAGTTCACCGGGTCGATCTTGGCCATGATGTTCACATCAATGGAACCCGGTACCATCGCATCGCGCAGTTCCGCATCAATGCCGTCCCGTTCCGGCCCGGGCCCCATGTCCAGCATTTTCTTGTACCGCTGGTACAGGAAGGAATCGCCCGGCAACAGTTCGAAGTATCGCGCACTTTCCGAATCCGGGGTGATGGGAGTGGCCCGCACCCGTTCGACGTTCCGGTCAACCAAGCGTTGAAGGAGGTCCAGGTACGCGGTTACCCGCCGGGCACGATGGTCGGGGCCGGGCTTGGGGATCGGCTCATAGGTCTCACCGCTTTGTCGGCAGTGGTACTCACGCATCCGCTCGACCAGTTCATCCTCGATGATGGAGACAACGGAGCTGATGCCCAGATGCGCTACCTTGAGCGGGGTATCGATCGTATAGCCCAGTCCCATCACGGGGATGTGGAACGTCTGTGGCGTTGTTCGACCGTTCATGGTTCGTGGCGATGGGCCTTTGTTGATGCGTTCCCGATGATGATACCCTGTGATCGGGAGGTGATCGGTGGTTGCATGGTCACGCCTCGGAACGGTGTCGGGGTCTCCCCGTTCAGGCGGGTGAGGCGATGGAACCCTGTTGCACGTGGACCACGCGCCCATTGTATACCAGTTCCCAGGTCACGGGCATGCTGCACTTGAGCATGGCGCTCACGCCGCAGATCTCGTTCTGGGAGCGTGATACCACGTTGAGTACGGCCTGTTCATCGGCGGGGTCGCCCTTGACGTCGTACACCACATGCACACCCACATAGACCATGGGCGCTCCCTTGGAGAGTTCGCCGCTGACGCGCAGATCGAAGGCCGTGGGTTTCTTGCCCTCCTTGCGCAACAGCGCGATCACATCCATGCCGGTGCAGCCGGCCAGGGCTGACAGCACGAACGGCTTCGGGATGGATCCCTGGTCCTGTCCACCCACGCGCTCGGGGGCGTCCATCACCACGGTGTGTCCCTGCACGAGGGCATTGAACTGCATGCCCTGCATCCACATGGCTTCCACTTCGTGTTTCATCGTTCGGGTTTGTTCGGTGATCCGTTCACGGTGCGAATTTGGGCCGGTCCGTTCTCTCGGGATGTGAGTCCTGTCACATGGCCACTCAGGCGGACAAGCGTTCGAACCGTGCCTGGAAGAAGCGCAGGTACTTGGGTTCATAGACCATTTCAAGGCCGGTGATGGTCTTGCGGCGTTCGTACACGCGTTCCACGCTTTCGGCCACCACATCCATGTGGGCCTGGGTGTACACGCGGCGGGGGATGGTGAGGCGCACCAGCTCCAGTTCGGGATAATAATGGTCGCCGGTGTCCTTGTTGCGGCCGGCGCTGACGATGCCGCGCTCCATGGCGCGCACACCGCTTTCCAGGTAGAGTTCGGCGGCGAGCACCTGCGCAGGGAAGGCCGTCTGCTTCAGGTGGGGCAGGAAGGCCTTGGCGTCCAGGAACACCCCATGGGTGCCTACGGGCTTCACGATGGGGATACCGGCATCCAGCAGTTTCTTCCCCAGATAGAACACCTGGCCCACACGGGCGCGGATGTGGTCCTCCTGCACGCTTTCGCCGATGCCGATGGCCATGGCCTCCATGTCGCGACCGGCCAAGCCGCCGTACGTATGAAGACCTTCGTACACCACCACCATGTTGCGGGCCTCCTCGAACACGTCCCAGTCGTTCACCGCCAGGAAGCCGCCGATGTTCACCAGGGCATCCTTCTTGGCGCTCATGGTGGCGCCGTCGGTGAGCGCGCAGATCTCACGCACGATGTCGGCCACACTGCGACCGGCCTGACCGGGTTCCAACTGCTGGATCATGTACGCATTCTCGGCCACACGCGTCATGTCGTGGATGATGCGGATGCCGTGCTTGTTGCACAGGGCGCGCAGTTCCTTGAGGTTGGCCAGGGAGACCGGCTGCCCACCGGCCATGTTCACCGTGGTGGCGATGCTCACGTAGGCGATCTGGTCGGCCCCGTGCTTGTCGATCAGGGCCTGCAGTTTGTTCAGGTCCACGTTGCCTTTGAAGGCGAAGGTGTTGTTGGGGTCGTGAGCCTCGTCGATGATGATATCCACGAAGGTGCCACCAGCCAGCTCCTGGTGCAGGCGTGTGGTGGTGAAGTACATGTTGCCGGGCACGAACTGCCCCTTCTTGATCATGATCTGCGAGAGGATGTTCTCCGCCCCGCGGCCCTGGTGGGTGGGCACGATGTACTTGTAGCCGTACGTGTCCTGGATGGCCTTCTCCAAGTGGTAGAAGTTGCGGCTGCCGGCGTATGCTTCATCCCCCATCATCATGCCGGCCCACTGCCGATCGCTCATGGCGCTGGTGCCACTGTCGGTGAGCAGGTCGATGTACACCTTTTCGGAGGGTAGCAGGAAGGTGTTGTATCCGGCCTCCACCAATGCGGCCTCGCGCTGTTCGCGTGAGGTCATGGCGATCAGCTCCACCATCTTTATCTTGTATGGTTCGGCCCAGGATGTCTTGCGTTGTTCCATGTGGGGTTGATCCGTTCGCGTTCCGCGTTCAACGGGAGTGCGAAGGTCCGGGAGGCTCTGCCCTTGAGGACTGACGCGCGTCATGTGGGGGCCTTGCCACCGCGGAATGCCCCTCGCCACATGGCGGTTCCAACCCGGCTTCTTTACATTTCCATTACACTGGCCGTTCTGGTCGATCGTGCCGCAGCGGCTCCGATCGGCAAGCCCCCACGGATCCGGTGCATGCCGACGCGATCAGGTAGGCCGAACAGGTGTACCGGGATGCCGATCCCGGGACCACCCCGGGCCATCGCGTCATGGTAAGGTTCGCTGAAGGCTATCCAACGAACGGTCTGCTGGGGATCGCCCGCTGGGATCCACGTGAGGGCCCATGGCCATGAAATTCGAACGGTACGCCAAGTATGGCGAAGCACACGGAGCATTGCACGACTTGCTGTTCCCCTTGATCCGCAGGGTCAAGCACATCCCGGATAACCCCTCCCGATCGCACCTGGACAGCTTGCCGCAACATGGCCGCCAATCCGATCAACAGTTCGGCTGATCGAGCGGTGGGATCCACACCGCCTGTGTGGGGATCCGCACGACAGACGGGGGTGGTGGCCCTGTCCGGGATGCGATCTTGATGGATATCATACTTCGTAACCACGTGCTCAGGGCAACTTCGGCGCACGGCCCGGGGACACGTACTGATGCCATCGCATCGTAGAGCATGGGTTTCCGCCCGCCATGCATGAGTGACAGACGTACACTGCGCTGGTTGATGCAGCCACGCAACTGGTGGAAACCGCTGCTGGCGATCCTGGTGGTCAGTGGCGCAGGTGTGGGATGGATCGCGCACCAGACCTATCACGATGCACCGCCCATCGTGGACATGATCGACCCCGACGGTATCGTGGTGGTCAGGGGCACGGCCATCGGCGACGGACAGGAGGTGTTCCTGAAGCATGCGCTGATGGAGTACGGCAGCATGTTCGGTGATGGTGCCGGTCGCGGTCCGGATTTCACCGCCGAAGCGCTGCACCTGACAGCGGTATATGCCCAGGACTTCCACGCCGAGCAATGGAAGGCGCGCACTGGCCAAACACCTTCGGACTTGGAGCAGGAGGCCATCGCGGCCACCGTGCGGAAAGAGATCAAGCAGGCGCGCTATGACGCGCAACGCGGTGTCATCCTGCTCAGCCCTGCACTGGCCCATGCAGTGAGGCACCTTCGGGCCTACCAGATGGACCGGTTCGTGACGCATGCGAAAGCCGGCTCATTCCCGCCTCCCGGTTTCCTCACCGATCGTGCACAGATCGAGGCGCTGTCCGACTTCTTCTTCTGGGGTGCTTGGGTATGCGGCTCGGAACGTCCTGGCGAAACGTTCAGTTGGACCCACAACTGGCCGTACGATCCTGAGGCGGGCAATACCCCCAGTGGCCCGGTGACCTGGTGGAGCGTGATCGGCGTGCTCGGCTTCATCCTCGGCATGGGGCTCGTGCTGTACTACCATGGTCAGATGGACGGGCTCACGTATGAGGTCTACACCCGGGATGCCTCAACGCCGGTGAGTGCGGAGGAAGTGGCCAGCTATGCACCCACCCCCGTGCAGCGCGCCACCTACAAGTTCTTCCTGGCCTCCGCACTGGTCTTTATGCTGCAGGTGCTCAGCGGTGCGCTGGCCATCACGGCCTTCACCGACTGGCTGTCCGTCATCGGCATCGACCTGTCCTCCATCATCCCGCTCGTGGTCTCGCGCAGTTGGCACCTCTCGCTCGCGCTCTTCTGGATCGCGGGTTGCTGGATCGGCACCTCGATCTTCCTGCTGCCCATGATGGCCGGCAGGGAGGTGCCGGGGCAGTTGCGCCTGGTCAACATCCTGTTCGGAATGATACTCGTTCTCGTTGCTGGAACGGTGGTGGGCACCTGGGCGGGGCCCATGGGCCTGCTCGGTGATCGCTGGGCCTTGCTCGGCCACCAGGGCTGGGAGTTCGTGGAGTTCGGCCGCGCGTTCCAAGCGTTGCTGATGGGCATCCTGGTGCTCTGGGGCGTGATCGTGTACCGCGGCGTCCGCCCCGTGCTCCATAAGGGCAGGCCCTGGGAACTGCCCAATTGGCTGATCTACTCCATCGTGTGCGTCACCCTTCTGCTGATCTCGGGCTTCGTCGCTGGCCCGCGCACCAATTTCGTCATCGCCGACTTCTGGCGCTGGGCGGTGATCCACATGTGGGTGGAGGCTTTCTTCGAGGTCTTCACCACCGTGGTGGTCGGCTTCCTCATGGTACGCATGGGGCTGGTTGGCCGACAGTCGGTCACCCGCGTGGTGTACCTGGCCGCCATCCTGTTCCTGGGCTCCGGGCTGCTGGGCATCTCGCACAATTTCTACTGGAATGCGAAACCCGTGGCCACCATGGCGCTCGGCAGCGTGTTCTCCACCCTGCAGGTGATCCCGCTCGTATTGCTCACGCTGGAGGCCTGGCGATTCTCCCGCATGAGCCGGCACGGCTCGCTGCGCCACTCGTCCAATGGCGGTCGCGCCTTCGCTTTCGGGCATACCGAGGTCTTCCTTTTCCTGGTAGCGGTGAACTTCTGGAATTTCATGGGTGCCGGTGTGTTCGGTCTGATCATCAACCTGCCCATAGTAAATTACTACGAACATGGTACGTACCTGACGGTGAACCATGGGCATGCCGCGTTGTTCGGTGTTTACGGCAACCTCTCCCTGGCCGGACTCCTGTTCTGCTGCCATACCCTGCTCAGGCCGGAGAAGTGGAACGGGCGGCTCGTTCGCCGCGCGTTCTGGTCGCTGAACATCGGCCTTTCGCTGATGGTGGTGATGGACCTGCTGCCCGCCGGCCTCGTGCAACTGGGCGCGGTGCTCGATCGCGGCTATTGGTTCGCACGCTCCAGCGGTTTCGTGGAGGTCTCGGCTTTCCATTGGCTGACCTGGCTGCGCGGTGTTGGTGCTACGCTGTTCATTCTGGGCGGAGTGCTCCCCATCGCGTGGATGGTGCTCCAGGGCGCTGGGCGATTGAAGCCCGGAAAGAGCAGGGCCAACGAACCGGTGCTGGAGGATCGACCGGTCGGGCACGATCCGCACGGATCCAAGGTGGTGATGGATCCCTCCATGTAACGCGCTCCTTTTGTTCCCGGGGTACCGGATGTTGCGCATCGCATCCGTGCGCCGTATCACCGCCACGCCGTATGGCGGAGGTCGTGTCTCACATCCGGCCGATCCAATGTGTGCCCGTGCTCACCGGCTCGCTCAACGCGGCCATCACGATGCTGCGCGATACGGCCACGGCGTTGCGCAACGCGATCAGCCCGGGTGCGCGTTCCCCCTTCGCCCAAGCGCGCTCCGTGCGCAAGCCCGCCTGTTCGATCCGTCGCAGGGCGAGGTGCAGGCCATTGGTGGTCCGGAGGATGCCGGCATGTCGCGTCATCGTGCGGCGCAACCCGTGGAGCATGGCCTCATGGTCATCATTCGCGACCGTATCGGCAACTGGCACGTCAGGGCTGTGATGATCCGTCAGCGTGGCATGCTTCGTCCGTGCGCGAAGGATGCGGGCGGCCGCGTGCCGGGGGATCACCAGTGCTTCGAGGAGCGAGTTGGATGCCAGGCGGTCGGCTCCGTGCAACCCGCTGCACGCGCATTCGCCCAGTGCGTACAGGCCCTTCATCGTGGTCCGCCCCTGCGCATCCGTCATGATACCTCCACACAGGTAATGCGCCGCGGGCATCACGGGGATCCTGTCGCGCCCAGGCATGATCCCCAGTTCGCGGCAGTGCGTGTTGATCGACGGGAAATCGCGGGCGAAGCGCCGGATGCCGATCGGCGAGGTGTCCAACCAAACGTTCGGCACATGTCCGCGCAACATCACCCGCGCGATCGTGCGGGCCACCACATTGCGCGGGGCGAGATCGCCTTGCGGATGCACGCCCTCCATCAACGGGCGGCCATCGGGGCGCAAGAGCCTGGCACCTGCACCGCGCACGGCCTCGCTGATCAAGAAGACGGTGCCTGGGCGATCCGTGTACAAGGCCGTGGGATGGAACTGGACGAAGGCCATGTCCTTCAGGGGTACGCCCGCGCGGACGGCCATGGCGATCCCATCGCCCGTTGCGCCCGGCGGATTGGTGGTGTGCTCGTACACCTGTCCCGTACCGCCGGTGGCCAGTACCACGGCATGCGCGATGCGGTCCATCCATCGACCGGTGCGTGGGTCCCGTGTGCGCACACCGATGCAGGCCCCACCGTCCACCAGGAGGTCAACGGCCTGCTCATCGATCACGCTGATCGAACTCGATGCGCGCACATGCTGGTGCAACACCCGAACGATCTCGGCACCGGTGCGGTCCAGGCGATGCACCACCCGCGCCGTGGTATGCCCACCCTCACGGGCCAGCGCGACACCACCATCCGCGTTCCGATCGAATACCGCACCCATGGCCAGCAGCCCATGCACCATGGCCGGACCTTCCCGCACCACACGCCGCACCACCCGCAGGTCGTTCCGGCCTTCGCCCACCGTGAGCGTGTCCCGCACGTGCGCCGCCATCGAATCCGCAGGATCCAGTACCGCCGCCATGCCCCCCTGTGCCGCGTACGAATTGCTACCGATAACGGGTTCCTTCGCGATGATGCGCACCCGGACCTTGCGGGTCCCCTGCTGTTGTGCCAGCTCCAGCGCACAGGCCATCCCGGCGATGCCACCGCCCACCACGATCACGTCAAGGGGGCTGTTCATGCTGCGTGGGGTGCGGGTACAAGGTCGCGGGAGGATGGCCTCCGCGGAACGGGCAGTGGATCGCGAGGGCGGGAAAGCGCCTTCAAAACAATATATGCACCAGTATACATATTTGAATGTGGATCATGTCCGCTCATCCCGTCACCCCAGTGCGAGCATGCGACGCAACGAACGTTCAGCACCGCGCCTTACATCCTCCGGCAATTCGATGGCGGGTCGTCCATCGCGCAGTGCGGTGTACATCTTGCGCACCGTGTTGCGCTTCATATAGGGGCACTCACTGCACGCGCAGGTGTTGTTGGCATGTGCGGGTGCGGGTATCAGCACCTTGTGCGGCACGGCCTCGCGCATCCGATGGAGGATCCCGGCCTCGGTGGCCACGATGAAAGTGCCCGCCGGATCGCGCTGTACGAAGTCCAGCAATGATGAGGTGGACCCCACATGGTCGGCTTCTGCCAGGATATGCTCCGGGCATTCCGGATGCGCCACCAGTTTCGCTTCGGGATGCTTGCCGAGCAACAGTTTCAGCTTGTCGGCACTGATGTCCACGTGGACCTCGCACACGCCATCCCACAGCACCAATCGACGACCGGTCATGCGCTGCACGTACGCTCCCAGATGCTTGTCCGGCGCGAAGATCACAGGGCGGTTCTTGGGCAGGCTGTTCACCACGCGGACCGCATTGCTGCTGGTGCAGATGATGTCGCTCATGGCCTTCACCGCCGCGCTGCAGTTGATGTAGCTCACCACCGTGTGGCCGGGATGCGCATCGAGGAACGCGCGGAACTTGTCGGCGGGGGCACTGTCGGCGAGCGAGCATCCCGCATCGAGGTCGGGCAGCAGCACGGTGCGGCCCGGATTCAGGATCTTGGCCGTTTCGGCCATGAAATGCACACCGCAGAAGAGTATGGTGTCCGCCCCGGTCCGGTCAGCGGCCTGTGCCAATGCGAGGCTGTCCCCCACGAAGTCGGCCAGTTCCTGGATGTCCGGGGTCTGGTAGTAATGTGCAAGGAAGACCGCGTTCCGTTCGGTTCTCAACGCGAGCAAGGCTTCGCGCAAGCCGTATTCAGAAATGCCGTCCAATGCGGGATCATCGAGGATCATGGGCATCAATGGTTTTCAACTTGTCCCGTTCCGCCACCCAGCAGGGCCTTCCCCGCATGCACCGCCAGCAACGTAAGGCCAATGAACAGACCCATGCCCGAAATGGCGAAGCCTGTGATGAACGGCCGGGCCTCCTCCATGATCGACTGGAACACCATGTCCGTTGTCACCGTGAGCCAGCCTTTCACCAGGCCCGCACCGATCAGGCAGAGCCAGAAGACGAGCAAAGACCCGTTGAAGATCCAGAAGCCCGTGCGTGCCGGTCGCGTAAGTGCCGCGCCGCCGATGTGGAAAACGGAGGCGAAGAGGATGGTGGTGTTGATGCCGATGGTGCTGCCCATGGCATGGGCCACGGTGATGTGCGTGCCGTGGGTGAACAGATTGATCGCGGGAATACTGATGAGCAGGGCCAGGAAGAGGTTGAGGAAGACCCACACCTCGCTGGCGAACAGGAAGAGATGCGTGAGCGAATGACGTTGTTCCATCCCGGCGTTGAGCGTTCCGCGCCACTGCCTGATCATGCGTGCGAGGATGATCCATTCGGTCATGCTCACGAAGTAGGCGAGGATGCGGAGCCAGGGGGCGGCGGGTACCGGATAGATGTGATGCGCCCAACCGAAGAGCAGGTTGGTGAATCCCAGGGCGAAAAGCAGGAAAGCCGTGCGCGACAGGGCCACCGACCGGTCACCACCCATGCGCTCCATCACCACCATGCTCGTGCCGTAAACAAGCATGTTCCACGAGCCCGTGAGTGCGCCGTAAGCCTTCCACTGCACGGTGAGGTCGCGTACCGCATTGCCGCTGAACCCGGGGAACAGGTATAGATGTGCTTCGGTGAAGGTGAGCAGGAAGAATACGATGCCGACGGCCCACATCCACAGGTACGCGGGCCATGGCCCG
>JAFDZE010000083.1:25132-25865 GCA_018267155.1 Bacteroidota bacterium | reverse complement strand
GATGAACTCGTCCTGGGGCCCTTCCAGGGTCCTGTGGCATGCGGCCGGATCCCGTTCGGCAAAGGCGTTTGCGGCAAGGCCTGGGCCGAGAACAGGATCCTTACGGTTGATGATGTGGACCAATTCCCCGGGCACATCGCCTGCAGCGCGCTCAGCCGGAGCGAGATCGTGGTGCCCATCCATGGACGCTCGGGCAGCGTGGCCGCGGTGCTCGACATCGACAGCTCCGCCCTCGCCGACTTCAGCGAGGTGGACGCTCACCATCTGCAACAACTCAGCGCACTGATCGCACCGCTCCTGGGATGACGCGATACCACGTGGCCTTCCTCATCCTGCTGTTCGCCGCCTGCGCGCAGACACGCGAACTTTCCGGCGGGGCCAAGGACACGATCGCACCACTGCTCCTGAGCGCGGAGCCCCCGGACGGCACGGTCCGCTTCGCTAACGACCGCATCACCCTCCGCTTCAACGAACGGGTCCGGTTGGACCGGGTGCGCGACCGCCTCCTGATATCCCCCCCCCTGGAAAAGATCCCGGACGTGACGATACGTGCCGGCCAGGAGGTCGTCATCCACCTGCGCGCCCCTCTGCTGCCGAACACCACGTACACCTTCAACATCGGCGATGCGGTCACCGACATCACCGAGAACAACCCGGCCGCGGGCCTCACCTACGTGGTGTCCACCGGCAACACGCTCGACAGTGCGCACATCGCGGGCCGTGTGATCGATGC